>CAYTJE010000044.1:0-17837 GCA_964437855.1 uncultured Anaerolineales bacterium | reverse complement strand
CACGTCGTCGAGCACCTCGGACGGGTCGGGGTACGGGCTCTCCTCGACGGCGAACTGTTCGGCGTCGGCAATGGCGGCGTCCACCTCTTTCTGGAGCGCCTCAAAGGCGTCCTCGGTCAGGGTCCCCTCCTCGATGAGGTCCTGCTTGAACAACGTGATGGGGTCGCGCTCGTGCCAGTACGCCTCCTCTTCCTTCGTACGGTAGGCGCGGGGGTCGCTGCGGCTGTGGCCGCGGTACCGGTAGGTGACCGCCTCGATGAGGGTGGGTCCGCCGCCGGAACGGGCTCGCTCGGCGGCCTCGAGGACGGCATCGCGAACCTCGAGCACCTTCTGGCCGTCAACCTTGTTCCCCGCCATCGCGTAGACGCGTCCCCGGCCGCAGATGTCCGTATCCGCGCAGGCCCGCTCAATGGAGACGCTCATGCCGTACTGGTTGTTCTCGCAGATGTAGATGACGGGCAATTGCCACTTGCCGGCCATGTTGAGCGACTCGTGGAACGTGCCCTCGTTGGCGGCGCCGTCGCCGAAGAAGCAGAGGCAGACCGAATCCTTCTTCTGCATCTTGATGGCCAGGCCCGCGCCCGTGGCCACAGGAAGGTTGCCGCCGACGATGCCGGTGGCGCCGAGGTTGCGATTCTTGACGTCGGCGATGTGCATGGATCCGCCGCGCCCCTTGCAGTAGCCGGTCGCCTTGCCGCAGAGTTCCGCCATCATCCGGTTCAGTTCGCCGCCCATGGCCAGGCAGTGCCCGTGCCCGCGGTGCGTGCTGGTGATGTAATCCCGGTCCGTAATGGCCGAGCACGCACCCACGGGCACGGCCTCCTGGCCGGCGGAGACGTGGCTGGCGCCCTTGAGGACGTTGCGGGCGAGGAGTTCGAAGACCTTGTCCTCGAAGCCGCGGATCTCCATCATGCGGCGAAGGAGTCCGAGTTTGTCCTGCTTCGTGAGCCGCGCCTTGACGCCCTTCGGCGCACTCTTCTTGCCGCCGGAGGGTTTCGGCTTCGTCCGGGCCCTCTTCACGCCGGCCTTGCCGGTGGACTTCTTCCTGGCCGGGGTCTTCCGTTTCCGCTTCGTCTTGGCCATCCTGACCTCCTGCAAACCATCGTGGCGTGACCGCCCGAAGGGGGCGGCGGACGCGACATCGCAATTTCGTGCGCGGCTGTTTCGTGCGCGGCCCGTACGGTCCGCGCTCCCTCACGTCCCGCGCGGCGGCTCTCCTGAGCCGCCGCGCACGGCGCTAAAAAGACTTCTGCGGCGCGGCGGGTCTCCGTACCCGCCGCGATCCGTCAAGCACGCCCATCAGCGCGGTGGGTACGGAGACCCACCGCGCTATACGCTGATAGAGCGCTGTACCGCTGAAGGCCGGCCATTATAGCCGAAGGGCCTCGGGAACGCAACCGAGGATGTCCCACGCCGTCAGGCCGAGCATGCCCCGGCGTTCGGCCGCCAGGTCCCCTGCCCGGCCGTGGGACCAGGCCGCCAGGACCGCCGCGTCGAAGGGTTCCATGCCGGCCGCCAGGAGCGCCGTCATCATGCCCGTCAGGACGTCGCCCGCGCCGGCGGTGGCCATCCCGGGATTGCCCGTCTCGTTCACGTAGAGGCGGTCGCCGTCGGTCACGACCGTGCCGGCCCCTTTGAGGACGGCGACCTCGCCCCCCCCGGCAAGCCGGGCGGCGGCGGCCTCGCGGTCGGCCTGGACCTCGCGGGTGCTCGCACCCAGGAGCCGGGCCGCCTCGCCGGGGTGCGGCGTCACGACGATGGGCAGCGGCGACTGGGCAAACAGCGACGGCGCCTCGGGCCCCACCACGTTCAGGCCGTCGGCGTCAAGGACCACAGGAATTCGGACGCGGGCCAGCACCGCCCGGACCACCTCGCCCACGCCGTCGGTCCGGCCGAGGCCGGGCCCGACGGCCAGGGCGTCCTGCCCTTCGGCAAGCGCGAGGACGCGCTCGGCCGCCTCGACCGAGAGGTGCGCGCCGTCGTCCGGCAGAGGGGCCGTCGTGCAGCACGGCGCCAGGCACGCCACCGTGTCGAGGGCGGCGTCCGCCGTGGCGATCCGCACGAGCCCCGCCCCGGCCCGCAGGGCGGCGTTTCCGACCAGGGCGGCGGCCCCGGCCATGCCCCGGCTGCCGGCCACGACGAGCACCAGGCCGGCGGTGCCCTTGTGGGCGTCCGTGGGACGGGACGGCGGTTTGGGGACGCGGGTGACGCGGTTCATCGGGGTTCTCCGACTATAGCGCGGCGGGTGCGGAGACCCGCCGCGCTGGCTCAACGGCCCGCGCCGGGCCCCTACGGGTCCGTACTGGGACAAGCCCGTCGGCTAACTATGTTCCGCCGTACGGGCGACGAGGGCGGCCAGGTACCCGCCGCCGAATCCGTTGTCGATATTCACGACGCCCACCCCGGCGGCGCAGGAGTTCAGCATCGTCAACAGCGGCGCGAGGCCGCCGAAACTGGCGCCGTACCCGACACTCGTCGGCACGGCGATAACGGGCGCGTCCACCATTCCGCCCACGACGCTCGCCAGCGCGCCCTCCATACCCGCCACGACGACGACCACGGCCGCCCGGCTGATGGCCTCGCTGTGGGCGAGCAGGCGGTGCAGGCCGGCCACGCCCACGTCGTAGAACGCCTGGACAGGGCAGCCCATGACCTCGGCGGTGACGCGGGCCTCCTCGGCCACGGGCTGGTCGCTGGTGCCGGCCGAGACGACCGCCACGGTCCCGGCGGCGGGTTCCGGCTTGTGCTCGCCCGCAATCACGATTGCCCGGGCGGCCTCGTGGTAAACGGCCTGGGGATGGTTCGCCTTGACGGCCTCGTACACCTCCGGCGCGGCGCGGGTGGCCAGAACGGGGCCCTTCCGCTCGACGAGCCGTTCGACGATCCGCACCACCTGGCCGACCGTCTTCCCCTGGCAGAGGACAACCTCGGGGAAGCCGCACCGCAGGGCGCGGTGGTGGTCAATCTTGGCAAAGCCGAGGTCCTCGAACGGGAGATGGCGCAGGCGGTCGGCGGCCTCGCGGGGCGAGACCCGCCCCGCGTGGACCGATTCCAGCAGTTCCAGGAGTCGAGGCCGATCCATCGCCGCTCACCCTCCGCCGGGCCTGCAACACGCCGCCGCGCCCACCCGCCGATAGTCAGTATAAGGACGCGCCGCGAGATGTCCACACCCGGCGGTCACGACATCCCGTTCGGGCCGGACTCGTCCACGTAGTCCAGCCGATGGACGGGCGAGACGACCGCCGTCGCGATGTTCGAGAGGTGGGCGCCGATGCGTTTCATGTGGCGGGCCAGGAGCGAGTAGGCCACGCCCTCGTCCGTGGGCACGTGGTCGCGCTGCTGGAGCAGGTCGTGGATCAGGCCGTCGCACTCCTTGCTGAACGCGCCGAATTGCTCGAGCGCCTCTCGTGCCCGGTCGACGTCGCTTTCGCTGAACGCCTCCCGGGTCTGGGTAAAGAGGGCTTCCACCTGCTGGCGCATGCGTTCGAGCGGTTCGATGTATCGGCGCGTGGTGAACTCGCGGGTGTAGAACTTGCCCACCTCGAAGATGTTCTTGCAGTAGTCGCCGATGCGTTCGGCGTCCTTCACGACGCTCATCAGGACGAGGCAGGCGGCCAGATTCGTCTTCGGCTGGAGCGTGAGATGCTTGACGATCTGGGCGCGGATGCGCCGTTCGGCCTTGTTGACCTTCTTGTCCCGCTCGTACAGGGGGTCCTGGAACGCCTGCCAGTCGACGCGGCCGAAGAAGACCTCGACGGCCCGCTGGAACATCCAGTGCGTCTCCTCCAGCATCTGGTCGAAGTCCTCGAACATTTGCGCCAGGGCATCTCGGCCGCGCCAGGCCGCCAGCAGTTCTTTCAGCATGGTTCTACCCTCACCACTCAGCGCCGTAGCCACTCGATCAGGATCACGAGGGCCGGCAAGATAAAGAAAAACACAAACACATGGATGACCGCATAATACTTGGACACCGAGGCCACCCGGGCCCACCAGCGGGCCATCTCAATCGGCACACGCCGCAACGGGTACCAGAACCCGGCGCCGATCACGTTAAACATCATGTGGCTGAACGCCAGGGCCACGCCCACGGCGGCCTGCTGGGGCGTGTCGGCACTGGTGGCGAAACTCGCGACCAGCGCCGTGAACGTCGTCCCCAGGTTCGCCCCCAGCGTGTACGGAAACGCCTGGTAGATGGTCAGCAGACCCGCCCCCACCAGGGGAACCGCCAGCGACGTCGTAATGCTTGACGACTGAACCACGAATGTCAGGCCCAACCCCACGACGTACGCCGTGGCCGCATTGCGGAACAGGACCTTGTCGAAGAACCGTTCGACCCGGTGCAGCACAAGGATTCGCAGGGTCCGGGTGATCAGGACCAGCGAGGCAAACAACACGATCGCCCCCACGACCGCCAGGAGCACGTTGGCGGTCATGTGGCCGAACCCAAGGGCATCCTGGAACAGCCAGTCCAGACCCTCGACCAGTGGCCTGACGGCCTCCTTCAGGAAGTTGGTCGGCTGGCGTCCGGTGGGCGCCCCTGAATACAGCGCCAGCGCCATCGCGCTTGAAGCGCGTTCCAGCAACCCAAAGCCGGTAACCCGCCACACCACCCACTCAAGCGGGCACAACACAAGGACCGACAGCACGTTGAAAAAATCGTGAACAATGGCCGCCCCGTACGCCCGTTCAAACTCGGTGCTCCGGCGAATGTGCGTGAACGACACCCCGACATTCGTCACGCTGGTCCCGATATTGGCCCCCATCACGACGTACACCGCCTGGTGCAACTGGAGCGGCGTCGTGACCACCAGCGCCACCGTGAACGACGTGGTGAACGAGGAACTCTGGAAAATGCTGGTGGCCAGAACCCCCACAAACAGGCCCACCAGCGGGTTGTCGGCATAGGCGAAGATGTCGTAGACGACGTCGCGATAGGGACGGTTCTCGACCGTCACCGGCGCCGACGCATCGTAATCCGGGTTCTTGCCGAGGGCCTTCAGCCCATGGCCCATCACCCGCATCCCACCCAGGAAGAGATACAGGAGGACGAACACCGCCACCAGGTTCCGGACCATCTTCCAGCGAGAATGAGGGGCGGGCGCCCGATCGCTCGGAAGCGTCCTCATGTGGCGGTCGACCCTGTCGGTTAACGCGGCCCCAAAGACGGGTTAGACACGTCGGCAGGCCGGATTATACGCGCAGCCCCGGACCAGGCAAGCCTTATCCGGCAAGCGTCTTACGGATTCGCGGTTCGCGCCGCGGCCGCCGCCCGACGTCCTGAACTACGCCCGCGCCTGGAGGTCCAGGCCGTCCACCCGGCCGGCCAGGACGTGATGATACGCCAGGCCCGCGACCATGGCCGCGTTGTCGGTGCAGAACCGCCCCTCGGGCAGGACGAGGTCGAGGCCGGCCTCCTCGGCCGCCTGGGCCAGGCGACTCCGAAGCCGTCGGTTCGCCGCCACCCCGCCGCCCACGACCACCCGGTCCAGACCGCACGCGTCGGCGGCGCGAATCGTCTTGCCGACCAGCACGTCGACCACGCATTCCTGGAAACTGGCGGCCACGTCGGCCACCTCCTGCTCTGAAAGGTCGGTCGGGCGGCGCTTGGCGCCGGCCCCCTGCCCCCGGACGTGGTACAGCACGGCCGTCTTGACCCCGCTGAAACTGAAATCGAACGCCTCGCGGTCCAGCCACGGCCGGGAAAAGTGCACCGCCCGCGGCGAACCCCGCTCGGCCGCCGCGTCGATGCTCGGCCCACCCGGATACGGCAGGCCGAGAATGCCGGCCACCTTGTCGAACGCCTCGCCGGCGGCGTCGTCGGTGGTCGCGCCCAGGAGGGTCTGCTCGCGCGGACCGTCGCAACGGTACAGGCTCGTGTGCCCGCCCGACACGATCAGCGCCACGCACGGAAAGGGGAGCGTCTCCCGCTGGAGGCAGACCGCGTAGATATGGCTCCGGACGTGATCGATGCCGACCAGCGGCCGACCGTGCAGCCAGGCCAGCGTCTTGGCCGCCGTCAGACCCAACAGCAGCGACCCGATCAGGCCGGGTCGGTGTACCACCGCCACGGCCTCCACGTCGCCGAGGCCGACGCCGGCCCCCTCCAGCGCCTCATCCACCACCGGCACCAGCGCCTCGAGGTGGGCCCGGGAGGCGATCTCCGGCACCACGCCCCCGTACTTCCGGTGCAGCGGCACCTGGGAGGCCACCACGCTCGAGAGGACCCGCCGGCCGTCTTCCACCACGGCCGCACACGTCTCGTCGCACGAGGTCTCGATGCCGAGGATGCGCATGGCTGTACCGATGGCAAACCAAGGGAGCGGGGAGGACCACGTCACCCTTACGTCCGAACCCCAACCCAAACACGGCCGGGGAACTCACGGTGGGGACGGCCGCCGGCCGCGCGCGGGAAAGGCCATGATCAGAATGATCAGACAATCGGTCACGGCGCGGACGGCACAGCACCCGCCGCAAGAGAGAAAGGCGCGTGACCCTTGCGGCTCAGGCCGCCTTGAGGTACTTCTCCACCACCTCGATACTTCGGAGCACGTCGATGGCCCGCTGGAGTTGACGGTCGACGAACGGCTCCGCCGCCGTCTCGGCATCGGCCCCTTCCGTGCCGGGCGCGCGGGTGCCGGGCACCTCGGAGCCGGGCAGGGGCACGGACGGCTCCGGTTCGGCCCCCGGGCCGCCCGGCCCTTCGGGCGGGGCCGGCTCGGTCCCCCGGCCCGCATCGGGCCGGGTGTCCTGGTCCGCGTCGGGCATCTGCTGGATCACCTCGCCCTCCTGCCGGGCCGTGATCAGGGCCACGTACTCCTGGGGGGTCATGCTCACGACGATGTCGGGCGTCACGCCCCACTCGTCGTCCTCGGTCATGTCCTCCTCGCGATGGATGCACCGGCCGCTGGGCAGGTAGTACTTGCTGGTGGTCAGTTTCAGGCGCGACTTTTCGCCCTTCAGGGGGATCACGTTCTGGACGCTCCCCTTCCCGAACGTCCGCTCGCCGATCAGGATGGCCCGGTGATGGTCCTGAAGCGCCCCGGACACGATCTCGCTCGCGCTCGCGCTGTACTGGTTCACCAGAACCACCATGGGGAAGTGCGGCAGGGTGTCCTCCTCGGTGGCGGTGGCCTCCCAGGGCGGCGTGCTGCGGCCCTTGGTCCGGACGATGACGCCCTCGCGGATAAACAGGTCCGTCATCTCCACCGCCGTCTTCAGGATGCCGCCCGGGTCGAAACGCAGGTCCAGGATCAGGGCCTTCATGCCGTCGGCGCGCATCTGCTCGATCGCCTCGCGCAGGTCCGGCACGGAGTTCTCCACGAAACTCGCCACCCGGACGTACCCGATCTTCTTCGCCTCGTCGATCATGTAGACCCAGTCGTTGTTCTCGTCGCGGCGGACGCCCTTGACCGTCGGCACCTCGATCATCGCCCGCTTGATGGTAATCTTCTCCACCTCGCCCGTCACGTGGCGGACCGTCAGCGTGACCTTCGTCCCCGGGTCGCCCGTCAGGACCTTGACGGCCTCGTCCAGGCGCATGCCGTCGGTGCTCTCCCCTTCGATCTCGATAATCATGTCGCCCGCCATCACGCCCGCCCGGTAGGCCGGCGTCCCTTCCAGCGGGCTGATGACCGTCAGGAGCCCCTTCCGCATCCCGATCCGGATACCGATACCGCCGAACTTCCCGCGGGTGGCCTTGTCGAACTCCGCCACCTCCTCGGCCGGGATGTAGTTGGAGAACGGGTCCAGGCCGCCCAGCATGCCGTCGATCGCGTCGTGGAACAGGTCCTTCGTGTCAACGTCCTCGACGTACTGTTTCTGGACCAGGCGGAGGATCTCGATGAACCGGTCGGCCTCCCGAAACAGTTCGGCGTTATCGTCCGCCGACGGCTTCGACGCCCCAAAGGCCCAGACCAGCCACCCGCTCACCACAAGGACCAGCAGGATCGCCATCATATGCTTGCGCCACATGGGTGTCTCGCCTCCTCGGACTCTGAACGTGCTGCCGTTCCCGGCACATTGTACCCCGGCGCGCGGCTTTTGCAAGCCCGATAGGTCCGTGGTCCCACCACGGGGCCATCTCATCCCCCTCCGGCACCGCCGTCCAGAGAAAGTTCGCAAAACCCGGAACCCTTCCTCCCCGGCCACGTCCAACAGTTGGAACACGGGCCCGACACCCGGGTCCCGCACGGGAGGACCTGCTCGACAAACTCACGGCGGCCCGTGATAAGGGCCGCACCCTCGCCGCCATCGCCGAGTACAGTTGGCGGCTGCTGGCCGACGCCGCCGCGCTGCATAACCCGGCCGAGGAGACCGACGCCGAGGCCCTGGCCGACTTGATGATGACCGGCCCCCGCGGCGTGCGGGGACCCGACCGGGTGGCCCTGACGGCCCTGGCGGGCCGGCGGGCCGGCGGCGAGGCCTGGCGGACCTTCCGGGCCGAGGCACGGCCCCTTCTCGGCGACCAGCCACTGCCCGGCACCGTCGTGGTCCTCCTCGGCCACCTCTCCGGCCCCGGCCGGACCCTGGCTGCGGCTCTCTGACCGCGGCGGCGGGGCCGCGCTCAACGCTATGCGGCCCGATATATGTTCCGCGCGATGGGGGGCGGCATCCGCCTCCGTATGGACTGACCCACCGCGCGAAAACCCACGAATTGCTGCCCATACGGCCGCGCGCATACTTTACAGGACTTGGCTCGGACCGCTCAAGCTGCCGAAGGGTTAAGATGCCCTCTGCCCAAAGAGCGTCAGGGGCGCAGAAGGCTTGGCGGGCAAGGCGTGCGACACGCGCGTGGTAACCGTGGTGGGCGAGGCGGGAGTCGAACCCGCACGTCCCAATGGGACAGGGGATTTTAAGTCCCCAGCGTCTGCCGCTTGCGCCACTCGCCCAAGGCTTTATAGCAAAAAGGCTTACGTCATTTCCACAGCCGCCAGACATCGCACGAGGGCAGGGAGTGGGCTGCGCGCGGCCCGATGCCGCAGGCGGTTTGGTATCGGGCTGGTCACGCCCCCGCCTCGCGCGCCGCTCGCGCGGGCGGTCCGCTCGGCCGCCAACCCGCAGGCCATTGCGTCAACCTTCGGCCCGTAGAGGACCGCGTCAACCGCCAGCACGCATGCGATCGCGTCAACCGCCAGTCCTTAGGGCTACTTTGTCAACTCTTACCAACCGAGTCAACTCTTACCAACCGAGTCAACTCTTACCAACCGACAACGACTCTAGCGCGGTGGGCCGTCTTGCCCACCGCGCGGTGCCCACGACGGGGCACCGCGCCACGGCCTTTGTGGATGATGGCGAAGTTGACAAAGTCGCCTTAGGCGATCGCGACCGGGCCCGACAGATTCTCACACCGGTCCGGCACTTTCGCAAATGCATTTTTCCGCGTCCGTCCGACGCCCGGCTGCAACAACCATTTTCGGCGGGATTCGACCCTACACGTAGCGCGGGGGGTTATCCCAGGCATAGGCCCACAGGCGTATGCCCAAGCCCCACGGGCTCACGGCCGCCGGGCTGGTCGGAATTTCTGCGTGATTTGTCCGCCCCGCGCGAGATTATGATGGCAGGGCCGACGGGCGGCAGAACCGCCGAACCCCAACAAGGGAGGCGAGCGGCCCGGTGACCGATGCCGATCTCATTCGAGCCGTCCAGGCGGGCGACGCCGCGGCGCTGGACACGCTTTACCGGCGGTACCTGCCGTCCGTCTGGCGGTACGCCTTCGCCCGCCTGTTCGGCGACGCCGGCGCTGCCGAGGATGTGGTCAGCGAGACGTTCCTGGCGGCCGTCCGGCGAATCGGCCGCCTGAAGCCCGAGGGCGGCAGCCTGGCGGGCTGGCTCATCGGCATCGCCCGGCATAAAGTGGGCGACGTCCACCGCCGGCGCGCCCGTGTCCGGACGGGCCTGGAGGTCCCTCCCGACCAATCCCGAAGGGAACCGCATGGACCGGCCACCGGCCGCGACGCCAACCCCGCCGCCCCGCTGGAGGCGGCCGAGACGCGGGCCCGCGTGGCCGAGGTGCTCGACACGCTCCCGGAGCCGCAGCGGATGGCCCTGGAATGGAAATACCTGGATCACCTGAGCGTCCGCGAGATCGCCCGACGCCTGGACCGGACCGAGAAGGCCGCCGAGACCATCCTGTACCGGGCGCGGAAGGCGTTCCGCGAGACATATGAACGCGGAGGTCCGGTAGCCGGCGGGATGTAGCGCGGTCGGTCTCTGCACCGACCGCGCGAGGCCCTGAACGGGCGCGGCGGGTACGGAGACCCGCCGCGCCATACGAACGCCAAACGTGGAGTCCCACACGATGACCGAGCCGAACGAACACGACGAGGTGGCCGGCCTGCTCGGCGCCTACGGCGCGCCGCCGCCGCGGGAGGCGTTCGTCGAGCGGCTGCGGGCCGACCTGGTGACGGAACTGGCGGCCGCCCGGGCCGCCCGGCGCCGACTGGTGCGCCCGTGGTCGTACGTCGGGGCCGCCGCGGCGGTGGTCCTGGCCGTCGGCATCGGCTGGGCCCTGCTCCACGACGGCGGCGTGGCGCCCTCACCGCCCGGACACGGTCCCTCGGCACCCACGGCCTTCGGCACGCCGCGGCAGGTGCCGTTCACCCTGCCGGACCCGACCTACACCTGCACGCCGCGGGCCATCCCGACGGGCCCGCACATCGAGCCGTTTACGCTGGAGCAGCGGCCGGCCGTCTTCGTTCCCGCGGGCACGCGGAACCTCGCCCTCGACAAACCGGTCACCAGCAGCGACCCCTTTCCGATCATCGGCCGCCTCCGCTACGTGACCGACGGCCGGAAGCAGGGACTGGACGATGAGTACGTGGAACTCGGCCCGGGCCGGCAGTGGGTCCAGATCGACCTGGAGCAACACGCCGACATCCACGCCATCGCCCTTTGGCACTACCCCGCCACGACCCGCGTGTACCACGACGTGGTCGTCCAGGTCTCCGACGACCCGCAGTTCCGCCGCAACGTGCGGACGGTGTTCAACAACGATTTCGACAACTCGTCGGGCCTCGGCGTGGGCCGGGACATGGAGTACGTGGAGGATTACCGCGGCCGGGTCATCGAGACGGGCGGGGTCCGCGGCCGGTACGTGCGGCTCTACTCCGCGGGCAACATCGACAACGACCAGAACCACTACGTGGAGGTGGAGGTGTACGGCCGGCAGGCGACACACCCGGTTGCCGAGACGCCGGCGACGGTCCGGTTGGACGTGCACCCGCCCCAAGACATTGTTGAGTAGAGGAGGCGGGGTCATGCACCACCAGCCGCCCGCGCCAGTCAGCGGCGCTGTAATACCCGCTCACTATCGTTCGCGGCAAGCCAACCGAACCCACTCGCGTATACATTCTGAGAAAATGGGCCTGGGCCGGAACCCGGTTTTGCGCGCTTTTTAGGGTCCGAATCGCCATTTTTCGAGCGCCAGGGCCGATTTGTCACGCAGATGGTAAGATGGGTAAGGCGAAACTTTTGGCTTTTTTCGACTTTTTTCGTTTTTTGATCGGAATTGATCGTTTTTGATCGCTTTTTGCCCCCGTATGGACGGGAGGCAATATACACTAGAACATCGATTTCCGGCGGCGAAGGCGTATGCTCGGGCAGCGATTTTGATACTCTAGAAAGAACGTGGGGTGCCCCTACGGGTCCCCGCTGCGCTCCGACAAGGACCCACCCTACAGCCAAGGCAAACGCCGGGGATAAACCCCGGCGCTACGCGCAGGGTCGATTTCGCCAGAGAAGGTACCCACACACCCGCTCGACTGCCGCCGCGCGATTGGGCTTGCCCGGCGGGCAAGGCGCCTCTACAATCGGCCCCGTCAAGAGGCCGTTCGGTCACCCCCTCTCCCGCCAGGGGAGACGGAGCTCACACCATGGACCGCACCCAGCCCCAGAAGCAACGACGGCCAAAACCATCTTGACCGGCGGCCTCATAGCAGAGGGGATGAAACGCCGCCTCGGCGCGGGCCGTCCGCACGAACACACGGATTCGGAGAGACGATGAAGTCCGTTCACGTCATCGCCCGCACGCTGCCGGAGGGATGGGAAACAGCCGTCCGCCGCACCTGGGACGAGGGCGCCCGCTTCAAAACACAGTACGACAAACCGGGCGACCCCGAGAGCCGCGACGTCGCCTGCCTCGTCCACGTGACCGAGCCGTTCGCCGAGCCGCGCATCCACAAGGCGTTTCCCGGGGGCTTGGAGGACCTGGAGGTGTACCGGGCGGAGGTGCTCCACGGGGTGCACGACCACTGGATCGCCCCCGACGAGGGCAAGTGGGAGTACACGTATCACGAGCGGCTGCGCGCCTACCGGGTGCCGGGCGTGGCGGACCCCATCGACCAGGTGGCCGAGGCCGTCCGGATGCTCCGGGAGACGCCGCACACCCGCCGGGCCCAGGCGGTGACCTGGCAGGCGTGGCAGGACCTGGGCATCGCCGACCCGGCGTGCCTCCAGCGCACCTGGTTCCGTGTGGAGACGCCGGAGGACCCGGAGGGCGAGCCGCGCCTCAACCTCGTGGTCCACATCCGCTCGAACGATGCGTTCAAAGCGGCGTTCATGAATATGTACGCGTTCACGGAGTTGCAGCGGCAGGTGGCGGACGAGGTGGGCGCCGCGCCCGGCGAGTACCTGCACGTGGCCGACAGTTTCCACATTTACGGCTCATATTTCGATGAGTTCAAGGGCTTCCTGAAGATGCTGGAGGCGCGTCCGGACCGGACGTTCACGAGCGCGTTCGCGCGGCCGATGTTCGCCGACGGCGTCCGGCGCATCCTGGCCGAGGACGACCTGCCCCCGGCGAAGCGGGCCGAGATGGAGCGACGGCTTCAGGACCTCTCGGCGCCCGAGGAGGCCGCCACGTGACCAAGCCGGACCCGAAAGCGGCCCCCGGGGGGGCCGATTCCGACGGGAACCGAACGGACCGGCCCGACCCCGCTCCGTCCGAATCCCGTCGGGACGATAGCGGGCGGCCGCGGCGGGAGACGCCCCGGCTGACGACCGAGGTGCCGTATACCTCCCCCTTCACCGTGGTGGGCCGGATGCGGAGTTTCCGCCACGCGGCGAAGGGCATCGGCCTGGTCCTGCGAAGCCAGCACAACGCCTGGCTCCACGCGGTGGCGACCGTCCTGGCGCTGGTGCTGGCGGCGGCGCTCCACCTGCGGGTCGAACCGCTGACGACCGGCGAGTGGGCCGACCTGGTCCTGGCCATCGTGCTCGTCTGGGTGGCCGAGACCTTCAACACCGGGCTGGAGGTGCTGGCGGACGGCATCGAGCCGGAACGGCACCCGGTGGTCAAGATCGCGAAAGACATCGCGGCGGCGGCGGTGCTGATGGCGGCTCTCGGGGCCCTGGTCGTCGGGGCGGTCCTGTTCGTGCCGCGGCTCCTGACGCTGCTGGAGAGCCTTGGGGCGGCGTCCTAATCCTACTACGCTAAGTCGGCATTTGGCGCGGTGGGTCTGGGCACCCACCGCGCTCGAGTTAGCGTTGTAGTCCTAATCCTACTACGCTATTGAGTCCGGTAAAAGTAATGTCCTCATGTCATGGGATGTCATTCTGAGGCCCCGCTTGTCCGGTACGGACCTGTATGGGCGGGGCCGAAGAATCTCGCCGTGGCTGTGGTCGTTAAAAACGGCGACAAGGCGAGATTCTTCGTCGGCCGTACGGCCTCCTCAGAATGACACCCCGGACATTACTTCTACTTGGCTTAATAAGTTGGCGTTTTGCGCGGTATGTCTCGGCACACGCCTCCGTATGGACTGACCCACCGCGCCGAAAACGGTCTTCTTGCTTCTGCGCGGCCCGTACGGGCCGCGCGGGAAGCGGCGTAGTAGTACTATTTGTCATGGGGCGCGGTCCGTACCGGCCGCGCCATCCCTCTTGCCGTATCCCAATTGCCGCCGGCCTTGACCCGGTGTGCGGGGCAGACCTACTATGGTCAGAGCAACGACCCGGGGCGGGCCGGCGCCGGTCCACCCGCCGCGCCCCGACAGCGTGAGGACCCCATGGCCAAACGACTGACCAGTCGAACGGGCGAGACGCGGTTCCGCGGCCTGGCCGTCAGCCCCGGTGTGGCCCTGGCGAGGGTCTGCCTGTTCCGGCAGGCGCTGCACGAGAACATCCCGGAGTACCGCGTGTCGGGCGAAGCCAAGGAGCAGGAACGGGGGCGGCTGCGGGATGCCCTCTCGGCGGTCGCCGGCCGGCTGGAGGGCCTGAAGGAGGTGGTCCGCGAGCGGGTCGGCCCGGCCGAGGCCGAGATCTTCTCCGTCCAGCGGATGCTCCTGGAGGACCCCGCCCTCCAGGAACAACTGACCGACATCATCGACCAGGGCCGCAATGCCGAGACGGCCGTCAAGCAGACCTTCGAGTCTTACGAAAGCCGTCTCCAGGCACTCGACAACGCGTATCAGAGCGAGCGGGCCAGCGACCTGGGCGAACTGAAGCGCCGGCTGCTGGGTCAACTGGTCCAGACGACCTCGGCGTTCGCCTGCGAGAACGAGCCGCACTGCCAGCGCGGCAAAGGGCGGATCGTGGTCACCGAGGAACTTGCCCCCTCGGTGGCGCTGGAACTGGCCGAGGCGGATATCCGCGGCCTGGTCACGGCGCGCGGCGGCCCGACCTCGCACGCGGCCATCCTGGCCCGCGGGCTGGGCATCCCGGCCGCCAGCGGTATCCCGCACATCCACGACCTGGTGGCCTGCGGCACGGAGGTGCTGCTTAACGGCGACGCGGGCGAGGTCGTCGTCTGGCCCAGCGACGAGACCCGCGCCGCGGTCCAGGCCCCGGCCGAGGCGGCCGCGCCGGAGGGGCCCGTCGAAGGGCTCCGCGTGCTGGCCAACATCAGCCTGGCCGAGGAGGTCGAGATCGCCCGCCGACACCAGGCCGAGGGCGTGGGCCTGTACCGGACGGAGATGGAATTCTTTGCGGCCGGCCGCCTGCTCACCGAGGGGGAGCAGGCGGACCGGTACAGCCGGGTCGTCCGGGCGATGGCGGGCCGACCGGTCGCCTTCCGCCTGCTCGACCTGGGAGGCGACAAGCCGTCCCCCCTGTTCGAGTTCCCGGAGGAGGAGAACCCGTCGCTGGGCCTCCGCGGTCTGCGGTATCTGCTGCAACGGCCGGACCTGCTGACGACGCAGGCCCGCGCCCTGGCCCGGGCCTCCCGCCACGGTCCCGTCCAGGTGATGTATCCGATGGTGACGGGCGTGGCCCAGTTCCGCCGGGCCCGCGAGGTGTTCGAGGAGGCGACCCGGGGCCTGGAGGCCGGCCGCATGGAACACGGGCCGATGTTCGAGGTGCCCTCGGCGGCGCTGGAGGCCGAGGCGCTGCTGGCCGAGGCCGACTTCGCCTCCATCGGCTCCAACGACCTCCTCCAGTACCTCTTTGCCGTGGACCGCAACAACGTCCACGTGGCGGAGGACTACATGCCCGACCAGCCGGTCCTCTGGCAGGTGCTGGGCAACCTCGTCCGTGCCGCCCGGGAGGCCGGCGTGCCCATCGCCCTGTGCGGGGAACTGGCGGCCGAGCCCGCCTACCTGGGCCGGCTCCTGGAGATCGGCCTGGAGACCGTGAGCGTGAGCGTCCGGCTGATTCCGCGCATCCGCCGGGCGGCCCGGGAAACGCTGGCGGAAACGAAGACTGCACAACCGCTGCCTGAAAGGAAAAGCCCATGACCGAGCACGACGCCGCCGTCACGTTCCAAGGAAATCCCCTGACGCTGGTCGGCGAGTTGCCGGAGGTGGGCGAGGCCGTCCCCGACGCCACGCTCCTCGGCAACGACCTCGAGCCCGTGGAGGTGGCATCCTTCCGCGGCCAGCCGCTGATCGTGGCCAGCGTGCCCTCGCTCGACACCTCCGTGTGCGACACCGAGACCCGCCGCTTCAACGAGGAGGCGGGGAAGTTGGGCGGCAGCGTCCGGGTCCTGACCGTGAGCATGGACCTGCCGTTTGCCCAGAAGCGGTGGTGCGGGGCGGCCGGCATCCAGCACGTGATCACCGCCAGCGACCACCGCGACGCCGCCTTCGGCCGGGTCTGGGGCGTCCTCATCAAGGAACTGCGGCTGCTGGCGCGGGCCGTTTTCGTGGTGGACTCCGGCGGCGTTCTCCGGTATAGGCAGTTGGTCGAGGAGATCACGGACGAGCCGGACTACGACCTGGTCCTGGCCGCCGCGTGCGATGTGACGTAAGGCGCGGTCGTACGTTTCGGGCGGCATCCGTTCTGCGCGGCGGGTCTCGGCATACGCCTCCGTATGGACGTACCCGCCGCGCAGGCCGGTCCGAGCGCGGTCCGTACGGACCGCGCTACTCGCGGCGCCGCGCGGACGAGCCCTTTGACGGAGTTATCATACGCGGGAGCCATCCATGACACTCCACGTCCTCGGTATTTCGACGAGTCCGCGGGACCGCAGCAACTCCGACGCCCTGCTGGCCGAGGCGCTCCGCGGCGCCGAGACCGACGGCGCCGCCACCGAGCACGTCCGCCTGCGGGACCTCCAGGTGGCCCCCTGCCGGGCCTGCGAAGAGTGCGCCCGGACGGGCGAGTGCGCCGTCCAGGACGATTTCCGGCCGCTGCTGGCGAACCTGCTGGCGGTCGACCGGCTGGTCTTCGCCACGCCCGTCCATTTCATGGGGGTGGCGGCCCAGGGCAAGGCCCTCATCGACCGGTGCCAGAGCCTGTGGTCGCGCAAGTACCGGCTGAAGCAGCCGCTGTTTGCCAACGGGCCGCGCGACCGGCGGGCTCTGGTCATCGCCGTCGGCGGCTCGACGGTGGACCGCATGTTCGACGGGATCCGACTGGTCATGCGGTACTGGCTGGACGTCCTGGAGATGGCATACGCGGCGAACCTGCTGGTACGGAGTGTGGATGCGGCCGGGGCCGTGCGCGACGACGTCACCGCCATGGGCGAGGCCTGCCGCCTCGGCGCCGCCCTGGCCGACCCGGACGCCCTGCTCCGGCCGGAGCCGACCGAGGTCGTCCTGACCGGCCACAGCCCCGGCGCCGCCTCGACGAAGAAGGGCTGACATGGCCGAGGCGCCCCACATCCCACCCACCGACCCGGCGGCTCCCCCCACGCCGGCGCCGTTTACGCTGGTCATCTTCGGGGCGTCCGGCGACCTGACGTGGCGGAAGGTCGTCCCGTCCATCTACGACCTGTGGCGCGACGGCCATTTGCCGCCCGACTTCGCCGTCGTCGGCTACGCGCGGTCGCCGATGACCGATGAGGCCTGGCGCCGGCGCCTGCAGGAGGGCGTGGACACGTTCTCGCGCGGCGGCCCGGTGGAGACGGCCGCGTGGTCCGACTTCGCCTCCCGCCTGACTTACGTCTCCGGCCGGTACGACGCCCCGGCGGATTTTCAGGCGCTGGGCGAGCGGCTGGCCGGCGGCGCCGGCGAGGGCGCCCTTCCCCCCAATCGTCTCTTCTACCTGGCCACCCCGCCGGACACGTTCGGGGACGTGGTCCGGAGTCTCGAGGCCTCGGGCCTGGCCCGGGCCGACGGCGGGGCCGGCGGGCCCTGGGCCCGCGTCATCATCGAGAAGCCGTTCGGCCACAGCCTTGCCGGCGCCCGCGCCCTCACGGACCAGGTCCGCCGGGCCTTCGCCGAGGGCCAGGTCTTCCGCATCGACCATTACCTGGGCAAGGAGACGGTTCAGAACCTATTGGTCCTGCGGTTCGCCAACAGCATCTTCGACCCGCTGTGGAACCAGAACGCCATCGACCACGTCCAGGTGACCGTGGCGGAGCAGGAGGGCGTGGGCACGCGAGGCGCCACCTACGATGCGTCCGGCGCCCTGCGCGACATGGTCCAGAACCACATGATGCACCTGGTGAGCCTGGTGGCGATGGA
>CAYTJE010000043.1:0-17910 GCA_964437855.1 uncultured Anaerolineales bacterium | reverse complement strand
GAGCCCCGGCGCGGCTTGCACGCGGCCGAGCCGCGATCGTAAGATCGCGGGTACCGGCGAAGGGCGGCGCGAGGCCGGCGCGCGAGCAGAACGAGCACGCGGGCGTGAGCACGCGGGCCTTCGTACCCGCCGTCGGGCGTACCCGCCATCTCACGATGGCGGCTCGTTCGTCGCCGCTACTTCGCCGTCACGTCCTCCGGCGTAATGAGTTGCGTGGGGACGGGCGTGACCTCGGGCAGGTCCTGGCCCTGGAGGGCCTTCAGGGCCGCCTCGACGCCCATCGCGCCCATCATGGCGGGGTTCTGCTCGATGGTGGCGTGCATCTCGCCTCGGGCCATCGCCTCGCGGGCCAGGTCGATATTATCGTATCCCACGATGACGATCTCGCCGATTTTGCCGCGGGCCTTGACGGCGGCGATCGCCCCCAGGGCCATCTTGTCGTTCGCGCACAGGATGCCGTGCACGTCGGGGTTGGCGGCCAGCATGGCGCTGGCGGCCGTCTGCGCCTTGGCGGTGTCCCACTCGGCGGACTGGCTGTCGGCGATTTCGAGGCCGGCCTCCTTGACGGCGGCCTCGAAGCCGCGGCGGCGGGCCTCGGCGTTCTCCACGCCGTCGATGCCGCGCAGGAGGAGCACCCGGCCGGTCTCGCCCTCCCCGAGGCGCTTCTTGATGAGGCTGCACGCGCAGGCGGCCACCTTCCTGGCGCCCTCGAAGTTGTCCGGCCCGATGAAGGTGGCCACGTCCAGGCCCTGCTTGGCGGCCTCTTCGGTATTGATGCGGTTGTCGATGTTGACGACCGGGATGCCGTTCTCGTGGGCCCTCAGCAGCGGCGTCACGATGCCCCGGCTCGAGGCCGGCGCGATGACGAGGGCGTCGACCTGCCGGTTGACCATGATGCGGACGAGGTCGGCCTGCTTGTCGGCGTCGCTCTCGGACTCGATGCCGGCCACCTCGAGGTCGACGCCGAGTTCGTCGGCCTTCTCGCGTGCCCCGCGTTCCATGGCCTGGAAGAACGGGTTGGTGGTCGCCTTGTAGATGAGGGCGATGCGCCGGCCGCCCTGACCCTCGGTTTCGCCGTCGCCGGCGCAGCCGGCCAGGGCCAGGGCGGTCCCCAGGGCGAGCACGATGAGCATGGAACGTGGCATGAGCCTCTCCTTTAGCGACAGTACCGAGCCTCCCGCCGCGCGGCGGCACAGAGCCTACTCGCGGCGTTTGAGGCGGTCGGCCAGGACCGTCGCGATGACGACCGAGCCGATCACGATCCACCGCCAGGTCGTCGGCACCCGCATGAAGAGCAGGCCGTAGGCCAGGACGCCCATGATCAGGGCCCCCAGCAGCGTGCCGACGACGCTGCCCCGGCCACCCGCCAGGCTCGTCCCGCCCACGATGACGGCGGCGATGGCATACAGTTCCAGGCCGTCGCCGGCCAGCGGGTCGCCCGTGCCGCCGCGTATCCAGAATACCAGGCCGGCCAGGCCGGTGCAAAGGCCGCTCAGCAGGAACGTGGCCACGCGCACCCGTCCCACCCGGATGCCGCACAGGCGGGCCGTCTCGGCGTTGCCGCCCACCGCAAAGACGTGCCGGCCGAAGACCGTCCGCGTCAGCAGGACGTGGCCGGCCAGGGCCACCGCCAGGCTGATGGCGATGGGCAGCAGTTGCTGGGTCCACACGGGCGTTTGGAACACCGAGCCGACGGTCGTGCCACCCGCCACCACCATGGCCACGCCCCGGGCCACCATCATCATGCCGAGCGTCACGATGAACGACGGGATGCGCCAGCGGACGCTGACGGCCCCGTTGAAGAGCCCGGCCGCCAGGCCCGCCGCCAGGCCCGCGGCCACGCCCGCCGCCAGCGAGCCGGTGGCGTTGGCCACCACCACCAGCACCACGTTGGTCACGGCGATGAGGCGGCCGACCGACAGGTCGATCCCGCCGCCGATGATGACGAACGTCATGCCGACCGCCAGGATCAGGTTGATGGCGCACGAGCCGAGCACGTCGATGACGTTGTTGCTGCTCAGAAAATAGGGCCACTGCAGGGCCCCCGTCTTGAAGTTGACGCCGCTGTAAGCGGTCAGCAGCAGGACCAGGCCGACCAGGACGGCGGCCAGGACGAACACGCGGCTGGCGGTGATGCGGCTGCGGGCCTCGACCACGGGCCGGCCTCCCACACGGTGCCCGGCGACTATAGCACGCGGCCCGAGGCGGCCTCAAATCCAATATCGAAACGCCAGGTACACCACCCCGCCCTGGATGCCGAGGCCCCCGATGCCCAGGGCAAACCCCACCAGGGCCCGCCCGCGCCGCCCGGAGAAATAGACGCCCAACCGCCCCTCGTGCAGGGTGAGCAGCGCCCACAGCGAGGGGGCGGCGTCGGCGGAGGGGGTCGGCTCGGTGCCGGTGGAGCGGGACGACTCAGTGTCGGCCGAGTGGGTGGACTCGCCCGAGAGCAGCCGCAGCGCCCGCCACCCGCACCCGACGGCCCACAGGGCCGGCGCCAGGCCGAGCACCGGCAGGACCACCCCCGCCAGCCCGCAGGCCAGCGCCCAGTTCGCCAGCCGCCGGGGCGCGGCCGCCTCCTCGTCCTCCGGCGAAGGGGCCGTGGGCTCGTCGAAGATCTCCATCGGATAGTCCTGCCGGCGGCGCGACATGGCTACGGCTCCGCCAGGGCGTACAGGAGGATGGCTATCTGGGCATCATGTCTCGGTGGCGCAGGTTCCGGCAGGATTCGGAAGGTGAAATGCTGTTTCCCCGCTCAAACGGTTGGCCGTTCCGCACACGGGACATCGCGTTTGAGACTCTTTGAATTGCTCGGCACTCTTGGCGACGACGCCGCTCGCAAAAGTCGTCTTGCACGTCTCGCACTTGACATACAACTCTTCAGTATTAGGGTTCACGATGCAGAAGCGGTATTCCGCCTTGAACAACGTGCCGGATTCGCTCTTCAGCGAAAAGACAGCCCGATAGCCACCAGGCTCGTCAAAAGCAAGACCCGGCCCCACGAAATAGTTGAACAGACTAACGACTCTGCCTGCGTTCTCGCTTCGTCCATTCAATTCGGCCAAGGGGGGTTCGGAATCTTCCCGCCATAACCTGAGATGGTGCTCTACTTCCCCCTCCAAGCCGCGAACGCGAACGTGAAAGCACGTCTTCGCCGGTCGAAAGGGCCATGTCTTGCTGAAGATTCGGTCTCCCAGAACACCGACGAGGGTGGTCTGTCCATTCTTCTCGAAGCGGATGTCTTCCGCCATAACGAATGCTTCAAGCCGAGGCGTGGTCAGGATACTATTGTCAGGCACAGTGAACCTCCGCCATGCTCGCTTCACACCACGGGGCCGTGTCGCCCTCCTGATACGTGGATGCAGGCAAGGAGCGTATAGAATAGGCTGTAATAGAAGCCTGCGAGTTGGAACTGACCGATGACGCTGCAGCGGTCACGCCTTCGTTGCCGGTCGCTGTTTCGCCAAAACCGCTCGCGTCGAGAAAAGAGGCAAGCCCACGCAGCCTCCAAAGGGCAAGCACGTCATCGGCGTAATAGTGCAACGTGTCGTCCGGATAGTGCGCCACAACCGCCACCGACACTCTGTACGTCCTCCAAATCTCCCTCAGTTTCTCGTGGGTTGCACGTGCAATTTCCCTACCCGAGCGAACAGGCGCGAAGAAAACTTCGATCACCGCATCTTCATCCTCCGTTGGCATTCGATCTTGCGCAAATCCTTCGAACGCACACATTGCGCTGGGAAACCGGCGCTCCACAAGGGAACAGACATCCCGCAAGCAGTCTCTCAAGCGCTGGTCCATAAATGCCTCTCAGCGAACGCGTCGTTATAACCTACCCACCTCGCGTATAATAGATGAAACGAAGTCCACAAGTTCATCATCCAAGTCTTCCAATCGAACGCTGTCACGAAAGTAGTCTGCCTTCACTCGCAGATTACGCAGATGCTCCCAGTTCACGCCCCAATCCGTCGGGAGTCCCAGAAGCCCCGCGAACCCCTCGGCGTTCAGTAACTCACCCATCTGGTCGTGTCTGAAATATCGCCTGCCACGCTGAGCCGGTACCATGCGTCCGCGGTCAACGAGAAAAGCCCACCCGGCATGGTACATGGCATAATACAACCGGTTCGCTGCACCGTCTGGATGCCCCCACCCCATAAGCAAATTGGCGACTTCCGAGTTCTCTTTGGCTTTGTGCAGCAAGAGCGCCCCCGCAAGCAAGACTGTCGCCGCTGATGCCGCACCATTGTACGAATTCCCCTGTTTCAGAAGCAAACACAATCCGGGAGTACTCGCCTTACGGCTCCGCCAGGGCATGGAGGAGGATGTTGCCGGCCAGCCGGCGGGCATCCGCCGGCGCCACCGTCCGCGCCCCGTACGTCCTCAGCCCGTCCAGGCCGTCCGCCAGGCCGTACGGGCTGAAGACGAGCACCAGGTGCCCGCCCCGCTCCAGGCCGTAGAGCACCGGTTCGGAGAGGTCCGGCGTCTCGGCCCGGACGGCCTCGGCGTAGACGACCGACCGGATGGGCTCGCCCACTCCGCCGTCTGGACCCGTCCCGGGCCGACCGCTGTAGAGCGGATGGTCGGCCGGCAGCCGCTCCAGGTGGGTCCCCGGGAACATCTCCGCCACCAGGCCGCGCAGCGCCGCCTCGAATGCCCGCCGGCCGCAGCACGCGTGGGCCCAGAGAAACCCGCCGCGGTCCAGGTAGCCCCGCAGCGCCCGCCGCTCCGCCGCCGACAGCCGGAACGTGTAATGCCCCGTCAGGTACAGAACCGGGAACCCCGACAGGTCCGCCTTATCCAGGCGGACCGGGGTCGGCACGGCATGGACCTTGACACCGGAGCGCTTGGCCAGGTGCTTCAGGAGGCGCGGCAGGGCGAACGGGCGCGGCCGCCAATCGCCGTCGTGCTGGATTTGGCCGACGCGCAGGGCCCCGCGGGCGGGCGGCTCGGTCTCCGGCATCGTCAGGACACGGGCCTCGTCGAGGCGCCCCGGCAGCGCCTGGCCGCCCGTGGCGTAGCGGGCCAGGTTCTCGCCGAAGCGGAGGGCGGCGCCGGCGCGGGCCGGGTCGGCCGACGCCCATCGCTCGGCCAGGGGCTTCCGGGCCAGGACGGCGCCCGCGCGGCACCCGACCGGCATCGCCTCCAGGCCCAGCGCCCGCGGGTCCACCCGATGCGCGGCCCGGGCCAGCGGATGGTCGGCCGGAAGGGGGCGGAACGCGGCCTCCGGAAACGCCTCGGCCAGGAGCCGGCCCACGCTGGCCGCCAGCGCCTCGTCGCCCTCGGCCGGGTCCACCAGGACCAGCCCGCCCTGGCGAACGTAGTCCCGGAGCCTGGCCTCGGCCCCGGCCGGCATCCGGAGCGGTCCCCGGCCGGTCACGTGCAGGATCGGCGCCGCCAGGTACGCCTTCAGGGGAGCGGCGGCGTCCACGGTCCGCCAGGCCACCGGGTCGCCGCCCACCCGCTTCCCCAGGAACGCGACCAGGTGGTTCAGGTCCCGCGGATCGCGCCGCCACGGCCCCGGCCACCGGAGCCGTTGAACGAGCAGCGGCTCGTATCCCTTGGCCAGGAACAGCAGGCACAGGGCGTCGTTGTAGAGGCGCCGGGTCCACCGGCCGTCGGCCCGCTGGCCGCGGACCAGCAGGTCCGTCCCCTCGCGGAACCAGTCGTGATCGCCGAGGGTCCGGCGTCCGGCGATCACCCCCAGCCGCTCCAGGCTGTAGAGCCAGAAGTAGTACCAGGCCAGCCCGTGGTTCGGGTTCTCGTCCAGGGTATAGTGCTCGGCCAGCCAGCCGAGGCCGCCCTCGATGGCGCGGAGACGGTCGGCGGAGGTCTCCGGCGGCTCGTGGTCGGCCAGGCGCTCGTGGCACAGGACCAGGCCGGCCGTCACCGCCGCCGTAAGGCTGCCGTAGGCGTCGTCCGGGTCGGGGTCCTCGTAGAGGTAACTCCACCCGCCGCCGGCCAGTTGGATGGCGCGGAAGCGGCGGTCGGCCTTGGCCCAGACCGACCGGGGCACCGCGGCGCCCGCGCGGTCGGCCTCCGCCAGGGCCAGCAGGGCGAACTGCGAGTTCGAGGCGTCCGGCCGCTCGTACTGCCGGCGGAGGTCGGCCTCGGTCCGGGCACGCTCCAGCGCCCCGTTCGTGGGACCCGTCGCTGTAGGAGGGCCGGCCTTCGCCTCCGCCAGGGCCGCCGCCGGCGGCGGGCCGTAGCCCCACCCCCCTGACGCCGTCTGCCGGGCCACGAGCCAATCGGCCGCCGACCGGATCTCCTTGGCGTACCGTTTGGCGTCGGCCGTGGCCAGGGCCAGGATCTTCAGCGAGACGACGTACGTGCTGTGGTGCTCCCGTCGGCGGACGTCCGCGATGGCCCGGGCCAGGCCGTCGTCGGTCGGCGAGACGCCGGCCTCCAGCAGGGCGTAGGTGGCAAGGGCGGTGACGCCGCCCGCCTGGGCGTAGTCCGGCCAGGTGCCGTCCGCGGTCTGGGCCTGTTTCAGGGCGTCGACCGCCCGGAGGATGGCCGCCCGGACCTGGGCGCCCGTCACGGGCTCGTCGGCGGCCGCCGCGGGCGGAAAAGCGCTAACCAGACCCGCTAAAACCGCCGATAAGACAAGGGCCGACGGCCGCCCGGAGGCGACCGGAACGTGGGCACGCGGCCTGGACATGGTGGGTGAGACTCCCGACTCGCCGGCTCATGCGGGCAGTATCGACCACCCGCGACGGCGGGCTTCACGGCAAACGGCGTCGCCGAAGGCGCCGGCGCCGCGGCGGCGCCGTTGCGGTTCGAGCCGGCGGCGGCGCCGTTGCCGTTCGAGCCGGCTGCGGGAGCAGCCGGTCATCTCGACCGGTCGTGGCACGTGCCACGGCGGATAGGGATGACCCGCCGCTTCCGCGGCGGGCTCGAACAACGCGATCGCCGCGGCGGGTGCGAAGATGGACCCGCCGAAGGCGGGCCCGCCGCGCATCACCATGATACCTTCAGGGACGAACGGAAACGAGATGGATTTCGACCAGCAACTCGACGCGTTTAAACGGGTCCGCGACCGGCTCGTGGCCGAGATCGGCCGGCGCATCATCGGCCAACGCGACACGATCGACCAGATGCTCGCGACCGTGTTCACGGGCGGCCACTGCCTGCTGGTGGGCGTGCCGGGCCTGGCCAAGACCCTCATGGTCCGGAGCCTGGCGGCGGCGCTGGACCTGGGGTTCAAGCGGATCCAGTTCACGCCCGACCTCATGCCCTCCGACATCACCGGCACCGACGTGGTGGACCAGGCGCCGGACGGCCGGCGGTCGTTCCGCTTCGTCCGCGGGCCCGTCTTCGCCAACATCGTCCTGGCCGACGAGGTCAACCGGGCCCCGCCCAAGACGCAGGCCGCCCTCCTCGAAGCCATGCAGGAACGCCAGGTGACCGTGGGCCAGCAGACCTACGCCCTGCCGGACCCGTTCTTCGTCATCGCCACGCAGAACCCCATCGAGCAGGAGGGCACGTACCCCCTGCCGGAGGCCCAACTCGACCGGTTCCTGCTGGCCATCCACGTGGGGTACCCGGCGGCGGCGGACGAGGAACGCATCCTGATGGCCCCGGCGGGGACGGCCGGCGAGGCCCTCGCCCGCGTCCTGGACGCCGACGCCCTCCGCGACCTCCAGCGGGCCGTCCTGGCGGTGCCCGTCTCCCGGTACGTCGTGGCTTATGCCACGAAACTGGTCCGCGCGACCCGGCCCACCGACGCGTCGGCCCCGGCCCTGGTGCGCGAGATGGTCGACTGGGGTGCGGGCCCGCGGGCCGGCCAGCACCTGATCCTGGCCGGCAAGGCCCTGGCGGCCATGGCCGGCCGCGCCGCCGTCGCCGCCGACGACATCCGGGCGGCCGCCGTCCCGGTCCTGAGGCACCGCGTGGCGACGAACTTCGCCGCCGAGGCCGAGGGGCTGGACGCCGTCGCCGTCATCGGCCGGCTCCTGGAGGCCGTGCCCGAACCGCCGGTCCGGCGTTACGCCGAGACCCCCGTCGGCGCGGGGGCGAGGTAGCGCCGCTCATTGTTTGCGCGGCGGGTCTCCGCACCCGCCGCGCCACGGCAAAGCGCGGTGGGCAGTCTTGCCCACCGCGCGGTGCCCAAGACTGGGCACCGCGCAGCCCAAAGGCAGTGGCGCGGCGGAATCGAACGCCGAGTATAGCGCGGCGCCTGCGGAGACCCGCCGCGCACCGCTAACACGCCATGGTCAAACCCGAAACCTACCTGCTGCCGGAGGTCGCCCGGAAGGTCCGCCGGCTGGACCTGCGCGCGAGGTTCATCATCGAGGGTTTCTGGGCGGGCCTGCACACCTCGCCGTACCGGGGCTTCAGCCTGGAGTTCAGCGAGCACCGCAAGTACGTGCCCGGCGACGACGTGAAGCGGCTCGACTGGACCGCCTGGGCCAAGACCGACCGCCTCTACGTCAAGACCTTCCACGCCGAGACCAACCTGGAGGCGTACGTCGTGATGGACACGAGCGGGAGCATGGCCTTCGCGGGGTCGGGGTCGGCCATGACGAAGCGGGAGTACGCCACCGCCCTGTCGGCGGCGTTCGGCTACCTGCTCGCCCACCAGCGCGACGCCGTGGGCCTGGGGCTGGTGGGGTCGGACCTTTCGCGCCTCCTGCGGCCGAAGACCGGCCGCCGGCACCTCGTGCGGGTCCTGGCGGAACTCGCCGGCGCCGGCGCCGAGGGCCGGACCGCCCTGGCGCCCGGCCTGCACGCCCTGGCCCGCCGCATCCGTCGGCGGAGCCTTATCCTGCTCCTCTCGGACCTCCTCGACGACCGCCGGGCCGTCCTCGAGGCCCTGGACCACCTGGCCTACCGCGGCCACGACCTGGTCGTCTTCCAGGTGCTCGACGCCGCCGAACGGACCCTCGACCTGTCGGGCCCCGTGGTCCTGGAGGACCCCGAGACGGGCCGCCGCGTCCGGACCGACGCCGACCACATCCGGTCGGCGTACACCGAGCGGCTGCGGGCCTTCACGGCGGGCTACGAGCGGGGGGTGCGGGACCTGGGCGGCGACTTCGTGGCCCTGACCACCGCCACGCCGTTCGACACGGCCCTCTGCCACTTCCTGGCCGAACGCCAAAGGCGGTTCTGAGCGGCCCTGCAAACGATTCCGCGCGGTGGGCCTCGGCATACGCCTCCGTATGGACCAGGCCACCACGCCCACGCCCGAACCCGTGTCGAGAGTGGCGGCGGCCTAGAGCATTTTCAGTTCGGATAGTAGCGCGGCGGGCCGGGAGCCCCGCCGCGCTGCAAGCCGATACCCAGGCCGGCGGCTCAGGCCAGTTGGCCGGTCCGGTCGAGGGCCTCGGCCGCCAGGGCCGACCCGATGATGCCGGCGTCGCCGCCGAGCGTGCTGGCCCGGATCCGGCACCCCGCGAGGGCCTGGTCGAAGGCCAGGTCCTCGACGGCCCGGCGAACCTGGCTGACGAACGGCTCGCCCGCGCCGGCCATCCCGCCGGTCAGCACGACCATCTCCGGGTTCAGGGCGTGCAGGAGGTTGGTGATGCCGACGGCCAGGAACTCGGCGGTCTCGCGGACGATGCGGGCGGCGGGTCGGTCGCCGGCATCGGCCGCCTCGAACACGTCTTTGCACTCCAGGTCGGCCTTGCCCGCGAGGTCGGAGACGACGGCCTCCTCGCGGTACCGTGCCACGACCGCCGTGGCCGAGGCGTAGGCCTCCAGGCATCCCCGGTTGCCGCAGCCGCACAGCCGCCCGCCGTGGCGGATAATGAGGTGGCCGAGTTCGGCGGCGGTGTCGGTGGCGCCGCGGACGAGCCGGCCGTGCTGGACGATGCCGCCCCCCACGCCCGTGCCGAGCGTCAGGATGACCATGCTCTGGACGTCGCGGGCGGCGCCGACGCGGAATTCGCCGTAGGCCGCCGAGTTCGCGTCGTTCTCCGCCACGACGGTGCACCCGAGGGCGTCCTGGAGCGGGTCGCGGACGGGGATGGCCGTCCACCCCGCCAGGTTCGGCGCAAAGTGGACCACGCCGGCCTCGGTGTCGACCAGGCCGGGCACGCCGAGGCCCACGGCCGCGATGTCGGCGAGTTCCAGGCCGGCGTCGCCGGCGAGTTGGCCGACGGCGTCGGCCATGCGGCCGATGACGTGCTCCGGGCCGCGGGGGGCCTCGGTGGACGTCGAGAAACGCCGGAGCACCTCGCCCTCGGCCGAGACGAGGCCGAGTTTCAGGTTCGTCCCCCCCAGGTCGATGCCGACGTAGTGTTTGGCCATGATGGCTCCCTGGACGGTTCCGGCCGCGGGACCCGCGTACCGGCCTGTCCTTGGCTCAGCGGCTCTTTCATAACCCCCTCTCCCTTGATGGGAGAGGGATGGGGTGAGGGTGAATGCCGTGAATGGTGCCAGGCACCTGTAACGACGTTCAAAGGTGCCTGGCACCTTTCCCCCCTCACCCTGCCCTCTCCCACCGGGGGAGAGGGAATTGCGGTGTATGGCTCGCGGCGGCCTGGTCCATACGGAGGCGTATGCCGAAGGCCGCCGCGCGGCAACGCAGCCGCCTACAGCCTCTTGCGCCACGCCTCGATGTGCTGGAGGCGGTCCGCCAGCGGCGCCTCGGGGTCGTAGCCGTGATCGGTCCGCCCGGTCACGCTCTCCAGGACCGCCAGGACGCGTGCCTGGAGGGCGTCCTGTTTCTCTTTGGCGGCGGTTTCGAGGAGGTCCAGGAGCGGCCCCGCGGCGGGGGCGCCGATCTTCCCGAGGGTGGCGGCGGCGGCGGCCGCCTGCTCCTCCGGGCCGCTCAGTTTCGGCAGGACGGCGGCCAGGGCGGCCTCGGCGGCCTCGGCGTGGGCGGCCTTCAGGGCGGCGGCCCGGTCCGTGCCGCCCCAGTCCGGCCGGGCCTGCTTCAGGGCGGTCAGCAGGTCGAGGGCGCCGACGGCCTTCTTGGCCTTCAGCAGGGCCTGGGCCCGGTCGCGGACGGCGTCGAGGATGCTGTTGCGGGCGTCGTCGTCGGCGGCCTTCATGGCGGCGGTCAGCGGCGGGATGCTGTCGGCGCACGGGTCCTTGGCGAGCAGGATCAGCCCCAGTTGCCGGTTCAGTTCCCGCAGGCGGGCCGCGTTCTCGGCGGGGGTCAGGACGATCAGTTGGCGGAGCGTCGGCACGGCCCGGTCGGGCGTGCCGGCGGCGATGTAGGCGTCGACGAGTTTCTCGTACAGGGTGACGGCCTGCTGGCCGCCGCGCTGGGCGGCCAGGATCTTCGACAGCGCCACCTGGTACAGTTCGGCGGCTCGCTGCATGTCGTCGGGCTGGTCGGGGCCGCCGCGCGCGAAGAAGACGTCGCCCAGCGCGGCGGCCCGGTCGGGGGAGGAGGCGTCGGCCAGGGTCCGGATGGCGTCCCAGAGGGCGTTGCGGACGCCCGGGTCGGTCTCGACGCCGGGCTTGAGTCGTTCGGCCATCTGGGCGGCGGCCTGGTCGCCGCCCAGATGGGCCAGCGCCGCCGCCACCGCCTGGCGGACGCCCTTGTTCTTGTCCTGGAGTCGGCCGGCCAGGGCGGCGACCGTCTCGGTGCCCACCGGGTCGAGGTTCCCGATGCCGCGGGCGGCGCTGTAGCGGACGGAGGGCTGGGGATCGTCGAGGGCGGCCGCCAGGATGGCCTCGGCCGAGGGCGGCGCGATCTTCGCCAGCGCCAGGCACGCCGCCTCCCGGACCGCCGCCGGGCCCGCCGTCCGGGCGAGCCGGCCCAGCGTCTCCAGGGCCGGCTTGACGGCGTCGAGGTGCCCGTCGGCGCGGTCGCCGATCTGGCCGAGGGCGCCGGCGGCCGCCACCACCGCCTCCTGGGTCGGCGACTCGAGCATCGCGACCAGGCGCGGGACGGCCTCGGCCACGCGGAGGTCGCCGAGGGCGGCCGCCAGGGCCGCCCGCGCCGCCGGGTCCGTCTCATCCCCGAGGCGGGCCAGCAGGGCGGGGCCGGCGTCGGTTTCCTGCCAGGCGGCCAGGGCGGTGGCGACGGCGGCGCGGACCTGGGCCGAGGCATCGTCGATGTGGCTGGGCAGGGCCGAGACGAGGTCCTGATACGCCTTCCGGCCGGTGCCGTTGGCGGCCGCCAGTGCCGAGGACGCCACGCGAGCGGCCTGGCGGGCCCCGAGGGCCCGGACCGCCGGGACGGCGTCGGCCAGGTGCTCGCGGGCCAGGGTCCCCTTGGCCTTGGTGTCGGCGGCGTCATAGAGGGTGGTCAGGTGCTCCACCAGCCGCTTCCGCACGGCCTCGTGCTGGGCGGTGCGGCGTTGGAGGCGGGCGCGGAACCGGCGGAGGAGACCGGCCAGGAGGCGGGATTCGGGCTCGTCGCGGCGTCCCTGCCACCAGCCCTGCCAGGCCTCGGCGGTGGGGGGCAGGTCGGTCCGGCCGGTCATCTCGGCGAGGGCGTCGGCGGCGGCCGCCGCCACCGGCTCGGACGAGGCGCCCGTCAGGGCCACCAGCGTGGCGATGGCGCGTTTGTCGGGGAGGTAGCCCAGGGCCTCGACGGCCGCCAGACGCGCCTCGACCCCGGTCGAGGTGCCCTCGGCCAGGGCCTTCAGGCCGTCCAGGACCTTCGCCTTGCCCTGGTAGGCGCCGAAGGCCGTGGCGGCGGCGTGGCGGAGGTCGGCGTCGTCGCTCTCGAGGAGCGCAAAGAGGGGGTCCACCAGGGCCGGGTCGGCCGCGTCCCGGGAGGCCAGCACCTCCAGGACGGCGCGGGCGGCCTCGGGCAGGGTGGGCGGGGCCAGGACCTCCAGGAGGACGGCCCGGGCCTCGGGGGTGTCCTTCTCCATGAGGACCTGGGCGGCGTCGCGGCGGGTCGAGAAGGTGCGGTCGGAGCCGGTCAGGAAATCCCGCAGGCGGGCCAGTTCGGCGTCGGTGCCCTCGGCGGTGGTGCTGACGGCCGCCCGCACCGGGCCGGCCGCCAGGATCAGGCCCAAACCCGCCGCCGCGACGAGATGAGCCAGGCGCAGCGTCTTGCCCTGACACAACCCAACCACCCCCATGGCACACCTCGATCGCACGGGACTTTCTCGATGACTACCCTACCCGGCCGGCCGCATCATGTCAACTGCAAACGCCCCGGAGGCCCCCGGAAAGCGGCTTATCGGCCGCGAAGCGCCCGGCTCGTGGCGGCCGGCGCGGGGGACGCCCGTCTGGACGGTCGGCGGGGGCGGATATTCGGTGGCAAGCGGGGAAGGGGGCCCACGTGGTCGGTTAATACGACTACGCCACGAGCCGCCGGTCGTGGAGCCCTTCGGGCTGAACATCAAAGCCAAGCAAGACGGCCTTGTGGCGTTGTCGTGCTGAGCGGTCCGAGATAAGTCCTGAAAAGTGTCTGCGCGGCGGGTGCGTCCATACGGAGGCGTATGCCGAGACCCGCCGCGCTACCCAGGCAAGGGTCAACGGCTCGACCGCCGGCGGCGGGTCCGCCACAGGCCGGCCATTCCCAAGGCGAGCAGGGCCAGCGTGGCCGGCTCCGGCACCGCCATCCACGCCAGGCCGTACGTCTCGGTCCCCGGCGTCCCGAACACCTGCTGGGTGTACCGCACGCGGAGGCCGTAGGCCCCGTCGGCCGGCACGTCCCAGTACAGGTGCTCGACGTTGTTATAGACGCTGTAGGAGGTGGCCAGGAGGGTCGTGAACGAGGCGTCCCAGATTTCCAGGTCCAGGTCGGCCAGGGCGGCGTCGGTGCTGGTCATGGCCTGGATATCGACCTCGCGGTCGCGGAACCAGCAGAGGGTGACCGCCAGGGTCAGGTCGGAGCCGATGGAATCGGTGATGGCGAAGTCGCGGGTCTGGCCCTCGGCGATCTGGCCGTAGTCCCACCCGGTGGCCAGGACGGTCCCGCCGCCGAGGCCGGGCACGTCCGTGGTCCCGCCGAGTTGCTGGTCGCCGGCGCGGTCGAGGTTCAGCCGGCCGGCCCCCTGGGCCCGGTCGAGCGACTGGGTGGTCGTGGTCAGTCCGCCGACGGTGGCCTGGCCGTTGTCCCAGCCGGGGAGTTTGTCGGCGGCGTTCAGAAGGATGGCCTTGACGACGCGGCCGTCGCGGGCCTCGGGTCCCCATCCGGCCGAGGTGGCGGCGCTGTGGAGGAGGGCGACGCCGCCGGCCACCAGGGGGGCGGCGAAACTCGTGCCGGCCAGGCCCGTGGAGTAGGTGTTCGGCCCGCCCGCCGGGCCGCTGGCCGGTCCGGACAGCGACGGGCCGTTCCCGCCCGTCTCCCCGCCGTAATAGGCCGAGACCAGCGACTCGCCGGGCGCCACCAGGTCCACCGCGGCCCGGGCGCCCGGGACGGTCCCCGTGACGGGGTCGGCGTAGTCCTGGGGTCCGCGGCTGCTGAAGGTGGCGACCGTGTCGTAGTCGTTCGCCCCGCCCACCGCGCCGACGGTGATGACGTTGGCGCCGGCGGCCGGCGAGGTCACGGAGTTCGCGGCCGGTCCGCCGTTCCCGGCGGCCGTCACGAACGCCGTGCCGGGGTCGCGGCAGGCGAAGCCGTCCAGGGCCACGGTCACGGGGTCCTCGCCGGCCGGGTCCGTGAACCCCCAACTGACGCTGACGACGTCGGCGCAGCCGAACGCCCCGTTGAACGTGCCGACCAGCGACCCGGCGCTGAGGCTGAACGACTGGCTGTATCGTGTGCCGAGCCATTCGGTGGCGACGGCGCCGGACCGCAGGTCGGTGCCGAAGGCGATGCCGCTCCGGATGGAATCGTACCCGCCGGCGGGGGACTGGCCGCCGATGAGCATGCCGACCCAGGTGGCGTGCCGGTCGGTCTCGGCGGCGGCGTCGTCGCCCTTGACGTAGGTGATGACCTGGCCCAGGGTCTCGTGGCTGCCCGTCCCGCCCCACATGTGGCCGGCGTCGATGACCGTGGAGACGGTCCCCTGGCCGGTCACGCCGGCGTTGTAGTATGTGTTGGCGCCGAGGAAGGCGTTCACGTCCATGCCGCCGAAGACCGCCGGCACGTTGGTTTCGACCGACGTGCGGGCCTCCAGGACGTCGTTCGGGTCGATGGTGTAGGTGGCCTGGCCGCTGCGGTCGCCCTCCAGAAGCGTCTTGTCCCAGAGGGATCCGAACGGACCGGGCGCCTGGGCCGGGGCCGGGACCGGCCACGCCAGGGCGGCCACCGCGACCGCCAACCAGACGGACGGTCGGCACGGCAAGATGGGTCGGGTTAGTCTGGGCATTACCCCTCTCCGGCGGCGAGATGTCGGTTCCAAAGACACGGGGGACCCCCACCGGTAGGCGGGCGTCCCCCGTTGCGACACGAGCACGCGTCGGCCGTCGGCCCCCCTTGGACCGTGCGGCCGGTTCGGATTATTGAGGCCGGCGAACCTAATGTCGCGGCCTTCAGCATTCGCGGGTGCCACGGATTGCTCGCAATCCGTGTTGCCCGGCTCGGCACACGGTTTGACAAGCAAACCGTGGCCCCCTGCCTGTTACATTGGTTCTACCGGCCTCAATAAACAAGAGGGCGACCTCGGAAGGGCACATCCCTCCGACGTCGCCCTTGTGTCAGTCTCGTCCGTGGGTCCGGGTTCCGCTGGGGCCCCCGGCCGTCTGTCCCCGCTTCGCCGAGCCGTCGGGCGGATGCCTCGGCACCCGCCTTCGAGGCCCCTCCGGGCCCGCACCCGGCGAAACCTGCCTCCTATACGTATACTGTACGCGAAAAACGGCGAAAGTCAAACGCGGGGGCATGGAATCCGGCCGGTCCTTGATGGCCCCGGCCCCGGGGCCTGCCATCGCCGGTGGCAGGGTCGGCCTTTCCCCGCCCGTCGCGGCCGGTATAATGCAGCGCGACCTTCTGGCCGGAGACCCGTGTGCGGCGCAACATCCTGGCCCTGATTATCGCGAGCGGCCTGTTCGGTCTGGCCTTCGGCGTGTACGACCTGGCCCTGCCGCTGTACCTGGACGACGTGTCGGTGCGGCTGGAGGCGATCGGGTTGGTGCTGGCGGCCGGGGCGGCCGCCAACTTCTTCATCGTCATCTACGGCGGCCGGCTGACCGACCTCCTGGGGCGGAAGGGCATCTACGGCGGGAACCTGTTCGTCCTGGCCGCCGCCACCGCCCTCACGCCGGTGTTCCGGCACGTGGCCGCCCTGACCGTCCTGAAGACGGTGTGGCACGCGACGGCCTCGCTGACGAAGACGCTTCGCGGCGTGCTCCTCTACGAGTCGGTGCCGGTCGAGCGGTTCACCCGCCGGTTCGGGCAACTGGCCGGCATGGGCACGTGCAGCCAGGCCCTGGGGTTTCTGGCGGTCGGGTTCGTCGGCGTGGGGGCGGGGGCGGTCCTGTCGTACGGCGGGGTGTTCCTGCTGAGCGGCCTGGCCGTCGCCGCCGGCGCGGGGGTGTTCCTCCTGCTGTTCCGGGAACGCGATCATCCGACGCCGGCCGCGCCGACCGCCCGACTGACGCTCCGCAGCGTCTTCACGCTCGACCTGCACCCGAAGTTGTACCTGATCATGGCGGCGGGGTTCCTGGCGGGGTCGGGCTTCGGCGTCAGCCACGGCCTGTGGACGCTCTACTTTCGCCGGCAGTTGGACGGCCCGTGGTCGGCGGACCTGGCGGCGTTCGACGCCTGGCTCGACGGCGCCTGGCCGGGCCTGGCGGCGGTGTGGACGGCCGGCGGCCGGGGGGGCCAGTTCGCCCTGATCAGCCTCATCGCGGTGGGCCACCGGGTGCTGATGGGCCTGCCGATGGTCCTGATCGCCCCGCTCCTCCGCCGCCGCCTGAAGGGGCTCTACGTCGGCACGATGGCCCTCCAGGGCGTCATCCTGGCCGGACCCGCCCTGGCCGACTGGCTCACCGGCTCGTTCCTCCTGGTCACGCTGCTGTGGGCGGGCCACGACCTGCTGGGGACGGCCATCTGGCTCCCCATCCACGAGCGGTACATCCAGACCTACAGCCGGCCCGACCACCGCGGGGCGGACGTGGCCCGGACCAAGGCCGTCATGGTCCTGGGCTTCGCCGTCGGGATGGCGACCGCGGGCCCCCTGATGGCGGCCGAACCCGCCCTGCCGTTCGCCATCGGCGGGCTCCTGGTCACGGCCGCCAGCCTGCCGCTCGTGTTTCTGTAGGATGGCGACTACCGTGGCTTTTTGCGCGGCGGGTCTCCGCACCCGCCGCGCCCCAGGCCGAGCGCGGTGGGTACGGAGACCCACCCCGCCACCACGGCCCGAACCCGCGCTTGCATCCCTCCGCGGCGCGCGTATAATGGAACCCTTTCCCGGCGGGCTCGGCCCAGGGGATGGGCCGCGTCAGGTCATTCCGAGCGAGTCCCGGCGAGCCGCGACGAGCCGAGGAATCTCGCCGTGCCGTCTGTTATGAGGTGACGCATGAAGCAGGACATCCATCCCGACTACAAAGAGGCCAAGGTAACCTGCGGCTGCGGGAACACCTTCACCACCCGCTCCACGCGAGGCGACCTGACGGTCGAGGTCTGCTCGGCCTGCCACCCGTTCTTCACGGGCCAGCAGCGGTACGTGGACACGGCCGGCCGGGTCGAGAAGTTCCAGCGCAAGTACGCCTGGGACGCCGAAAAGGCCGCCCAGGAGGCCGAGGCCGCCGATAAGAAGGCCCCCGCCCCCAAACGCCGCCGAAAGGCCTCCACCGACCTCCATCCCACCGCCAAACCCCGCGTCACCCAGCAGACCCCCCCCGAACGGGTCGGCAAAGGGAAAGGCAAAGGCGGCGGCCGGGGCGGACCCGGACGCGGACCCGGACGCGGACCCGGCGGCGGACGTGGGCGCGGCAAGGGCGGCGGCAAGGGCGCCGAGGACACCGCCACCGTCTCCGAACGCCGCAAACCCAAACCCAAAGAGGAAACCGAGGCCCAGGACGCCAAGGCCGAAGACGCCAAGGCTCAGGAGGCCAAGGCTCAGGAGGCCAAGGCCGACGAGGCCGAGACCGAGGAACCCAAGGCCGAGG
>CAYTJE010000042.1:0-18190 GCA_964437855.1 uncultured Anaerolineales bacterium | reverse complement strand
TCCGATCGGCCGACATAACGTTCGCAAGCACCATCAATCGCTCGATGAAAAGAGACTCTACGGCCTCAGGTCGCATTCTTTAGCGGCCTGCTAGGACGTGCAGCACTTTTTCACGCGGGACGTGCACCGAGCGGTAGGCCGGGTTGCTCGACCGCAGTTCCACCGTCTGGCCCTGGGGGTGATAGCGTTTGAGCCGAGGCAGCCATGCCCCGGTATCGGGATCCTCGTACACGATGACCGCCACCTCGCCCGGCTGGGCGCCGTCTGGAGCGGCGATGATGATGTCCCCATTGGCGTAGCCGTCCGGGGCCATGGAGTCGCCCGCCACCCGGACCGCGACGGATCTTTCCGGCGCCCCGTGATACTCGACGTACAGGTCGGCCTCACCGGGCAGGAACTGGTCGGCCTCGTCGGTAGTCACATGATGGCTGCCGGCGGCCGCCCTTGGACGAGCAGCCGCGAGCCTTGCGCATTGAGGTGTCAGCGAAGTCTCCGTCCGTCCGGTTCGGCGACGAACTGGCGATTGTGGCGACGTTGTTCAACCGGAGCCAGAACTCGGTCATGATCCCGCCCAAGGCCCTGCGTCTGGCCCCGCTGGCAACCCTTTCAAGCCGTTCTCCCCGTCTTCGGTGGCTGGTTTTTCGCTTGGTCCACCGGGGACGGTGCCCGCGACGCTGTGTTTCAAGCAAGTCGATGGCATCGGCGGCGGATTCCTCCATGTCAATGCGAGCCTTATAGCGAAAACGGTTCGAATCTGGTGCGCAACATAGTCACCGTGGCCGGCATGGTGATCACCGTAAGGCCCTGCGTGACAAGTGCTTGAATCGTAAGTGTTTTATCGGAACAAGGTTACGAAAACCGGATCGTAAGCCGAAGGCCAAAGATGTCCGAGAAGAGCCTCAGGCTTGATAAGCCGAGGCTGGTACACGCCGTGTTTCGACAGGCCGGAGGGAGGATTGGCCGAGATAATGCCCCTTCGCAAGACATATCTGCCTTACTTGCCCTTCAACTCCGCCAGGGTCTTCCTCTGCTGCTCCGCCTCGGCGGTGCGGCCGGCGGCGTCGAGGGCGCCGGCGTACGCCTCGACCACGTACGAGCAGGTCGGGTTGACCTCGTGGAACTCGCGGTTCTCCGCAGACGGATAGGGCGGCACGCGAGCGACCACCCGCCCCATATACTTGAGTGGGGATTCAAGTCTGAAACGCAGCGGGGGAGAGGCTCATTCTCGCAGCACCTCTGGGGGCGTTCAGTATTCAACGGAAATCCATATCTGTCTCCGGAACCCCCTGAGGACGGGGGCGTTGATGTACCGGACCTCCCAGACGTCCCGGCCGACTCGCGCTCCTGCTGGATAGCACCGTTGACGGGCGCCGCCTTATTGGGTATCACGTCCGTGAAACTCCGCTGGGGCCGTACCGGCCCGCAGATGAACCCGCATCGATGAACCGAAGCAGGAGGAAGGAGCGTGAGGATGACTGCCCGAAGCGCGGTGTGGTTCGTCATCGCCCTGCTGGCCACGGCGGCGCCCCTCCGGGCCGCGGACCTCTGGGTTGCGCCCGGCGGCGACGACGCGGGTCCCGGCACGAAGGCCAGGCCGCTCGAGACCCTCAACGCCGCCCGCCGGAAGGTCCGCGCCATGCCCGAACGGGGGAAGGAACCCGTCACGGTCCATCTGGCCGCCGGCACGTACTACCTTCCGGAGACGGTGGTGTTCGCGCCGGCGGATTCCGGCACGAAGGCGGGCCCGGTTACCTACGCCGCGGCGGCGGGGGCGGAGGTCATCCTCAGCGGCGGGCAGCGCCTCGCGCTCGTCTGGAAGCCGTTCAGGGACGGCATCATGCGGGCCGAGGTACCGGACGGCTTCACGTCCGACCAGTTGTTCGTAAACGGCCGGCGGCAGCCGATGGCCCGGTACCCTAATTACGACCCGGCCGCCCAGTATTTCCAGGGCTTCTCGGCCGACTGCACCTCGCCGGAGCGCGTCCGCCGGTGGGCCGACCCCTCCGGCGGGTTCCTTCACGCCATGCACCGCAGCCTGTGGGGCGACATGCACTGGCGGATCACCGGCAAGAAGGGCGAGGACACACTCAACATGGAGGGCGGCTGGCAGAACAACCGCCGGATGGGCGCCCACAAGAAATACCGATTCGTCGAGAACCTCTTCGAGGAACTCGACGCCCCCGGCGAGTGGTACCACGACGCCGACAAGCACGTCCTGTACCTCTATCCGCCGGAGGGCGTGGACCCCGGCCGGGCCACCGTCGAGGCCGTCCGCCTCCGCCACCTGGTGGCGTTCCGCGGCACGAAGGCCCGGCCGGTCCGGCACATCACGCTCCGGGGGCTGACCTTCACGCACGCGGCCCGCACGTTCATGGAGAACTCCGAGCCGCTGCTGCGGAGCGACTGGACGACCTACCGAGGCGGGGCGATCCTCTTTGACGGGGCCGAGGACTGCGCCGTCCGCGACTGCCGTATCGACCAGGTGGGGGGCAACGGGGTGTTCGTCAACCGGTACAACCGGCGGATTGCGATCGTCGGCTGCCACGTCTCCGGCGCCGGGGCCAGCGCGGTGGCGCTGGTCGGCTCGCCCGACGCCCTCCGCTCGCCCCTGTTCGAGTACCACCAGACGCAGACGCTCCAGGAGATGGACAAGACGCCCGGCCCGAAGACGGACGACTACCCGGCCGACTGCCTCGTCGAGGACTGCCTGCTCGTCCGGAACGGCCGGGTGGAGAAGCAGACCGCCGGCGTCAATATCGCGATGGCCGAGTCCATCACCGTCCGCCACTGCTCCATCTACGACTGCCCGCGGGCCGGCATCAACATTTGCGACGGGGCCTTCGGCGGCCACCTTATCGAGTTCAACGACGTCTTCGACACCGTCAAGGAGACCGGCGACCACGGCTCGTTCAATTCCTGGGGCCGCGACCGGTTCTGGCATCCTAAACGCCAGGTGACGGCCGAGTGGGTCAAGGAACACCCCGCCATGCCCGCGTGGGACTGCCACAAGACTATCGTCCTCCGCAACAACCGGTGGCGGTGCGACCACGGATGGGACATCGACCTGGACGACGGGTCGTCGAACTATGAACTCACGAATAACCTCTGCCTGGCGGGCGGCATCAAACTTCGCGAGGGCTACGACCGCAAAGTGACCAACAACATCCTGGTGAACTATACGTTCTGCCCGCACGTCTGGTACCCCGACTGCCGGACCGAGTTCGCCCGCAACATCGTCTGGCAGGACCGGTATCGCCCCGCCGGCATGCGCAGGACCGACCAGGGCGAGCGCGTGGACTACAACCTCGTTCACGAGGCGGGCACGACGGCCGCGAGGCCCGCCGAGGGCCTCCGGAAGTTCGGCGGCGACGCCCACTCCATCGTCGCCGACGCCCGCTTCGTGGACCCGCCCGCGGGCGACTACCGCGTCCGGGACGGCTCGCCCGCGCTCGACCTGGGTTTCGAGAACTTCCCGATGGACCGCTTCGGCGTCCGGAAGCCGGAACTGAAACGCATTGCCCGCACCCCGCCGCTGCCTGGAACCCTCGAGGCGGCGGCGGTCCGCAGCGGCGGCTGGGGCCGCAGGTACGCCGTTCCCAAGACCGCCCGCTGGCTCGGCGCCCGAATCAAGAACATGGAGAGCGCGGGCGAGATGTCCGCCGTCGGCCTCGGCGAGCGCGACGGCGTCCTGGTCGTCCGTGTGCCGGCCGGCTCACGCGCCGGCAAGGCCGGCCTGAAAGAAACGGACGTCATCCGCGAGGTCAACGGCCACCGGGTCAAGGACCTGCAAGCCTTCGCAAAGGTCTACAAGCAGGCGGCGGCCTCCGGCCCGGTGACGCTGAAACTGTGGCGCGACCAGGCCGACGCCTGGCTGGAGATCCCCTCGACCTGACGCCGCTTCGCAACCCGGCGTGTGGAACAGGCAGTTCAAATGCGTCAACAACGCCGAACTCGACGACCTGGCCGGCGCCCCGGCAAGCAGCAGAACGTGATTGACAAGCGCCCCCCGGCTCGTGGCCGAGTGGCGTGGCGCGACGCGACCGCGGCCCGAAACCATCTCGTGATGGAAAAGGTCCATGAAACCAAGGCGAGCCATAATGATTCATCGAACTCTCAAAGGGCAGGTGCCGGGACGGTGGCCTGCATGGTCTGGCTCACGGCGTGCAGCGGCTGCGGCGCCTTGGAAGGGCCCGAGAGAGGAGGCGACCCTGCGCGAACTCGGCCGGCGCATCCGCCTCAACGGCTGGCCGAACGCCACCTGAGGTCAACGGGGTCTTTCAGGCCCGACCGCCGCGCCGCGCGGCGGCCGCGGCTGGACGTCATCCGGAGGAGAAAACGCCCATGGCACACGCCGCACGCCGTCCGACCGCCGCGAGCCTGATGCTGGTTTTCGCGGCGACGCTGGTCCTGGCCGCCGGCCCGGCCGAGACGGCCCATCGGATGGACCCGTACAACGTCGTCTGGCACTCGCCCAGCAAAGATGCGTCCGGCTCCATGCCGCTGGGTAACGGGGCCACGGGGCTGAACGCCTGGGTCAACCCGGCCGGCGAGTTGGCGTTCTATATCAGCCGCACCGACAGTTGGGGCGACAACGGGCGCCTGCTCAAAGTCGGCAAGGTGCGGATCACGCTCGACCCGGCCCCGCCGACCGGGCCGCCCGGGTTCCGCCAGACCCTCCGCCTGAAAGACGCCACCATGGTCGTCCGTTACGGCCAGGGCGAGGCCGTGGAACTGCGCCTGTGGGCCGACGCCAACCACCCCGTGGTTCACGTTGCCATCGACAGTCCGACACCTGTTGCGGCCACGGCGGCCATCGAGTTGTGGCGGACCGAGCGCGAAGAACTGCCGAGCCTCGAAGTCAGCGACGTCATGCTCGACCGCTCCAAGCCCAACCGGATGCGAGGCCCGACCATCGTGGAGCCCGACACGGTCCTCTCCGACCTGCCCGGCCGCATCGGGTGGTACCACCGGAACGTCAAGTCGGTCGGCCCGGCCATGACGGGCAGGATTCAGGGGATCGAAGGCTTCGACCGGCCGGATCCGCTTCTCGGCCGCACCTTCGGCGCCGTCATTCAGACCGCCAACGGCCGGCGGCGAGACGAGCGGCACCTGGAGTCGCCGGCATCGAAGTCGCACCGCTTCGAGGTGTACGTCCTGACGCGGCACCCGGCCACACCCGGCGAGTGGCTGACGGCCGTCGACGAGGCCATCACCGCGACGCAGCGGATTCCCTTCGCCCGGCGGCGCGAAGCCCACGAGCGGTGGTGGCGCGACTTCTGGGATCGCAGTTGGATAAACGTGACCTCGACGGGGCCGTCTCAGCCGGTTCGTCTCATTCCGGCCAATGCCCACGCCGTGCGCATCGGCATGGACCAGGCCGGCCGGAACCGCTTTGCCGGCGAAATCGCCCGCCTGAGCCTCTTCGGTCGAGGCCTGTCCGACGCCGAGGTCAAGCGGCTCGCCGCGCTCCCGCGTTCCCGGCCCGTGCCGGACCGCAAGGGTCTGCTCTACGGCGGCGCGCCGGCGCTGCACGCCGCCCTCGACGGGTCGAAGGCGTGGACGTTCGAGAAGGGCCTTGCCATCGAGGCGTGGGTCAAGCCGGAGACGCTGCCCCGCGGCGGCGGCCGCATCGTCGATCGGATCACCCCCGGCGGCAGCGACGGTTTTCTCCTCGACACCTGGCCCGGCAACAGCCTGCGGCTGATCGTCGGCGGCGCCGCGCTCGGCCAGCGCGGCGTCCTTCCCGCCGGCCGATGGTCGCACGTGGCGGCGGTCGTCGATCCGTCCACCGGCAGGACGACGCTGTACCTGAACGGCAGGCCGTTGGCCCGGCAGGCCGTCGAGGTGGGCGACGACGCCACCGTCGTCAGCCGCGCTTACGCCCTTCAGCGATTTATTACCGCCTGCGCCGGACGCGGCGCCTACCCGATCAAGTTCAATGGCTCGATCTTCACGGTGCCGCATCCCGGCAAGCCGGGCGGCGCCGACTACCGCCGCTGGGGTCCCGGCTACTGGTGGCAGAACACGCGGCTGCCGTACATCAGCCTGTGCACGTCGGGCGATTACGACCTGATGCGGCCGCTCTTCAAGATGTACGGCCGGGACCTGATGCCGCTGTTCCGGTATCGGACCCGGCTGTACCTCGACCACGCCGGCGCGTACATCCCCGAGTGCGTTTACTTTTGGGGCGACGTGTTCAGCGAGACGTACGGCTGGATGCCCTACGACCAGCGTGAAGACCGGCTCCAGGCCAGCCGGTGGCACAAGTGGGAGTGGGTCTCCGGCCCGGAACTCGTCTGGATGATGCTCGATTACTACGAGCACACGCTGGAGGAGGCGTTTCTCTCGGAGACGCTCCTGCCGGCGGCCCACGAGATCCTGACGTTCTTCGACGAGCACTACGAGGTGGACACAGAGGGCAAACTCGTCATGCATCCCGCCCAGGCGTGCGAGACGTGGTGGGACTGCACGAACCCGATGCCCGAACTGGCCGGCCTCCGCGCCGTGACCGACCGCCTGCTCGGTCTGCCCGCACGGCTGACGACGGCTGCGCAGCGCGCCCTCTGGACGAACCTCCGCAAGAAACTGCCGGCCCTGCCGACCCGCGAGGTCGACGGCATACGCATGCTCGCCCCCGCCGCCCGGTTCGCGGGCAAGCGGAACCGCGAGAACCCGGAACTCTACGCCGTCTTCCCCTTTCGCCGCATCGCCGTCGGCCGGCCCGACCTCGACCTCGGCATCGAGGCGCTGCGGCACCGATGGGACAAGGGGAACGCCGGCTGGCGACAGGACGACATCTTCATGGCCTACCTCGGCCTGGCCGACGATGCCCGTAAGAATCTCGTCGGCCGCGCGCGAAAAAAGCACGCCGGGTCGCGCTTCCCCGCCTTCTGGGGACCCAACTACGACTGGGTGCCGGACCAGGATCACGGCGGCGTGCTGATGAAGGCCCTCCAGGCGATGGCCCTCCAGGCCGATGGCCGCAAGATCTTCCTGCTGCCGGCGTGGCCGAAGGACTGGGACGTCGAGTTCCGGCTGCACGCGCCTTACAGGACCACGGTGGAGTGCACGGTCCGGGAGGGCAAGGTCCGGCGTGTGACGGTCACCCCGCGGCAGCGCCGGTCCGATCTTGTTATCATGGAACCGCAGTGAGGCTGTACGAGGAGGCATGCGCATGAGCGGTGAGGCGAAGGCCAAGACCGAGCGCGTCCTGGCCGCCCTCGAGCACCGCGAGGCCGACCGCGTGCCCGTCGGGGAGTTCTTCTGGACGAACTTCCTGAAGCGCGTCAAGGCCGAGCGGGACGTGGGCGACGGCTTCGATCCGTACCGCCACTGGGACCTCGACATGGTCGTCATCAACCCGAACATGGACCCGCACCTGACGGGCGTCGAGGTGATCGAGAACACGCCCGAGCGTCGGCTGGTTCGCACCGGCTTCGGCGCGCGCATCGAGCAGCGGGCCGACTACCCCATGCCCAACTACCTCGACTTCCAGACGCAGACCTACGACGACATGGAGGCCCTGGAGTTCGACGACCCCTTCGACCCCCGCCGGTACCACGAGGCCCTCGACGACCAGATCAACAGCGTGACCGACACGTTGAATCTCGGCTATCCCTCGTTCGTCGACCGGGTGAACGCCTACGCCGACGACTTCTGCGTCTTCGGCGGCGTCTGCGAAATCCAGGAGGAACTGTGGCGGATCGTCGGCGCGGAAAACGTGTACTACAAGATGGCCGAGGACCCGGACCGCCTGGCGGCGTTCGTCGAGCGGCTGGGGGATTTCCTGGTCGGCATCGTCGAGGGGCAGATCGAGGCGGCCGGCGGGCGCCTCGCGGGCCTGTACGTCTGGGGCGACGTCGCGTACGACCACGGCATGCTCTTCTCGCCCGGCTACTGGCGGCGGGTCCACAAGCCGCAACTGGCCCGCATCTGCGACGCCGCCCACCGGGCGGGCCTGAAGGTCATCTACCACGGCTGCGGCAATGCGCTGCCCATCTTTGATGACCTGATCGAGGCCGGCATCGACGGCTACAACCCGCTCGAGGCCAAGGCCGGCCTCGACGTGGTCGACCTGAAGCGCCGCTTCGGCGACCGGCTGGCGTTCGTCGGGAACATCAACGTGCAGGTGCTGGCCTCGGGCGACCGCGAGGCCGTCCGGGCCGAGGTCCTGCACAAACTGGCCGCCGGCCGCGGCGGCGGGTACATCCTCCAGAGCGACCACTCGATTCCCGACAACGTTTCGCCCGCCACGTACGACGAGGTGGTCCGGCTGGCCCGCGCGCACGGCACGTATCCGTGGGACCCGGGCGAGGTCGGCGTGGAGGGATAGCGCGCCTTTCGCGCGGCGGGTGCGCGGCGGGTTCGCCGGCCCGCTTGCGGGCCGCGCTGCGGTTGGCGCGGCGGGTGCGGAGACCCGCCGCGCGGGAAGAGGCTGTGTGGCCCGGCCGGCTTGCCCGGCCGGGTGAGGTGAAAGCAGGGAGGCGATGCCGTGGACATGACATCCCGCCAGCGCGTGCTGACGACGTTCGCCCACGCCGAGCCCGACCGCGTGCCCGCGTGGTGCGGCGCGAGCCCGGAGTTCTGGGAGAACGCGAAGCGGACGCTGGGCCTTTCGGACGACGAGGCCCTGCGGGTCCGGCTGGGCGACGATTTCCGCCGCGTCTTCGCCGTCTATGCCGGGCCCGAGGTGACGCTCTCCGAGGGCGCGACCTCGCGGACGCCGTTCGGCATCGAGCGGCAGGGCATCGGCTACGGTCAGCCGACCGGCCACCCGTTGGCCGGCGCCACCGTCGACGACGTGCACGCCTACCCGTGGCCGGACCCGGCGTGGATGGACGTCTCGGCCGTCCGGGCCGAGGCCGAGGCCTGGGGCGGGCAGTACGCCGTCCTGGGCGGCGACTGGTCGCCGTTCTGGCACGATGCGGTCGACCTGGTGGGCATGGAGAACCTGTACTTCGCCATGTACGACACGCCGGACGTGGTCGACGCCCTCATGCAGCACATGGTGGACTATTACGCCGAGGTCAGCCGGCGGACGTTCGAGGCGGCCGGCGACGCCATCGACATCTTCTTCATCGGCAACGACCTGGGCAGCCAGACGGGCCCGCTGCTGAGCGTGCCGCTGTTCGAGCGGTTCGTGCTGCCGCACCTGGCGCGGCTGATCGACCTGGGCCACGCCTGCGGCCTGAAGGTGATGCTGCACTGCTGCGGGGGGTTTGCGCCGCTCATTCCGTCGCTCATCGGCGCGGGCCTCGACGCCGTCCACGCCGTCCAGCCCAGTTGTACGGGCATGGACCTGGCGCATCTGAAGGCCGAGTTCGGCGACCGGCTGGTCTTCAACGGGTGCATCGACTCGCACCACGTTCTCATCGAGGGCACGCCCGAGACGGTCCGGTCGGCCACGCGCGAGGTCATCGACATCATGGCCCCCGGCGGGGGATTCGTCGCCGGCGCCAGCCACGACGCCATCCTCGAAGAGACGCCGGTCGAGAACGTCGTGGCCATGTTCGACGCCGTCCGCGAGTTCGGGCGGTACTGACGGCCGGCGCGGCTGCACGACGCGTGTGTCCCGGCCGGCTTGCGGGCCGCGCGCCGTTGGCGCGGCGGGTGCGGAGACCCGCCGCGCGGAGAGTCGTTCTGTCGCGCGATCGGGCGACGGTAGGAAGGAACCATTGCATGCCACACGTCGTCATGCGGATACGTCTGGCCGCCCTGCTTGGGGCGTGCCTTCTGTGGGGCGGGTGCGCCGCGGACCGGGCCGAACGCCCCGCCGGGGCCGGCGCCGCCCAAGCGCCGCCTGTGCCGGGCGAGGCGTCGGCCGCCGGCCGGGAGCCGGAGCGCCCCGCGCGGGTGCTCTGGTACCGCCGCCCCGCCGAGGCGTGGCACGAGGCCCTGCCGGTGGGCAACGGCCGGCTCGGGGCGATGGTCTTCGGCGGCGTGGGAACGGAGCGGCTCCAACTCAACGACGACACGCTTTACGCCGGCGAGCCCGGACCCGTGGGCGTCGTGCCCATCCACCGTCACGTCGAGGAAGCGTTCGACCTGGTTCGCCACGGACGGTATGAAGAGGCCGACCGTTTTGTCGCCGCCCACATGCTCGGACGGAACCACCAGTCGTACACCACGCTGGGCGACCTGCGGCTGGTGATGCAGCACGAGGGCGAGGCCGCCGACTACGACCGCCGGCTCGACCTGCGCGAAGCCGTCGTCCGGGTCCGGTACCGCGCGGGCGGGGCGGTGTTCACGCGGGAGGTGTTCGCCTCGGCGCCGGACGACGTGCTCGTCGTCCGGCTGACGTGCGACCGCCCCGGCCGGATCGGTTTCGATGCCGTGCTTGCCACCCCCCACGCCTTCGCCCGGCTTACCCCGTGCGGGCCGACGGCGGTGGCCCTCTCGGCCAAGGCGCCCATGCACGCGTGCAACCGGACGATCCGCGAGATCCGGCAACTGGGCGACACGGCCAAGTACCCGTGGCTGTTCGACGCCGAGGGCCGGCTGACGGTGCCGGCCGACGAGGGCGACCGGGTCATCTACGCGCCGCGGGCGGACGGTCCCGGCATGCGGTTCGAGGCCCGCGTGCGGGCGCTGACGGAAGGCGGCCGGGCCTCGGCCGACGCCGGCGGCCTGCACGTCCGTGGGGCCGATGCCGTGACGCTCCTGGTGGCCGCGGCGACGTCGTTCAACGGGTTCCGGACCTCGCCGAGCGCGGCGGGGGCCGATCCGTCGGCCTCCTGCGCCCGGGCGCTGGACCGGGCGGCCGGCCGGCCGTTCGACCGGCTCCGCGCCGACCACGCGGCCGACCACCGCCGCCTGTTCGACCGGGTGACGCTCTGCCTGGGTCCGGCGGCGACGGCCGATCTGCCCACCGACGAGCGGCTGGGCCGCTTCGCCGAGACGCGCGACCCGGACCTGGCGGCCCTGGTATTCCAGTACGGTCGGTACCTGCTGACGGCGTCGAGCCGGCCGGGCACCCAGCCGGCCAATCTCCAGGGCCTCTGGTGCCAGGACGCGCACGCGGCCTGGAACGGGGGGTACACGACGAACATCAACGCCGAGATGAACTACTGGCCGGCCGAGGTGGCGGCCCTCGGCGAATGCCACGAGCCGCTGATCCAACTGGTCCGCGAGTGCGCCGAGACGGGCCGGCAGACGGCCGAGCGCGCGTACGGCCTGCGCGGATGGGCGATGCATCATAATGTATCCATCTGGCGGGTGACCGATCCGCTGGACAAGCAGGCCCGGTTCTCGTTCTGGCCGATGGCCGGCGGGTGGCTCTGCCGGCACGTGTGGGACCGCTACGACTTCGGCCGCGACCGCCGGTACCTGGCCGGGACGGCCTACCCGCTGATGAAAGGGGCGGCCGAGTTCTACCTGGACTGGCTCCGCGAGGGCCCCGACGGCCGGCTCGTGACGCCCGTCGCCACGTCGCCGGAAAACCAGTTCCGCACGCCCGACGGCCAGCGGGCCTCGGTCAGCATGGGGTCGACCATGGACCTGGCCCTCGTGCGCGACCTGTTCGCGAACACGCTGCGGGCGGCCGAGATCCTGGATGCCGACGCCGGCTTCCGCGACCGTCTCCGCCGGACGCTCGACCGTCTGCTGCCTTACCAGGTGGGCCGCCACGGCCAACTCCAGGAATGGTTCCGCGACTGGGACGATCCCGACGACCATCACCGGCACTTGTCGCACCTGTACGGGGTATACCCCGGCGAATCGATCACGCCGTGGGACACGCCCGACCTGGCGCGGGCGGCGGCCCGATCCCTGGAGATGCGCGGCCTGGGCGATGTCGGCTTCACGCGGGCCTGGATGGTCAACCTGTGGGCCCGGCTGGGGCGGGCGGACCGGGCCCTGGAGGCCCTGGAACAGATGGTGGCCGACGGTCTCAGCCCCAACCTGCTGACGCAGTGCTGGGCGGGCCGGCCCGTGCCGTTCGACATCGACCCGAACTTGGGCGGCCCGGCGGGGCTGGCCGAGATGCTGCTTCAGAGTCACGGCGGGTCGCTGCGGCTGCTGCCCGCGCTGCCGGCCGACCGCTGGCCCGATGGATGGGTCCGCGGCCTGCGGGCCCGCGGCGGGTTCGTGGTGGACCTGCGCTGGGCCGGCGGCCGGCTGGTCGAGGCCGGCCTGGCCGCCACGGTCGACGGCCCGTGCCGGGTGCGCGCCGACGGGCCCATGCGCATCCGGGCGGGCGACGGGCCGTTGCAGACGCTCGCGCCGGCAGAGGGGTTCGTCGCGTTCCCCGTCCGCGCGGGGACGCGGTACACGCTCCGGCCGGCGGGCGGGTAATCGCTCCGCCTGCCGTGGGCCGCGAGGGGAAACGCCGATGCTCCACGATCCGAGCCACCTGACGCCGGCGCCGGTGGCGGAGCCGATTCGCCTGTCGCCGCGCGACCGCGACGTGCTCCGCCGCCTGGCCGGCGGTCTGGCCGAGGTGGCGGCGCTGCCCGTCCACGCCGAAAAGGCCCGCCTCTGGCAGCGCCTCAACGACCTGGACTCGGAGCGGCCGATGGTCTGGATCAACGAGATCCCCTGGCACGAAATGAACGTGGACGAGGAATTGACCCTCCGGACCGAGCATCCCTGGGCCCGCGAGCAGGAACGCGACCTCCGCCGGACGCTGTACCAGTGGCGGCACATGCCGGCGGACATGATCGTCAGCGACTTCGTGGCGTGCCCGCTGGCGATCCACAGCACGGACTTCGGCATCGTCGAGGACGTGGACGTGGCGACGACCGACGCGGCCAGCGACATCGTGTCGCGGCACTACAACATCCAGATTCGCGATTTCGCGGACCTCGAGAAGATCCGCATGCCCGTCGTGACGCACAACACCGAGGCCACGGCCTTCCGGTACGAGGCCGCCTGCTCGGTGTACGAGGGCCTGCTGCCCGTCCGGAAGGTTGGCCAGACGCACATCTGGTTCACCCCGTGGGACTACCTGTGCCGGTGGTGGGGCGTCCAGGAGGCGATGATCGACCTGATCGAGCGGCCGGACCTGGTCCACGCGGCCGTGGAGCGCATGGTGGATGCCTGGATGGTCGAACTCGACCAGTTCGTCGAGATGAACCTGCTTTCGCTCGACGCGAACAACACCCGGATCGGCTCCGGCGGGTACGGATACACGCGGGACCTGCCGGGCGACGACTTCGACCCGGCCCGCGTCCGGCCGCACAACATGTGGGGCTGCTCGAACGCGCAGGTCTTCTCGGAGGTCTCGCCCGAGATGCACTGGGAGTTCGCCGTCAAGCACGCCCTGCGTTGGCTCGAGCGGTGGGGCCTGACATATTACGGCTGCTGCGAGCCGCTCGATAAGAAGATGCACGTCATGCGGCGGATCCCGAACCTGCGGAAGGTATCGGTCAGCCCCTGGGTGGACACCGACCGCGCCGTCGCCGAGATCGGCGGGGACTACGTCATGAGCCGAAAGCCGAACCCCGCCATCCTGGCCGAGGACTCCTGGGACCCCGGCCGCGCCCGCCGGGACCTCGTGGAGTTCCTCGAGAGGGCCGGCGGCGCGTGCCACGTGGAATTTATCACGAAGGATATCTCCACAACCCGCTATCAGCCGCAGCGGCTCTGGGAGTGGGAAACCATCGCCATGGACGTCGCCGACGAGTTCGCACGATGACCTGACACCCTCCCCGTGACGTGATTCAGGTTTCCCGAGAGGATTCCGTCGGCCGGACTTGCACCCATCTTGGGTCCACGTGTTGTGCAAGTTTGCAGGGTCCTGACGGATGGGTCACGGCGTGCCTCGCAGGCCGAGGCGGAGCCGAGGCCAAAGGGGCGCGCCGCCGAGCAAGGCTTCGAGACCTTCCCCCCGGAGGACCACTGTGAACTCCTCTCCAGCCCCGGCACGCCCGAGCCGGCCACGCTCGCGTGCTGGCCCGTCGACGGCGGCGGCAGGCGGCCGGGTCATCCCGTGGATCGCCCCATCCGATTCACAGAAGGGCTTGCTGATGTGCGGGAGAGTGATACAATTGTCGGCCAGACCCACGCGGCTCCCGGGGTGGGGTGTATCCGGGAGGTTCCGGACGGGGCGCACCATGCGCATTGCTCCGCCGGTGTCCGGCCCCGTTGAGGAGCAAACGACCGCATGCCTGCCGTGCCATCGCCCGAATCGGTCCTCCGGCTCGATGCGCCGCGCGCCGTCGAGGCGCTGGAGGCGTCTCTCCGCTCCATCTGCGCCCCGGGGTACCCGGGCGGCGTCCTGATGGGACTGAGCGGCGGTCTGGATTCGGCCCTGCTGGCCACGCTCGCCGTCCGCGCCCTCGGCAAAGACCGACTGCACGTCTGCTTTCTGCGGGAGCGGCACAACGAGAGGGCCTCCCAGGCGCAGGCCCGCCGGGTGGCCGACGGGCTCGGCGTGGACCTGGAGGTCGAAGACATCACCGAGGCGATCCGCGCCCGGGGGCTGTACACGCCGGCGATCATGCGGCTCCTGGGCGTCTCGCGTTTTCTGAACCGGTCGGTCTTCCACAAACTCCACGAGATGGTGGCCGGCGAGACGCCGTTCGTGACCACGCTCCGCCGGAACGAGTCGTCGTGGACCCCTGCCCGCCGGTTCGTCTACCGCCTGACCGGCGCGAAGGTGGCCGAGGCGTTCAACGGCAGGCAGGTGTATCGGCGCCAGCGCCTGGAGGAGAAGGCGGCCGGGCGCGGGGCCCGGCTCATCGGGGCCGGCAACCGCTCCGAGGTCCTGACCGGCTGGTTCGTCAAGGATGGCATCGACGATGTGCCGTGCTCGCCGCTGGCCGGCCTTTACAAGACGCAGGTGTGTCAACTGGCCCGGCATGTGGGTGTGCCGGCGGAGGTGATCGACCAGGCGCCCTCGCCGGACATGATGCGCGGCCTGACCGACGAGGTGGCCTTGGGGCTGGACTACGGCCGGATCGACCTGGTGCTCGAAGGGATCGAGCGAGGGCGGCCCGACGAGGCCCTGCTGGACGGCGGGCTGACCCAGCCACAGATCGACCTGGTTCGGGAAATCCACCGCCTGTCGGCGTGGAAACGCAACCCCGACCATCCCCCGCCGCCGGTCGACGGCGGCATCCGCGGCGGCTATCGGGTGAATAAGGCTGCAACGCTACAATAAAGGGTTCTGCCCGGTCGGTCTCGGCATGCGCCTCCGTATGGACTGACCCACCGCGCGAATCGCCTAAGGCTCCTTTGTCAACTCTTACCACCCGACAACGACTCTATCGCGGTGGGCCGTCTTGCCCACCGCGCGGTGCCCACGACGGGGCACCGCGCCACGGCCTTTGTGGATGATGGCGAAGTTGACAAAGTAGCCCTAAGTTGCGCTGCAGCGCTACTTCGGCTTCTCCTCGGTGCCGGCCGGGGCCTTCTTTTCCGCCGCTGCCGGCGCCTTTTTGCCGGGACGGGGGATCACCGCCCACGGAAACGGCAGGGGCACCGGCACGTCGAGGAGTTTGGCGCTCTCGGGCCGGGCCTCCAGGTCGAACCGGAACAGCCGGCCCCGCAGCGCGGCCGACGCCACGTGCTCCCGGACGAACTCCTCCGCCACGGCGCGGTACTGGTTGAACGCGGGATCGTTGACCCGGCCGGCCGGCCCCCGCCCCACAAGGATGTAGTGGTTCGGGGCCAGGTTCAGGTAATCGTCGCCGTCGTCGTTGGGCACCGGGTCGCCGAAGAGGTTGAACGGCACGAGGCCGGTCGGCGCCGGCACGTTGACCATGCGGAACACCTCCTCCAGGCGTCGCCGGGCGGCCGAATTGCCGGCCTGTTCGATGGCGTCGAACTGCTCAGGCTTCGTCAGCGTGGGCAGATGGCGGAACCCCATCACGCTCGCGCCGAACATCGGGTGCCGGAGCACCGGCTCCAGGGTCAGGAACTTGCCGAACCGGGGCGACTCGCCCGCCGGCGCCACGAACGGGGCCCGGTCGCCGTAATGCGTATCGCGCGGGTTGACGAAACTGAGAAACCGGCCGCGGATCATCTCGAACGGCGTGGGGTCCACGCGGCCGATGCTCGAACCGAGGAACACCACGTTGTCGGCGTGGGCGAGCGCCTCGGGATAGGTGGGCTCGCCCTCCGACACGGTGCCCGCGAACGCCCACTGGGTGACCCGCGTGCCGGCGCTGAACCCGATGACGCTGGCGTGGCCGCCGGCCCCGTGCCGACGCCGATGGACCTCCAGCATGTGGTGCAGGGTGGCGGCCCCCTCCATCTGGGCCTCGCGGTTCATGTGTTCGGTTACGACGTCGGCGGTTTTGCCCCACTTCAGGAGGATGACGACCAGCCGGTCCGGCCGGCCGGGAAAGCCGTGTGCGCTCTCGGCCAGCAGGCGCATCGTCCACCGCGAGAGCGGGATGCGGTCGCCCGACCCCTCGACGTAAATCATGAGATTCGCATCGTCCACGTGGGCGTCGGCGGGCAGGTCCGTGTCCTGGAAGGGCACGTGCCGGCCGTCCCGGGTGTCGCGGACGACGAAGGCGGGCGTGTCGTACGCCTTGCGGAGGGCCTCGGGCGTGAGCGCGCCGAGGACCTCGCCGCCGATGTGGCGGGGCTGCCGCCGGGCCTTCGGCTCGCAGCCGGCCAGCAGGCAGATCGCCACGGCCGCCCCGCCCAGCGCCACCATCCGTCGTCCCGGCATGATTTGGCCTTCCGTTCGGTTCGTCGGCACACCGATTGTCGTCGCCGGCGCCGCGCAGCGCCGTGCGGGGCGGTGGGCCTTGTTCAGCCGAGCGGCTCGACCGCCACGTCCTGGAGGCAGGCCGTCACGTCGTAGGGATTGATCTGGCCGGCCCGCAGTTGCAGCGTGGCTGCCGTCCCGCAGGCCACGCCGTGGCGGAGGCACGTTTGAGGATCCTCTCCGGCGGCATGGCAGTGGACGTAGCCGGCCAGGAGGGCGTCGCCGGAGCCGACCGTGTTGATGACGGCTCCGGGGTCGAGGTGGGGGCGGGCGATCCAGGCGCCGTCCTTCGCGAGCAGCATCGCGCCGTCGGGGCCGAGGGTGACGATGACCTCCTCGATGCGCTCCCGCAGGGCGTCGGCGGCCAGGCGGAGGTCGTCGTCGGTGTGGACCGGCCGGCCGGCCAGGTCGGCCAGTTCGGCCCGGTTCGGCTTGACGAGCCAGAGGTCCTTGGCGCGGCCGGCGGCCTCCAGGCCCGGGCCGCTGGAATCGACCGCCACGCGGGCGCCCTTCTGGCAGCAGACCGAGAGGAGGGCCTCGAACGTGGAGGCGTTCATCCCCGGCGTCAGGCTCCCGGTGAACAGGACGTACCGGTTTTTGCCGGCGAGGATGCGGAGTTTCTTCGTCAGCCGCTGAAGGTCCTCGTCGGTCAGGGCAAAGCCGGCGTCGCGGATGTGGGTGTCGGTTTTCCGCTCCGGGTCGACCAGGGTGATGTTTTCCCGCGTCGTGCCGCCCGACTCGAACATCTCGACGCGCACGGGGGTCTTATCGAAACTGGCGGCAAAGCGGTCGCGGTCGCCGGCGCCGACGAAGCCGGTCAGGACGGACGGCCGGTCGAGCGTCGCCAGCAGCCGGGCGACGTTGACGGCCTTGCCGGCGGCCTGGACCGACAGGAGCCGGCCGCGCACGTGCCGGCCGACCTCGAGGCCGGCCACCTCGAGGGTGCGGTCCCAGCAGGGGTTCAGGGCGACGCAGACGATGGCGGGTGTTTGGCGGGCCATGGGGCGTTGTGACGATTCGTTATGCGGGCCCAAGGGGCGAGCGCGCTTCGCTGCTGTTGAGGATCGTAACACCAATCTGACAACGAGGGTGCCACGGTTTGCTTGTCAAACCGTGTGCCGGACCGGGAAACACGGATTGCGAGCAATCCGTGGCCCCCCCGAGTGCTGAAGGCCGAACACCGCGTGTCGGAATCGCGCCGTAAGACACCACCTACACGTTCGGCCGGGCGGCGCTGAACTCGTCGCCCCGGAACGTGGCCCCCAGGTACACGCGTTTGACCTCGGGGTCGTTGACGAGTTCCTCGCTCGTGCCGTGGCGGAACACCCGGCCCTCGTTGATGATGTAGGCCCGGTCCACGATGCCGAGCGTGGCGTGGACGTTGTGGTCGGTCACGAGGACGCCGATGCCGCGGCCCTTGAGGTTTCGGATGAAGCCCTGGATGTCGAAGATGGCGATGGGGTCGACGCCGGTGAACGGCTCGTCCAGGAGCATGAGGCTGGGGCGGGTCACGAGGGCGCGGGCGATCTC
>CAYTJE010000041.1:0-18405 GCA_964437855.1 uncultured Anaerolineales bacterium | reverse complement strand
TCACCGGGATGCCGAGCGTCAGTTTGAACGCGTCGAGGGCGTTGATGTAGTTCTCGCGTTCGAGGATCCAGCGGTTGTAGGCGGCGAACTCGCTCTGGCGGGCCTGGTCGACCTCGAACTCGGCCAGCCGCTCCGCCCGGGCCAGCCACTCCGACTGCTGCCGGCCTCGCCGCAGGCTCTCGTAGTTGTTCCAGGCGTTCACGACGGCGTCGCGGTCCTGGAGGGTCCGCAGGTACTCCGAGGCCACGTCCACTGCAAAGGTCTTCTCGAACCGCGCGAACGAGCGGATGGCGTAGGCCGCGTTGCGTTCGGTCTGGAGCAGGTTTTCCTGGACGATCTTTCGCCCCGCGCCCCGCCACAGCGGCTGGGTCAGCGAAAAGTCCAACGCCGAGTCCAGCGTGTCGCCCAGTTCCTTGTTCAGATACTTCAGGGCCGCGATGCCCAGGCTGCCGGTGATGACGGCGCCGTCGGCCAACTGCTGCGACACGCCGACCTCCGCCCCGGGGTCCCACGAGCGGACCCGCCCCGTCCCGTCCTGGAAGTCGCTCGCGTGGTCCACCGTGCCGGTGGCGGCCGGGTGAGGACGGAACAGGTACCGCTCCAGCGTCAGCGCCAGGGCCGACAGGTACACGTCCTCCTTACGGGTCTGGTAGGTTCGGCTGGCGGCGACGGCGACGCGGAGGGCGTCGGCCATCGTCAGGCGGACGGCGCCGGGCGGGGGATCGGGAACCGGCGGCGGCAACTCGTCGGGGATGATGTCTTCCAGGTCGGCGGCCGGCTCCTCCAGGAGACGGTCGGCCTCGGCGCCGGAGTCGGCTTGGGCGTCGGCGTTGGTCTCGGCGGCGGGATCGGTCTCGGCGGCGGGGGCCGGGTCGGGACGCGGGATGGCCGGCGGAATCGCCTCCTCGCTATCGGACGGGGCGACGGCGTCATCCGGGGCCGCGGTGGGTTCGCCGTCGGGTGGCTCCCGGCGCGCCGTCTTCAGCACCTCCGCCGGGTCCGGACGCGGACGCACGTTGAACGGGCGGACCCGGCCGAGGGCATCGGCCTCCTTCTCCGCCACGATGCCGTACACCTCGCGGTCGGCGTCCTGGGTGTACCAGTCGGCCGAGCAGCCGCCGGCCAGGAGGGCGGCCAGAAAGGCAAGCAGGAGGGTCGGGCGTCCTTCCATGGCAGCATCCATTCACACCCTTCGACACAAAGGGTAAATTCTACGCTCGGCCGCCGGAGAATACAACAGCGCAGGCCGCCGGAAGTTTCCCGTCGAAACCGGCGAAACGCCCCGTGGCGCCCCTGCCCGGACGGGTGCCCCGGCTTTGTTTTGACAGGCGCCCCCCCCGGCCGGTAGAATTCCCGCTCTGTAAACGGAATGGAGGTCCGCGGAAATGAAACGGATCATATGCGGGGTGGCCTTGGCGGCGTGCGCGTGGGCCGTGGCGGCGGGCTGCCGTCCGTTCCAGGTTCAGTCCGAGGATGCGCTGCGCCGCTACGGCGAGGGGTATTTGCACCTGGAAAGTGACCGGCTGGACGATGCGATCCGCGAGTTCGAGGCCGCCATCGAGTTGGACGACGACCTCGCCCTGGCGCACGTCGGGCTCGGCGATGCGCTCTGCGAAAAGGGCGAGTTCGAGAAGGCCATCGACCCCTACCGCCAGGCCGTCTCACGCGAACCGTTGGAGTATACCTTCCATTACCGTCTTGGCCGCGTGTACCAGGCGCTGGAGCGTGACAGCCAGGCCGCCGGCACGTACGAGAGCGTCGTGGACCTGAACCCCGACCACGTCCCCGCCCGCTTGAACCTGGGCGTGGTCTACTTCCGCCTGGGCGACCTGGAGAAGGCCGAGGTCCATTCCGAACGGGCCACCGAACTCGACCCGAACCACGCCTTCGCATGGTCGAACCTCGGGGCCATCTACGACGCCCAGGGCGAGGTGTACCGGGCCCTCAAGGCGTACCGCAAGAGCATCGACCTGGACCCTGACCAGGCGCCCGTGCACGTGAACCTCGGCACCGCCTACCTGAAGCAGGGGCGCTACGAGGACGCCCTGGAGGAACTGAAGAAGGCGGCCGAACTGGACCCCGACAACCCCGTCATCGCCAAACGCCTGGCCTTCGTCTACAGCCGGAAGAAGCGGTACGGGGCGGCCATCGAGCAGTTGCAGCCGATTCTGGAGAAGGCGCCCGGCCGGTATGAGGTTCGTAACAGTCTTGCCGCTATCTACATGATCCTTTATCTGCGGCGCCCGGAGCAGGACCACCTCCGCGAGAGCGCCCTGGCGCAATGGCACGAGAGCCTCGAAACCAACCCCGACCAGCCCGCCATCCGCCAGCAACTGGAGCAGTGGTCCAAGCCGGTCAAGCCGCGGAAGGGCGAACCCCCCGCCGGGGCTGAACCGGCGTCCGGCAAAAAACCCGCCCCCAAGGCCGGGGACGAGGAAACCAAGCAAAAGCCTGAACCGGCAAAGGCCAAGAAGACGGAGGGCAAGAAGCCGGCACCCAAGCCGGAGCCCAAGGCCGAGAAAACACCCGAGAAGCCGGAGAAGACAAAGCCGCCGGCCGAGAAGGCCGAGCCGAAAAAGCCCGAAACGCCGCCCGAGAAAAAACCGGAGGCCGCCCCCGACAAAAACCGGAAGGGCAAGGCGAAATCTGAACTCAAGATCCCCCCGAACATCCTCGGCGAGGAGGAGACCGAAAAGGACGAGGGGCCCAGCGACCTGTTCCTGAACCCCGAGGCGTTCGGCGAGGGCAAGGAAGACGAGAAGGAGAAGCAGAAGGACGAGAAGCAGAAGGACTCCTCCGAACCGTAGCCGCCGGGTGCCACGTCCCGGCGAATGAATCGGCGCGGCTGCGCCGGCGCGGGTGCCGGGCCGCCCGGCGCCGCCTTCAGACGTGCGTTTCCATGAACCCATCCGATACCCCGACCGTCCGCACGCGCATCGCCCCGAGCCCCACGGGCGAAGCCCACATCGGGAACCTGTACGTGGCCCTGGTCAACTGGGCCATGGCCCGGCAGGCGGGGGGACGGTTCATCGTCCGCATCGAGGACACCGACCGCGCCCGCTTTGTCGAGGGGGCCGAGCAGGTCTTCCTCGATGCCCTTGGCTGGCTCGGCCTCGACCACGACGAGGGGCCGGACCTCGGCGGCCCCGTGGGTCCGTACCGGCAGAGCGAGCGGCTGGCCCTCTACCGCGAGCATGCCGACCGCCTGCTCGCCGGGGGCCACGCGTACCGCTGCTTCTGCTCGCCGGAGCGGCTGGCCGAGGTCCGCAAGGCCCGGCAGACGGCCGGCCAGGCCACCGGCTACGACCGCAAGTGCCGGGGCCTGCCGACCGAGGAGTCCGACCGACGGGCCCGGGCCGGCGAGCCGCACACCGTCCGCCTCGCCGTGCCGCTGGAAGGCGAGACCCGCTTCACGGACGGTCTGCGCGGCGACGTCGCCATCGACGACCGCGAGATCGACGACCAGGTGCTCCTGAAGTCCGACGGCTACCCCACGTACCACTTGGCGGTCGTCGTGGACGATCACCTGATGGGCATCACCGACGTGGTCCGGGCCGAGGAATGGATCGTCTCGACGCCCAAACACGTGCTGCTGTACGAGGCCCTGGGGTGGGACCCGCCGCGGTTCCACCACTTGCCGCTGCTGCGGAACCCGGACAAGTCGAAACTCTCGAAGCGCAAGAATCCGGTCAGCGTCGGCTGGTACCGGGCCGAGGGGTTCCTGCCGGAGGCCGTCCTCAACTACCTGGGCCTCCTGGGCCACTCGATGCCGGAGGGCAAGGAGGTCTTCTCGAAGGACGAGTTCCTGTCGGCGTTCTCGACCGAGCGGCTCGTTACCTCCGGGCCGGTCTTTGACCTGGACAAGTTGGAATGGCTGAGCGGCCAGTGGATCCGCCGGTTGCCCGTCGAGGCCCTGCTCGAGCGGCTGCGCGCCGAGCGCTTCCTGCCGGAGGCGCTCGAGGCCGCGTACGACGAGGCGCATCTGAAGGCCATCGTCGGCCTGATGCAGGAGCGGATGCGGCGGCTCTCGGAGTTCGGCCCCGGCCTCGGCTTCTTCGTCGAGCGGGAGCCGTACGAGGCCGACCTCCTCATCCCCACCAAGGGCAAGAAGCGGAAGCCGACCCGCACCGGCCCCGAGACGCTTGCGGCCCTGGAAGAGATGAAGAAGACGGTCGCGAACCCGCTCCTGGGGGCGGAGGTCGGGCCGCCGTCGCCCGGCACGACGCCCGGCACCGGCCGGTATGACGCCGAGGCGCTGGAACAGGAGTTGAGGGACCTCGCCGACCGGCTGGACTGGAAACCCGGCGAACTTTTCACCCCGCTCCGCGTGGCGGTCACGTGCCGACGGGTCTCGACGCCGCTCTTCGAGACGATGGCCATCCTCGGCCGCGACGAATGCCTCGCGCGGATCGATGAGGCGATCGACAAGGCACGCTCATTGGCGTAGTCATGGTTAACGCTGAGGAACGTTAACCATGACGGAAAACGAGACGGACCGCCCGAGCGACTTCATCCGCGAGATCGTCGCACGCGACCAGGCCGCCGGCAAGTGGGACGGCCCGGTCCGCACCCGCTTCCCGTCCGGGCCCGCACCGCGACCGGCCGGTCGAGGAGAACTTCGCCCCGTTCGCCCGGATGCGCGCCGGCAGCGGGGGGCGCGGCCGCGGAGGCCGACCCTCCCAGGCAAACGACCTTGCCGTCAACCGTAGACAGGAAGAGTTTCCCGCCGCCGGCGATCATACCGTCGAAGACGGGCAGCACGTCGAGCGGGGTTTCGCCGATTTTCGCGCCGTCGCTGGCAGCCATGGCCCATAGGACGCTCCCCTCGTTGCCGGTGAAGAGTTCGGCCTGGCGGCGCAGCGTCTCCAGTTGATTGGGCTTACGGTCGGCGAATTGCCGCTCGTTCACGATGTCCGCCGGACCGCAGACGAAGACGGTGTCGCCCGCCTTGACCATCGCCCGGGCCCGGACGGGACCCTCCACGCTCCAGCGCGTGGCGAAGGCGGCCCGGGCGCTGCGCCGCTTCCCCTTTTTGCCGCCCGACGGCTTCCCCGGTCCACCCAGGACGCTGCGTCCGTAGACCCAGAACGCGCGGTGCCACCCGTTGTCGTCCAGGAAGCCGTTGGGCACGAAGAGGTGGGCGTCCGGGCCGCGCTGCTCGTCGAGCGGCAAGTGGCGTATCCGCGAACGCCGGCCCATGAGGTCCATCGGCTGCGACCGCATGAAGAGGTAATCTCCCTCGCTGCTGAGGATGTCGGGGGATGCGACCGGCATGCTGAGTTGGTTCCTCGGCCCCGCCACATACGTGTGAAGGTCTTTGCCCGTGCCGGGGGCTTGGCCCGTTCGGGGTATTCGTCGGCCAGGATGAGGATGATGTTCGGCTTGCCCGGCCCCTTTTCCCCTGCGGCACCCAGGCGGGGGAGCGCCCAGGTGGCGGCACACAGTCCGACGGCCTGACGCAGAAACCGGCGGCGACGCATGGTACACATGGGATCGTCCCGTTCTGTTCTCACGTGCGTTTCGGCGGAACCAGGTACTGCGGGTTCAGGTGCTTGCCCACCGGTCGTCTCGCCCGCGAGCAGCCACGAGAGGTTGAACCGTGCCAGGGTGGCCCCGCCCTTCGGGCCGCCTTCGAACAGGAGGTAGATCCATCCCTCGCTGGGGGTACCCGGCCGGCCGGCGGCGAGCGAGGAGTAGGCGAACGTCCCCTCGTACACCAGCCGCTTGACCGGCCAAGTCTTCGCCCCGTTGAAACTCGCCCAGACGGTGCCGTGGTGCCGGCCCTTTTGGCTCTCGATGTTGCTGAAGACAAGGATGTCGCGCTCGCGGACCGGCAGGCGAACGAGGCCGGCCATCAGGCCGTAGTCCCGGACCTGGTCACCGTCGGGCAGGACCTGGCAGATTGCCAGGCCCTTCCAGGTCTGGCCGCCGTCGTCGCTCCAGGCGGTCCAGCGCCGGCGCGGGTTCTGCCCCTCCGGCGCCCAGTGCCGGCGCGAGTTGTAGTAGATGCGGCCGTCGGAGAGTTCCGCCACGGTCGCCTCCCCGGTGCCGAACGCCGGGAACGGGTCGCTCGTGTGCCAGGACTTCCCGCCGTCGTCGCTGTAGATGGCGTTAGTGTAGTGCTTTGGCCAGCGGTCCCGCGCGTTCTTGCCGGCGTACCAGCGGGCGGGCCGCAGCAGCCGGCCCTTGTGCTTTCCGTGGCGAAGGGTGATGCCGTGCTCGTTCATGTGCATCGATGGGACGTTGCCGTTCGTGTCGGGTTTGATGACGGTGTCTTTCTGCGGGGCCCACGTCTTGCCGTGGTCCGTGCTGCGGTAGACGATGAGCGGGGCGGGGGGATGGTGGGCCTCGACGAAGGCGAGGATGTGGCCGGTCGTCTCGTCGACGGTCACGCCGCCGCCCATGAACCCTTTGCCGACGAGGATGGCCTCCCCCCACGTCGTGCCGCCGTCCTCGCTCCGGCGGACCTTCACACCGTTCCAAAAGGCCAGTACCGTGCCTTCGGTGGCCACCACGACGTTCGGGAACCGTCCGCCCGTGAAGACCTGCTGCATGGTCATCCGCGGCTCGCCAAGGAAGGGCGCAAGGTCGCCCTCGACCGGCCGCTCGCGGGCCTCGACGATGGGACATGCGGCGGTCAGCGCGAGAAGCACGGCCAGCGAGAGGGGTCGGATGGGTTTCACGATCGGGTTTCCTGTCGGTAGGGTTCGGGCGCCACATGGCTACGAACGGTTTCAAGCCCCCGGCGTGGCGCCTTCCCAGGCCACCACGCCCAGGCAGACCGCCCGAACCGCGGGGGCCTGGGAATCGCGCCGCGCGGCCTCGGCCTACGGTTCCAGGCACAGCACGCCGCCGTCCTTCAGCGCGAGGAACAGTCGGCCGCGGGCCACCGCCAGGCCGTCGAACACGGGTTCCGCCTCGAGTGGGCGTTCCGCCACCCGCTTGCCGGTGTCCGCCTCGCACACCCACAGGACACACTCGCGCGGGTCCGGGTTGGCGGGGTCCTTCGGCCGGCCGGTCTTCACGGTGACGGCCACGTCGTCGAGCCAGCCGGCCAGGTAGAGCCGGCCGCCCGCCATGGCCATGGCCCGCGGTTGGAGCCGCACATTGCGCGACCACCCTTTGCCGCGGCCCCTGCCCTTCGGCGTGCAGGCCACCGTCGTTCCGACCGGGAAGAAACGCTCCTCGTACCGCGAGAACTTCTGATGCAGGTGACCCACTTGGTTATACTTCTGGAACTGTCCTTTACGGCGCTTCTTCAGGCCCGTGTACGGACTGACGACGCTGAAAGTGGCGTCGTCCGCGAGGGCGAGGAGCTGCCCCCGCGCCCCGCCGCCGCGCCAGTCCTGGCGGTGGAACCACGTGCCGTCCAGGAAACCCTTCGAGGCGACGAGCAGCCCGCCGCCGCGCGCTTGCTTCAAGGTCTTTGTCAGCCGCGTGCCCCGCATGGTGAGGGTTTTGCCGTCGGAGGCGAGGATGTCGGACAGGAATCCCCACTTGCCATCGTTGCCCCAGTGGCCCGAGGCGAGCCGGCCCTCGTGCTCGAGCGCCCCCGTCCACACGTCCACGCCGTACAGCCGGATGCCGCCGTCCAGGTTCGAGGAGTACCCTGCCGCGAAGTACACGACGTCGTCCTCCACGAGCACGCTGCCGTGGATGGGCAGGGGGGAGGCCAGGCGGTTGTCGTACCCGATGCGCCGTCCGGCGGCCGGCGTCTTGAACCGCCAAGCCAGCCGGCCGGTCGCGGCGTCCAGGCAGGTGACCGTGCCGTCGCCGCACCCGAACACGCACAGGCCCCGGTAAATCGTCGGGGGCGAGTCGACCGGGCCGCCGGCGAAGTGTTTCCAGACCGGTTTCCCCGTATCCACGCTTAGGCAGTGGAGGGTGTAGGCGTCGCGGTCGGCCACGAAGAGCCGGCCGCCCGCCACGACCGGGGCGGTCAGCGTCTCGCCGACCTCGGCCTGCCATGCCGGCTTGGGATTCACGGGCGCCTCGGCGGCGGTCGTCCCGCTGCGTTCATTGTCGCCGCGGTAGGTCGGCCAGTCGGTGGCGGCGACCTCCTTGAGCCCCGGCAGCGCGCGGCGGTTGACGGCTTCGGCCGCCGCCGGACCCGTCTCGACCGCCGGCTCAGCGTCCAGGGCGCTTCGCGAGCACGCCTCCGCCAGGGCGAAGAACCCGTTGACCTTCGCCTCGTTGTAGCACTGGCACGTGTCGGGCGGCACGTAGTGATACCCGTTGGCCGGCATGGTGCCGTACTGGCACAGGCCGCGCACCCAGCGGTTCGTCTCGTGCGTCTTCGTCTTCGGGTCGACGACCTGGATGCCGCTGTGCCCGATAAAGAAAAACCGGTGGCTGGCCTTGTTCCGGTGGCAGCGATGGTGGTGCTGGGTCCGGGCGAAGGGCAGGGTCTCGGCCACCTCGCCGGTCCGGATATCGATGCCCACGCCGGTCTTCGCGTCGTTGACGAACTCCGACAGCGGCACCTTTACGCCGGTCCGGATGATGCCGTCCTTGCCCCGCCGGCTGCCGCGCCAGATCGACTTGATCATCGGGAACGTCCAGGCCTTCCCGTCGATGACGAAGAGGTCCGCCGGCGAGCCGAATCCCATCGCGCCCTTTGTCTCCCACAGTTGCTTGCCAGTGTCGACGGCGTGGGCAACCATGCGATTCCACGTCAGGACCAGGATCACATCGCGATGGGCCACCACCGTGGGGGCGTAACTGCGGATGAGCAGCCCGGGCGTGGCGCACGGCGTGGTCCACCGCGACCCGCCGCTGGAGGCGTCCAGGCAGTGCAGCCGCTCGCCGTCGAGGTAGAACACGCGTTCGCCGAGGGCGCAGAGGGAGAGCGGCACGACGTACCGCACGTCCGGCCCGTCGCGGCGCCACACCTCGTTGCCGCCGGCCGCGTCGTACGCGACGATCGCCTTCGGGCCGGCGGGCTGCTCGTCCTCGGCCATCTCCCAGTACCCGTGGCACTCGTCGGCCCGGTCGAGGTGGATGGAGGGGTCGCCGACGACCGCCAGCAGCATGCCGCGGTGGTAGATGAGTTCCTCGGTGCCCTCGGACCCGGCGTAGGTGTGCTGCGTCTCGCCGGTGGCGGCGTCGAGGCGGACCGCCGGGGCGACCAGGCCGAGTGTCACATAGACGTGGTCGCCGACGGAGACGAGACGGCGAGGCAGTTCGGTCGGGCCGCACCGGAAGTTGTACAGGTGGGTCATCCACTCGGGAATGCGCCGCTTCCACAGCAGTTTGCCGTTGAACGCGTCGCGGGCCACGAGCCGCCAGCGGGCCGGGCGATGCATAATCGAAGTGGGACCCTCGTCAAAAATGTAGAACAGCCGGCCGCCGCTCGACGTCATCGCCGACAGGCTCGCCAGCGCGTCGTGGTGCCGGGCATGCCGCGGGCCCGCGTACCACTGCATGTGGCGGGGCCGGCCCACCTTCCGGTCCCGCGTGACGGCGTTGCCGGAGGCGTCGTACAGGAAGTGGGACCATTCGTCGATGGCATCGGGGCGGGCCTTGACATACGCCCCCCAGCCTGCGGGACCGTCCCGCTTCTTGAGCGCCGTGCCCGCGTCCCATCCCGAGCCGTCCCGCACCACGGCCACGCCGCCAGGGACGAGCACACGGGCGGCCTCGGCGCCGGGTACCTCGCCCGGCTCCTCCACCACGAGCAGGTTGACCACGTTGTCGCCGTACGGCAGGTGCGTGCCGTCGTACGTCTCGGCCGACACCTTGCCATAGAGGCCGAGCGAATCGATATGCCTGCGGGCCGCTTCCGAATCGGCCGCGTCGGTATCCAGGCCGTGCACGAGGAACCGGTCGTCGGCGTGAAGGGCGGCCGTCAGGTGGCCGTCGCCGCATCCGACGTGCGCGACGACCCCGCCCTGGACGCCGGTGGCCTCGAGCAGGGTCCGGGCTTCCTCCACCGGTGAGGCCGCGGGTGCGGCAGCCGGGAGGAGCAGGGCGGCGAGAGTCGCGAATACGATCAGGCGGGGGCGACGGCCGCGGCAACAGAGCGGGGCATCCATGGGGCGGGATCCTTTCAGGCGGCAATCCTCGAACGGGCCGACCGGGCGCGCCGCCGGACGGCCCGAGCCCTATTCTACGGCCAGCGCCGGCCGGAGCAACCTCGATTCCGGGCCCATCTCGCGATCGAGGTGGGCGAGACCCAACTGGATCTCGGCCGGGAAAACGTTCTGGCCCGATTCGCCGACGATCACGTCCGTCGACCGCCCGACGACGTACAGGTACCCGTCCGCATCGAGGCGCCCGAGGTCGCCTGTATGGAGCCATCCATCCTGCAGGACCTCCGCCGTGGCCTGAGGATTCCCGAGATAGCCCGCCATCACGTTGGGTCCGCAAACGAGGATCGCTCCGTGTGCGGCGTCCTCTCCCTCGGTCCGTGATATTCTGACCTCGATTCCCGGCAAGGGCCGCCCTGCCGAACCCGGCCGGTGTCCCCTCAGGGTGTTGGCGCTGACAAGACAATCGGGGCAGCCTCCGAGAGACCGTATCCTTGAAGCACCGGGAACCCTAGGTCGAGAAAGAACGTGGCCAACTTGCGGTCCAGCGCCGCCCCGCCGCACATGAAAAACGTCATCTTCCCGCCGAAGGCGGCATGGATCGGGCGAAAAAGGAGCCTGCCGATCGGTAGCCTCGCTCGGCGTGCGAGCCCTGCCAGCCGCACCGCCAGCCCAAACGCCCAACGCCGCCACCGTGGCTGGTCCCGCACCGACGAGAGAATACGCTTCTGAAACAGCCGCATGATCGCAGGGACGACGAGCATAATAATGGTGCCGGACTCAACCATCGCCTCGGCGATCACCCGCGGGTTGATCGTGCTCACGTACGTGATGCACGCGCCCGACAGCATGGGCACCAGCAGACCGGCCGTCTGCTCGAAGAGGTGGCTCAGGGGCAGAATCGACAGGAGGCGGTCGCTGGGGACGACGCCCATTCGCTGGCTGGCGGCTACTGCGTTGAACGTGATGTTGCGGTGCGTCAGGACAATGGCCTTCGCATCACCCGTCGTCCCCGAGGTGAAACCCAGAACGGCTACGTCGTCGCCACACACGTCGGCGGATCGCGAAGCATCCCGTTCCGGGTTACGCCCGACCTTGGCCTGTTCCAGGAGATCCTCTAACACCACTGCGCCTACATCCGGGAGCGCCTGGGCTGCCGGTCGCGCCACGTCCCGGAGCCGCGACGAGGCGATGAGGAGCCTCGCGCCGCTCCGCTCGAGAATCGTCTGCGCGTCGGGCGGCTTGAGCCGCGCGTCAATCGGAACCAACGTCGCGCCGCAAAGGTGGGTGCCGAAGTAGGCAAGGGGCCATTCGGGTCGATTCTCTGAAAGCAGGGCGACGGGTATGGACTTTGCCACCCCGTAACCGGCGAGGCAGGAGGAGAGTCGTTCGGCGGCTTGTGTGGCTTCGCGATAGGTGTAGGCCGGCGCGTTTCCCTGGCGGCGGAAGGCAGGACGGTCCCCGTAGGCGTGCGCGGCGTCGTACAGGATGTCCGGGATGGTTTCGGGAGATCGGGGCCGCCCAGTGACGAGGCGGGCCCCGAGAGGTGAGTCGGTTGCGGCACCCTTTCCGTCGGCTCGCACGGCACTTCCCCCACAAACCGTTGCGGCCATGATGACGCACCCAGGGCCTACTTGCAAGTTCCTGCCGTAGGTGTGGTGCGGGGCTCGACCCTTAACGAAACCTTCGGGTAGGAGGGCTGCGATCACGCGATGGTTCCGCCCGCGCCTGCCTGTGCCCGTCGCACAAGGCACCTCTGTTCCAGCGTAATGCCGTTGCACGCGCGGGGGGCCTCAGGCATAATGCCGCGGGCAGGGGGGCTACAACGCCTGCTGCCGTAGGCGAAACGAGTAATAGGCTAACGCGAGATTGCCATCGGCAGAGATATGGATATTCGGATAATGCCCTCGGGGCCTTGCCCCTGCTGCAATACACCGCGAACTCTAACCACGGTAAAGGGGAAGTCAACGATGAGGAATCCCTCCCGCTTTCTCTATATGGTGCTGGTTCCCGGGGTCATCCTGGGTGTGGCTACCGATGGCTTCGGCGGTTCCTTGGGCCGTCTGTGGCAGGTTGGCCGGGAGGACGACACGGCGTCGGAGTTCCTTCACGCTCCGGGTGACTACGCGGAATACAACCGCGACGGGTTCTTCCTCGTCGGCCGGTCGGAGCCGGCCCACGACTGGCCCTACTGCCATCCCGGCCCGGCGGACGCCTGGGCGGGCAGGAAGGCGCACACCTTCCGCATCTATTTCGGCCTGAAGAACCGGCCGGCGTCGGCCTGCCGGCTGCTCATCGACCTCGTCGACACGCACTCGCAGCGCCCGCCGACGCTGACGGTGACCGTCAACGGAACGACGCATACGCACCGCTGCCCGCCGGGGGGTGGGGATGCTTCCATCACGGGCGACCCGACGGCCGGCAAGGAACATCGCCTTGCCGTCCGGGTACCCGCGGGGACGTTGAAGGCCGGCCTGAACGAGATCCGCATCGCGAATGCGGATGCCAGTTGGGTCGTGTACGATACCGTGGCAATGGACGCCCCCGCGGGTACCGCCCTGGCCCCGGCCGAGGGCGCTCTGCTGGAGTCGGTGACTGTCGATCCCTGGCTGTCGCGCAAGGAGGGGCGGCTGTCACAGGAGGTCCGCGTGACGCTGCTCGCACTCGGCGAGGAGAAGCCCCTGGAGGTCCGGGCCCCCGGCGCCCGCTCCGTGCGCGTCGGACCCGAGGAGGGAACGCAAACGGTGACCCTCCGCCTGCCGCCCATCGAGACGCCGCGCGACGTCACCGTCCGGCTGGCCCGCGGCCTCGCGACGCTGGATGCGCGCACCGTGCGGCGGCGGCCGGGGCGGGAGCGCGAGATCGTCGACTACGTCGACTGCCTCATCGGCACCTCGACCTCCCGGTGGATGCTGTACCCCGGGCCGTCGATGCCATTCGGCATGGTCAAACTCAGCCCGGACAACCAGGGCCATGACCCCGCCCGATGGCTGTGGAAGGCGGGGTACGAATACACCATCGAGAACGTCATGGGGTTCAGCCACGTGCACGCGTGGACGATGGGGGGCCTCTTGACGATGCCGACCGTCGGGCCGCTCGTCACGGACCCGGGGCCGGAGCGCGACCCGGACGCGGGGTACCGCTCGCGCATCCGCCACGAGACCGAGACGGCGGTGCCCGGCTACTACGCCGTCACGCTCGAGGATACCGGCATCCGCGCGGAACTGACCTGCACGACCCGCGCGGGGCTTCAGCGGTACACCTTCCCCGAGAGCCGGCAGGCCCGGATCCTGGTGGACCTGCTCACGCCGACCGAGTACGGCAAGCAGGTGCTGGATGCCAAGGTCCGCCTCGTGAGCGACCACGAGATCGAAGGGTACGCGAAGATGAAGAGCAGCCGCGGCGCCGGTTACCAGGAGTACGTCCTGCACTTCGTCGCCCGGACGAACAAGCCGCTGGCGTCGATGGACGGCTGGGTCGGCGAGGACGTCGAACAGAACGTAAAGGAGGTTGCGGGCAAGGGCGACGTGGGCGCGGCGCTGAACTTCCGAACGGCGGCGGACGAGGTTGTGCTGCTCCAGACCGGCATCTCGCTCGTCAGCATCGAGCAGGCCCGGCTGAACCTGGAGACGGAGATGAAGCCGTTCGGCTGGGACTTCGACGCGTGCCGGGCGGCGGCGCGGAAGGTGTGGCAGGATCTGCTGTCGCGCATCGAGGTCGAGGGCGGCTCCGAGGCCGACAAGGTCAAGTTCTACACCAACCTGTACCGCGCCTACTGTGCCCGGACCATCTGGAGCGACGTGAACGGAAAGTACGTGGATATGTACGAGAGGGTGCAGCAACTGCCCGATCCCGAGTCGCCCGTGTACGGGTGCGACGCGTTCTGGAACACCTTCTGGAACCTCAACCAGTTGTGGAACCTCGTGACGCCGGACGTCTCGAACCGGTGGGTCCGGTCGCTGCTTGAAATCTACGACAAGGGCGGGTGGCTGGCCAAGGGGCCCACCGGCATCGAGTACTCGAGCATCATGGTGGCCTCGCACGAGATTCCGTTCATCGTGGCGGCCTACCAGCATGGCATCCGCGGCTACGACGCGGAGAAGGCCTTCCGGGCGATGGTCCACTGCCAGACCACCCCCGGCCGGCCGCACCCGGGAGGCGGCCACGTCGGCAACCATCACCTGGTGCCCTACCTGGAGCACGGGTACATCCCCCTGGGCAAGGGCTACGCCTCCAACACCCTCGAGTACGCCTACGACGACTGGTGCGTGGCGCAGATGGCCCGGGCCCTCGGCCACCAGGACGCGCAGGCCACCTTCACCAGGCGGGCCGAGTTCTGGCGGAACCTGTTCGACGCCGAGACGGGCTTCATGCGGCCGCGGCACGCCGACGGCCGGTGGATGGAGGACTTCGACCCGTACAGCCGCAAGGGCGGGTGGGTCGAGGGCAACCCGTGGCAGTACACGTGGTTCGTGCCGCAGAACGTGCGCGGCCTGGTCGAGGCCATGGGCCGCGAGCGGTTCGTCGACCGGCTGAACGAAGGACTGGCCAAGTCCGGAGAACGCAACTTCAGCGGGGGCGGCCTACCCATCAACCACGGCAACCAGCCCAGCATGCAGGTGGCGTACCTGTTTAACTACGCCGGCGCCCCATGGCTGACGCAGAAGTGGGCCCGGGCCATCATGGACCAGTACTACGGCGACGACCCGGTCGACGGCTGGCCCGGCGACGAGGACCAGGGCCAGGGCGGCGCCTGGTTTGCCATGAGCGCTCTCGGCCTGTTCCAGGCCGACGGCGGGTGCCGCGTCCGGCCCATCTACGAGATCGGCTCGCCCCTGTTCGACCGGGCCACTATTCACCTCGATCCGCGGTACTACCCGGGCAAGACGTTCGTCATCGAGGCCCGCAACAACGGCCCGCGGAACGTGTACGTCCAATCAGCCGCGCTCGACGGCAAGCCGCTTGAGCGCCCATGGTTTTACCACTCGGACCTCACGGACGGGGGCACCCTGGTCCTGGAGATGGGCCCGGAGCCGAACAAGGCCTGGGGCGCGGGTCCCCATGCCATCCCGCCGCCGACCGTACCTGTGGAGAGGAAGGAGTAGCCTATGACCGGTTGCGAGCGGGTCCAGACGGCCTTGGCGCACCGTGAGCCGGACGCCGTGCCGATCGACCTCGGCGGCCACCGGTCGTCGGGGATCGCGGCGATGGCCTATCCGCGGCTGCGGGCGGCGCTGGACCTCGAGCCCCGGCCCGTCCGCGTCTACGACATCATCCAGCAACTGGCCGTCGTCGACGAGGACGTGCTCGACCGGTTCGGCGTCGACACGATTGAACTGGGGCGGGGGTTCGCCCGCGACGACGCCGACTGGGCCGACTGGGTCCTGCCGGACGGCACGCCGTGCCTCGTGCCGGCCTGGAGCGTTCCGGAGCGGGAGGACGGCCGGTGGGTCCTGCGGTCCGAGAGCGGCAAAGTCCTGTGCGCCATGCCCGACGGGGCCATCTACTTCGAGCAGACGTACTGGCCGTATGCGGAAGACGATTCGGCCCCGCTTGACGAGGCCATGGCCGAGGGCATGTGGTCGGCTGTTTGCTCGCCCCCCGGGCCCAACGTGGACGAGGCCGGCCTCGCCGACGGCGCGCGGGCCCTCAGGGCCGGGACCGACCGGGCCGTCATCGGCCTGTTCGGCGGCAACCTTTTGGAGGCCGGCCAGTGGCTGTACCGGATGGACCGGTTCCTGCTGCTGCTGGCGGCCGAGCCGCGGCAGGTCCACCGGTTCCTCGACGCCCTCGTCGCCTACCACCTGGCCAGCCTCGAGCGGTACCTGGCAGCGGTGGGCGAGTCCATCGACGTCATCCTCTTCGGCGACGACCTGGGCACCCAGACGGCGCCGCAGATGTCGCCGGCGATGTACCGCGAGTTCTTCAAGCCGCGTCACGCGGCCATGTGGCGGCGGGCGAAGGAACTGGCCGACGTCAAGGTCATGCTCCACTGCTGCGGCGAGGTGCGGGCCCTCCTCCCGGACCTCATCGACGCCGGGCTGGACGCCATCAACCCCGTGCAGATCTCCTGTCCCGGCATGAAGGCCGTGGACCTGAAGGAGGAGTTCGGCGCCCGTCTCGTCTTTTGGGGCGGTGGCTGCGACACGCAGACCGTCTTGCCCACCGCCACGCCGGAGGCCGTGGCCGACCACGTCCGCCGGCAGGTCGCCACACTGGCACCGGGCGGCGGGTTCGTTTTCCAGCAGGTTCACAACATCCTAGCGAATGTGCCGGCCGGGAACATCGTCGCCATGCTCGACGCCGTGCGCTCGCGCGGCTGACCGGAAAAGGTTCCAGGAGTCTTTTTCGTCCGCCTTTCTGCCGGTCGAGGCGGCGGCAAAGCGGTGAGGCCAGACGGGGTCTGCGAAAAAGACTCCTGGAACCTGTTTCAGGCACGCCCACCTGACGAAGGAGCAAGCGTGTCCCCCATCGACTACGCCGTCATCGCCGCCTACTTTGGGGCCGTCATCGGCCTCGGGTTCTGGTATCGCAAACGGGCGTCGGAGAACCTGGAGGCGTACTTTCTGGGCGGCAAACGGCTGCACTGGCTTGCCTTGGCCATGTCCGGCTCCGTGTCCACGTTCGACATCACCGGCACGATGTGGATCGTCTCGCTCCTGTTCGTGGCGGGCATGCGGTCGATGTGGAACCACTGGATGTGGGGCTGGATGATGGGCGCGTTCTTCCTGGCCTACATGGGCAAGTGGGTCCAGCGGTCCGGCGTCATGACGGGCGCCCAGTGGATGGCCACACGCTTCGGCGAGGATACCGGCGGCCGAGTGGCCCGCCTGGCCTACGCCTTCATGGCCGTGCTGACCCAGGCCACCTTCATCGGGTACGCGTTCCAGGGCATCGGCAAGTTCGCATCGGTGTATATTGACCTCTCACCGACGACCTGCGCGCTGATCGTCATCGGCACGACCACCCTGTACGTGCTGCTCGGCGGGCTGTACAGCGTGGTGGTGACCGATGTAATCCAGACGGTCATCCTGACGATTGCAGGTGTGGTGATTGCGGCCGTGGCGTTCGTCCACCTGTCACCCGAGGCGCTGGAATCGGCGCTGCCTGAGGGCTGGGCCTCCTTCGCGCCCCGGTGGCGGATGCCCGAGATGGCCGAGGTCCCCGGCTACGAGTCGTACGAGTGGTTCGGGGCCCTGGTGATCGTATGGGTGCTGAAGGGCCTGATGCTGAACGCGGGCGGGCCGGCCCAGATGTACGATTTCCAGCGGTTCCTGGCGGCCCGGAGCCCGCGCGACGCCGCCAAACTCGGGGCCGCCTGGTCGGGGTTCCTGGTGGTCCGCTGGGCCATGTGTGCGGGCATCGTTCTTCTGGCCCTGGCGGGGATCACGAACGCGACCGACCCGGAGCAGGTCATGCCGATCGTCCTCCAGAAGTTTCTGCCGATGGGCGTGCGCGGCCTGGTGGTGGCCGGGCTGCTGGCGGCGTTCATGTCCACGTTCAGCAGTACGGTCAACAGCGGGGCCTCGTACATCGTCCGGGATTTCTGGCAGGCGCTCGTTGCACCGAACGCGAGCCAGCGGCACCTGGTGCGGGCCGGGTACGCCGCCACGCTCGGCATCGTGGGGGTGGGGATTCTCATCGGGACCCAGGCCACGTCGATCAAGCAGATCTGGGACTGGCTGATGATGGCCCTCGGGGCCGGCGTCGTCGTGCCGAACGTCCTCCGCTGGTACTGGTGGCGGATGAACGGCTGGGGCTACGCCGCCGGGACGCTGGGCGGGATCGCCTTGGCGACCGTGCCGCTGCTGGTGCCCCAGTGGCCGCTGTACGTGTCGTTTCCGATCATCTGCGCGGGATCGCTGGCGGGGAGCGTGGCCGTCACGCTGCTGACCCGCCCGGTGGACACGCCGATTCTTGTTCGCTTCTATCGCAAAGTCCGGCCGTTCGGCGCCTGGAGCCTCGTCCGGCGGGAGGCGAACCTGCCACCCGAGGCGCACCGCGACCCGGCCGAGAGCCCCCACCGGGCCGTCCTGAACGTCGCCCTCGCGATGTTGGCGATCACAGGCCTCTACCTGGGGCCGATGTACTTGGTCGGCCACTGGTATACGCGGGCGGCCGTGTGGCTGGGGTCGGCAGCGGTAGCCGTCGGCGTCCTGGCCATTACCTGGTACCGCCATCTGCCTGCGGCGGACGAAACCTCGACGGACTGAGCGGAAGGAAAAGCAGCGGGCCCTCGCCACGGGGCGGTCGGCTGTGCCATGGCGAGGGCGTTTTGGGCCGACAACGATGGCATCGACCTTTGCAGCCGGCCGCCGCAAAGCGGCTTAGGGCGACTTTGTCAACTTCGCCATCATCCACAAAGGCCGTGGCGCGG
>CAYTJE010000040.1:0-18672 GCA_964437855.1 uncultured Anaerolineales bacterium | reverse complement strand
GGGGGCAGTGGACAACCCCGTCAGCGTACTCCATCCGCCGTCAGACCGTTGCCGGACCATCCAACTGGAGGTATACTGACAGCAGGAGGCGACAGCCTTGCGGGGGCAGGTCGAACGCGGAGCCGATGGCCCGCGCCCCCTCCGGGTGGGATGTCAGAGGAAGCCTAACATGCCCGAGATCTGCCGCTTCTTCGGCATCGTCATCCGGATGTACTATGACGACCACAACCCTCCGCATCTGCACGCGGAACATCAAGGCAACAGGGTCCTCATGGACTTTCGCGGAAACATTGTTCGCGGCGACTTGGACTCGAGAACGGCCCGTCGACTACTGCGGGAATGGATTGATCTTCATGCTGACGAACTGCAGAAGAACTGGGAGTTGGCAAGGAACGGGCGCGCGATCAACAAAATCGATCCACTGAACTGAGGTGCTCTATGTGGCAAATGAACCAGGTCGTCGCAATCGAATATCGAGCCGGCTACGTCTACCACATCGCCTTCGATGACGGGACTGAGGGGGACGTCGACCTTTCCGAGTACCCCGAGAAAGGGCCCATCTTCACTCCCCTCAAAGACGTGTCGTTCTTCCGACAGGCACGAATCGAAGGCGGCACCATTGCCTGGCCGAACGGTGCGGACATCGCCCCCGAAACCCTGTACGAGACAATCGAACGCGCCCGCAAGCACGTCGGCCAGACGGGCTATTGAGCCCGGTAAAAAGAACCTTCATGGCCGTCATTCTGAGGAGCGGCGAAGCCGCGGCGAAGAATCTCGCCTTGTCGCCGTTTGTAACGACCAAGGCCACGGCGAGATTCTTCGGCCCCGCCCATACAGGTCCGTACCGGACAAGCGGGGCCTCAGAATGACAGCCTGACTCAATGAGGACATTACTTTTACCGGGCTCAATAAATGTTCCTGTGACCTGAAATCTCCAATCCGAAATCCGCAATCCGAAATCCGAAATTTTCACGCCAGCCCCCACCGACGCCGCAGCACCCACTCGGCTGCCAGGAGAGCGACCAGCGCCGCCAGGAACGTCCGCCCGCGAGCCAGGCGGACACGCCGCTCGGCCGGCACCTCGCGCGGCTCCAGCGACGCCGTCAGCCGGCCGAGCACCTCCGGCAGGCCGTCCAGCGGCCGGCACGAGCCGCCCCCCGCCTCCGCGATGCGCCGGAGCCGGTCGGCGTCGGCCAGCAGCCGCGCCAGTTCGAAATCCTGCTCCCGCACCGCCAGATGCGTCTCGGCCCGTTGCGCCTCGCCCGCCACGGTCGCCTCCGCCACGACGGTCCAGGCGCCGGGAGCCGCGAGCGGCACGCGCCCGCGCCACTCCGTCCGCCCGGGCCCGATGCCTTCGCGCCGCGCGAGCGAGACCACGGCCGGCGCCGGCCCGTCGAGCCGCACCTCGGGCCGCCCGTCGCCGCGGACGCCGACCGTCACCTCGGCCTCGGGCGGACGGTCCGGGTCCGCCAGGACGTACTGCGTCCGGTCCGTGACGACCCACAGGTCCTCGTGCGGCCGGCCGTCGCGGCGCGCGAGCCACAGCACGAGCCGCCGCCACAGGCGGCGGTGCATCGCCGGGCCGACCGTCTCCGCCGGCGCCAGCGCCCACCGCCACGTGGTGTCGAACGTGGCGGCAGCGATGCGGCCGTCGCCGAGGGTGCGGACGGCCAGCAGCGGCGTCCCGCCCTCGGCCTCGGCCAGGAGGCGTGCGCCGGGGCGGACCTCGCCCACCGCGCTCGCCCCGGCAAGCGGCGGCAGGTCGTCCGGCGCCGGCACGGCCTCGCCGTCCTCGTCGCCGGCGCGGAAGACGAAATGCTCGCGGCCCTCGGCCGTCGCGCGAAACGCGAGCGGCCCCTCGACCTGCCCGTCCGAGGGGCGAACCGCAAACGGCAGCAGGTCGGCCAGCGGCGCGGCCGCCCAGCCCCCCGGCCCGTAGGCATCCAGGCCGCCGATCGTCAGAACGGACATCTCGCCCGCCCGGACGCCGCCGGCCAGACGCTCCAGCGTTTCGCGCGGCAGCGCGGCGGCCGGCAGGTCCCCCAGGATAACCACGTCGACGCCGTCGAGGTCGGCCGGCCGGGGGGCGGCTGCCTCGGCCCCCACCCCGACGAGGAGCCGGCGCGCCAATTCGATCTCCCGGGCATCGGCCAGCACGCGGGCCAGGTACTTGGCCTCCGGACGCAGCCGCCCCTCCAGGTACAGGACCCGGATGCCGCCCTTCTCGACGCGGACAATCGTCTCGGCCCGGTTGTTCGTGGTCACGCGTTCGCCCTCCAGCGGCTCCGCAGCGAGGGCGAGCCGGGCGGGCCCCACCTCCTCCAGCGTCGGCGAAAAGACCACCTCCTCGGCCGTCCGCGGCGCGCCGGGCGAGACGCGCTTCCGCGCCACCTCCTTACCGCCCGCGCTCAGCACGACCTCGACCGCCCGTCCCTTCAGGCCGAGCGTCGCCACGGTGGCCCGGACCTCCGCCCGGTTGCCGGCGAACACGCGGTCGGGCGCACGCAGACCGCGGACGGCCACGTCGCGAACCCGGCCGGTCGGTTCCGCGCTGCCGGCCACGACGGCGTGAACGGTCACGCCGCGGCCGGCCAGGTCGCGGGCGGCGGCGTCGGCCTCGCCGGCGCGGCGGTTCGTGCACCCGTCCGAGACGACGACCACCGCGGCCGGGCGGGGCGCAAACGGACCGGACGCGCGGCGGGCCCGCTCGGCCACGGAGCGGAGGGCCTCGGCCAGGTCGGTCCGCGGGTCGGCGGGGGCGACGGCGAAGCCGTCGCTCGGGCGGACGCGCGAACCGAACGCCACCGTCCGGACGGCGGCCTCCGGCACGAGGGCCGCCAGCGCCTCGGCCGCGCCCGCGAACGCCTCGCGCACCGCCGCGGCGCGGGTGGCGGGGGCGGCGGCCGCGCCGGCGTCGCGGATGCCCATGCTGCGAGAGGCGTCCAGGAGGACCACGACCTCGGAGGGCACGACCCGCCGGCCCTCCCAGCGGACCTGCGGACGGAGCACGAGCATCACGAGCGCCGCCACCACCAGCAGCCGCACCAGGAGCAGGACGCGCCGCCGCCTCGGCGCCAGGCCGCCGGCCCATCGCCACGGCGCCGCCACCGCCGCGACGGCGAGGACGCCTGCCATCACCGCCACCCAGACGGGCGGCAGGAGGGGGTCCAGGACCACGTGCTCGCCGAGGGTCGTCATGTCGCGCCGCGATTGAACGGATACCTGGCGTAATGCCCGCGGTTGTCATTCTGAGGAGCGGCGAGGCCGCGACGAAGAATCTCGCCTTGTCGCCTTTCGCACTGCGAGATTCTTCGGTCCCGCCCATACAGGTCCGTACCGGACAAGCGGGACCTCAGAATGACAGCCTGGCGCAATGAAGCCGTTACTTCAACTCGGCCGCCGCGATTCTACCATCGACAGGATGCGCGTGCCGCATTATACTCGTTCGCTCCGAGGCCGTATCATACCCTCTGCTCCCCTGGCGGGAGAGGGAAGGGTGAGGGGGATGAGGCTTTTCAGCCGCGCGATTAGCGCGGCGGGCAGTCTTGCCCGCCGCGCGGTGCCCAAGACTGGGCACCGCGCAATATCTTCACCTCACCTGCTACTCTGCGAAGCAGTGCTTCGCTGCGAAGCACGAGCCGGCCCTCTGCCCTCGAGGGAGAGGGAGCGAAGGCATAACTCCGTAAGGAAAGGCACGACGTGGACGACCTGCTCGAGCGGGCGGTCGGCCTGATGGAACAGGCGGGCGCCGCCTACGGCGACGTGCGCCTCCGCCGCGACCGGACCGAGCGGCTGGCCGTCAAGAACGGCCGGCCGGAACACCTCGCCCGCAGCGAGTCGGCGGGCCTGGGGGTCCGCGTCATCGTGGACGGGGCGTGGGGGTTCTTCGGCACGCATCGGCTGGAGGCGTCAGCCCTGGAGGATGCCGTGCGCGAGGCCGTCGCCATTGCGCGGGCCAGCGGCGCGGCCCAGACCGAGCCGGTCCGCCTGGCGCCGGTCGAACCCGCCGCCGACGCGTACGAGACGCCGCACGAGCGCGACTCCCTGGCCGTGCCGCTGGAGGAAAAACTCGACCTCCTGGTCCGCGCGACGGAGGCGATGTCGGGGCCGAACCTGAAATTGGCTCAAGCGTTCTTCTCGGCGTTCGACACGCGCCAGCAGTTCGCCTCGACCGAGGGCGCCCGGATTGAGCAGCACATCGTGCAGACGGGCGGTGGCATCGCCGCCACCGCCATCGGCGACGGCCGGCTCCAGGTCCGCTCGTACCCGAACAGTTTCCGGGGCAACTTCGCCACGGGCGGGTACGAGTTCGTGGAGGCGATGGACCTGGCGGGCGAGGCGCCCCGGGTGGCGGAGGAGGCCGAGGCGCTGCTCGCCGCCCCGCCCTGCCCCGAAGGCCGGCGGACCATCATCCTGGACGGCGGGCAACTCGCCCTCCAGGTGCACGAATCGTGCGGGCACCCCATCGAACTCGACCGCGTGCTGGGCATGGAAATCGCTTACGCGGGCGACTCCTTTCTTACGCTGGACAAACTGGATACGTTCCAATACGGGTCGAAGCAAGTGCACATCGTGGCCGACGCCACCTGCCCCGGCGGGCTGGGCACGTTCGGCTACGACGACGAGGGCGTGCCGGCCCAGAAGACACCCATCGTCGAGGCAGGGCGATTCGTCGGATACCTCTCGAGCCGGGAGACGGCCCCCGCCATCGGCCGGACCTCCAGCGGGGCGATGCGGGCCAGCGGCTGGAACCGCCTCCCCCTCATCCGCATGACCAACGTCAACCTCCTGCCGGGCGAGGCCGGGACGCTCCAGGACCTCCTCGCCGACACCGACGACGGCCTGCTGCTCGTGACCAACCGCTCCTGGTCCATCGACAACAAGCGCCTGAATTTTCAGTTCGGCACCGAGATGTGCCGGGAAATCAAGAACGGCCGGCTCGGCCAAATCTACCGCGACGCCACGTATACGGGAATCACGCCCCAGTTTTGGGCCGCGTGCGACGCCGTCTGCGGCCCGGAGGCGTGGCACCTGTGGGGCACCCCCAACTGCGGAAAGGGGCAGCCCGGCCAGACGGCCCGCGTCGGGCACGGCGTGGCGCCGGCGCGGTTCCGCAACGTCCAGGTAGGGGTCAAGGCATGAGCCCGGCACGGAAGGCATCGCGTAAGCCGGCGGCGCGGGAGCGGCGGCTCCTGGCAACCGCCCGGACGCTCGTCAAAACCTGCCGCGCCGACGAGACCGAAATCCTCCTGGCCGACGGCCGGCAGTTCCTGACCCGCTTCGCCGCCGGCCGCATCCACCAGAACGTCGGGGCGGAGGAGGCGGCGGCCGTCATCCGCGTGGTCGTGGACCGGCGGGTCGGCGTGGCCACCGCCGACAGCCTCCAGGCCGACGCCCTGGAGGCGGCGCGCGACTCGGCCCTCGCCATCGCCGAGGCCTCCGAGCCGGACCCCGACTGGCCCGGTCTGCCCAAGGCCCGGCCCGTCAAGCCGGTGGAGGCGTACGACGCGGCCACGGCGTCGGCCGATGCCCAGGCCCGGGCGGACTTCGCCGCCGCCGTCATCGCCGCCGCTCGCCGGCGGGACGGCGAGGCGGCCGGCATCGTCCAGGTGGACGAGGGGGCGTTGGCGGTCGCGAGTTCCGCCGGCGTCGCCGTCGCCACCAGCCACACCCGGGCCGAGGCCAACGCCCTGGTCACCTCCGGCGACGGGTCCGGCTGGACGGAGGCCGTGGCGGTGGGCCTCTCGGGCCTGGACGCCGACCGCCTGGGCCGCCGCGCCGCCCTGACGGCCGAGAAGAGCCGCGACCCCCGCCCCCTGGACCCCGGCGCCTACGACGTGGTCCTGGAACCGCCCGCCGTGGCCGAGTGGCTCCAGTACCTCGCCCTCGTGGCCTTCAGCGGGAAGGATGTCGAGGAGGGCCGAAGCCCGCTGGCCGGGCGGCTCGGCCAGACCGTAACCGGCGAGCGGGTCAGCATCTGGGACAACGCCCGCGACCGCCGGACCCTGCCCCGGCCGTTCGACTACGAGGGCCAGCCGGCCCGCAGGCTGAGCCTCATCAAGCGGGGTGTGGCCGAGGGCGTCGCCACGAACCATTACCGGGCCCGCCGGCTCGGCAAGCGGGTCTCGACCGGCCACGCGCTGCCCGCCTCCTCGCCGCACGAATGTATGCCGATGCACCTCTTTATGAAAGGCGGCCGGGCGAGCGCCAAGCAACTCCTCGGCGAGATGGACCGCGGCCTGCTCGTCACCCGCTTTCATTACACGAACGTGCTGGACCCGATGCAGACCGTCCTGACGGGCATGACCCGCAACGGGACGTTCCTGGTCGAGAAGGGGAAGATCGTCCACGCCGTCCGGAACCTGCGGTACACCGAGAACGTGCTGGCGGCCCTGGGGCGGATCGAGGGCCTCTCGAAACGCCTGACCCGCGTGCCGGGGCCGTGCGTCGTCCCGACCGTCCGCGTGCGCGGCGTGCAGTTCAGCGGGGCGACGGAGTTTTGAACGGCAAGTGCCTGAGTGCCTGAGTGCCTGAGTACCTGAGTAACGGCAAACGGCAGCGGCGCGGGTGGCATGGCCACGCTTGTCGTGGCCATGGGCAGGCGAAGGGGGGACGACGATGACGGCAGCCATCACGGCACGGGTCGGCCTCGTCGGCGTGCTGGTCGGCGTGCTGCTATCGTTTTTTCTTCAGCGCCGCTTGTGGCAGACGCAGGAGGCCATGAAGGCCTACAGTGAGTTGTTCGCCACCGCTGAAGAAACACTCATGATATGTAACGGGATAATAGAATACATTGACAATGACCTTTTCGCGGAAGCGCGTGAACAGAACGCCCAATTTCGCCAAGAGCATGACCCCGTTTTGCACCGCCTCCTCAGACAGTGTTGGATGCTTGAGAGGGATGCAGGCATACGCGAGCGAATCGAAGATGTGCAGCACAGGTACCAGCGGTCCAAAGTCGGGATCACTCTGCGCTTTCAGAAAAGCAAGGATAAGCGCAAGGAAACGTTTGACAGGATGATTGCAAACGAGCCTCGGCCGGGCAGTGTCTTCCCAGTGTTCGAATCGCTTCAGCGCGAGGTTGCAGCGAAGTACTTCCACGGCGGCGCGCCGGGCGGGGACATGGGAGGCGAGGACCAGCAAGAAAGATGATTGGCAGCAACGCCGGTGTTTGCTTTGGCCGTTTACTCAGGGACTCAGGGACTCAGGGACTACGGAACCCACGGCGAGATTCTTCGGGCCGTACGGCCCGCAGAATGACAGCAAGACCTCTACGATAAGGAAACCCTAATGAAAGCCCTCGTTCTCCACGGCATCCGCGACCTGCGGGTCGAGGACGTGCCGGAGCCCGAAGCGGGTCCCGGCCAGGTCAAGGTCCGCATCCAGGCAGTCGGCGTGTGCGGGTCGGACGTCCATTACTACACGCACGGTCGGATCGGCGACCAGGTGGTCGAGCGGCCGATCATCGTCGGCCACGAGGGGGCGGGCGAGATTGTCGCCGTCGGCGAGGGCGTCGAGGGGCTTCAGCCCGGCCAGCGGGTCGCCATCGAGCCGGCCCTCTCCTGCGGGGTGTGCGAGTGGTGCCTGACGGGCAAGCCGAACGTCTGCCCGCACGTGCGGTTCTGCTCCACGCCGCCGGTGGACGGCCTGATGTGCGAACTGGCCGTCCTGGAGGCCCACCAGTGCGAACCGATTCCCGACGCCCTCTCGTTCGAAGAGGCCGCCATGCTCGAACCGCTCCAGGTGTCGGTGCACGCGGCCAACCTCATCGGCACGGTGCCGGGCGAGACGGCGGCGGTCGTCGGCGCCGGGTGCATCGGCCTGGGGTGCATGGAGATGGCCAGGGTGGGCGGCGCGGCCCGGGTCATCGTGACCGACAAACTCGGCTACCGCCTGGACCTGGCCCGCCGGCTGGGGGCCGACGAGACGGTCAACGTGTCGGACTCCGACCCCGCCGAGGCCGTCCACCGGCTGACCGACGGCCGGGGGGCCGACCTCGTCTTCGAGTGCACCAACCGCTGCGCCGGGGCGCCGCAGGCGTACGACCTGGCCGCCATCGGCGGACGGGTCTGCCTCGTGGGCATCCCGGAAGAGGACGAGGTGACCGTCGACGCCCACCACCCCCGGCGGAAGGAACTGCGGGTCCAGTACGTGCGGCGGTCGCGGCACGCGGCCCGGCAGGCGATGACGCTCGTGGCCACCGGCCGGCTCGACGTGGCCAGTTGGGTCACCCACCGGGTGGGCCTGGACGGCGCCCGGGACGCCTTCGACACGGTGGCCGACTACGCCGACGGCGTGCTGAAGGCGGTCGTCCTGCCGAACGACGGACCGCCCGGCCGCCTTCGTGGCTAATACTACAACGCCACTTCCCGCGGGGCCCGTACGGGCCGCGCACGGTGTGGCGGAGCAGTATGCCTGGGATATCAGCCGCAAGGGGGTGAAGCGCAAAAACGAGGACCCGAGTTCGCCGCGACCCGGGCCCTCTTGCTCAGGCTGCCCCCGCCACAGGGGACGGACTGGCAGCCTCACCCTCTTCTATCGGCCGGTTCGCGAGACGGCTTGAGGCCAAACACCTACGGCCGCCGGGCGTAAAGCCCGGCGGTACGTGTTTAGCGTGGGCCCCAAGTTGTCGCCCTGAGCGAAGCGAAGGGTCTCGCCGTGCGAAGGGCGAAACGGAAACGGCCACGGCGAGATTCTTCGGGCCGTACGGCCCTCAGAATGACAGCGCTAAACACGTACGCCCGGCGCTACGGCGCCGTCGCCGGAAAACCCACACTCGCTCCCGGTTCCCAAGGGCCGGAAAAAGGCCCAGAGACCGCGAGCCCGGTTTTTTCTGGCAATCGGGCACCCTTTCCGCTAGCGTTCCGTAACGGCGCAAGTCCCGAGGCGGGGCAAGCGCCGTGGCTTTGCGCCGGGGTCGCCCGTCGGACCCCGTTGCGGACGCGGCCGGCGTCGGGGACCATCGCACCAAACGGAGAGCGGCGCGGCGGGGCGGGGCTGCGCGGTTGCCCGGCGGGCCCGCCGCCCAGCAAGGGCGTGCTCCGGGCAGCGAAATGAAAGACCTACCGTGACAAACGCCAACAACTCCTGCATTGTCGGACTGACCTGGGGCGACGAGGCCAAGGGCAAAATCGTCGACATCCTCTCGGCCGAGCACGACATCGTCGTCCGCTACAACGGCGGGAACAACGCCGGCCACACCGTGGCCTTCGAGGGCGACACGTACAAACTGCACCTGGTGCCCTCGGGGCTCTTCCAGCCGAACGTCACCTGCGTCGTGGGCGGCGGGCTGGTGGTGGACCCGCAGGTCCTGCTCGAGGAAATCCGCGCCAACGAAGCCAAGGCCCGGGGCCTGCGGGACCGGCTCCTGGTCTCCGACCGGGCCCACACCATCTGGCCGTGGCACAAGAAAATCGAGGCCCTCTCGGAGAAGCACCTCGGCAAAGGCAAGATCGGCACGACGCTTCGCGGCATCGGCCCCGCCTACGCCGACAAGGCGAACCGCGTCACGGCAATCCGTATGGGCGAGTTCCTGCGGCCGGAGCACCTGCGGCCGAAGGTCCAACGCATCGTCCGCACCAAGAACGACGTTTTCACGAAGGTCTTCGGCGACGATCCGCTCGACGCGGACGCCGTCTGGGAGGAGTACGCCGCGTACGGCGACAGGCTCCGCCCCCTGATCGCCGACACGACCGCGGCCCTCCACCGGGCGGTGGCCGACGGCAAACGCATCCTGTTCGAGGGCGCCCAGGGCACGCTGCTGGACATCGACCACGGCACGTACCCATACGTGACGAGCAGCAATGCGTCGGCGGCGGGGGTGTGGACGGGGACGGGCGTCTCGCCGCGGGCCATCGGGCAGATCTGGGGCGTCGTCAAGGCCTATACCACCCGCGTGGGCGAAGGACCCTTCCCGACCGAACTCGAGGGACCCGTCGGCGACCAGATTCGCGAGCAGGGCAACGAGTACGGCACGACAACCGGCCGGCCTCGCCGATGCGGGTGGCTCGACGCGTTCGCCATCCGCTACGCCGCCGCCGTCAACGGCGTGGACGGCATCGTCATCACCCTGCTCGACGTGCTCAGCGGCCTGCCGGAACTGAACGTCTGCACCGGCTACACCGTGGAGGGGCGGGCCTTGGACACGTTCCCGGCGGACCCGGTCCTCCTGGCGAAGGCCCAGCCGGTGCTCGAATCGCTCGAGCCGTGGGACGAGGACATCTCGGGGGCACGGTCGCTCGAAGCGCTGCCGGCCGCAGCACGGACCTACGTCCACCGCGTGGAAGAACTGGTCGGGGCGCCGGCCCGCCTGATCAGCGTGGGCCCGGACCGCCAGCAGACCATCCGGCGCGATTAGCACGACAACGCTACTTCCCGCGCGGCGGGTCTCGGCATACGCCTCCGTATGGACCGACCCGCCGCGCCGGGACCGAGCCGCGATCGTCAGATCGCGGGTACGTTCGCTCATAAACATCGCTCTGCATGGGCAAATACCCCCGACCTTACGGCCGGGGCTCGATGCAGCCGGCGGCTCACAATCATGCCGGAACCCAAATACATCCCCGAGGCGCTCGCCGACGTACCGCGCGACGCCTGGCCGAGGCACGTCGCCATCATCATGGACGGCAACGGGCGATGGGCCCGCGCCCGCGGCCTGCCCCGGATCGAAGGCCACCGCGAAGGGGCCGCCAACGTGCCCCGCATCACCACCGAGGCGTCGAACCTCGGCCTGGACCAACTGACCCTGTTCGCCTTCTCGAGCGAAAACTGGCGCCGGCCCCAACACGAAATCGACGTCCTGATGGAACTGTACCGGCAGCACGTCATCGAGCAGCGGCCGAGTATCACGGAAAACGCCATCCGGTTCACGACGATCGGCCGGCGGGAGGGCATCCCGCCACACGTGCTGGCCGAGGTGGACCGGACGGCCGAGATGTCGGCCGCCAACGCCGGGACGGTGCTGTGCCTGGCCGTCAACTACGGCAGCCGGCGCGAGATCGCCGACGCCGCACGCCGCCTGGCCGAGCAAGCCGCCCGCGGCGACCTGGACCCGGCGGACGTTGACGAGGCGGCGCTCGCCTCGCACCTGGATACGGCGGGCATGCCCGACCCCGACCTCCTGATCCGGACGGCCGGGGAGATGCGGCTGTCGAATTTTCTGCTCTGGCAGATCTCCTACGCGGAACTGTGGGTCACCGAGAAAGGGTGGCCGGACTTCCGGCCGGCGGACCTGCACGCGGCCATGGGCGAGTTCGCCGGCCGCGAACGCCGGTTCGGCGGCCTCTCGACCGAGAGCGAGTCCGCATGAACACGCCATTGGTGCGGGTGTCCATCGGGGCCGGTCTGATCGCGGGCACCGGCGCCATCCTGCTGGCCGACGTCGGCGTGGCCGAATGGGCCGGCATGTCCATCGCCCCGGGATTCTGGGCCCTGCTGACCGGCGCGCTGCTGGTCGGCTGCTGGGAGTTCTTCCGGATGCTGCGGGGCCGGGGTCTGCCGTGTCGCCCGGCCATCGGCATGGTGTTTGTCGCGCTGCTGCTTGCCAGCGCCTGGTTCGAGATTCACCGTCCGGTCCAACTGCTTCCGTGGCTGTATGCGCGGGGGCTGGAGTTGTACCTGCTGCTGATCATCGGCCTGGTGTTCACGACGTTCCTGGTAGAGATCTTCGCCATCGAGCGTGCCGGCCGGCGGCCGACCGACGCCCTCGCAAGCGTCGGCCGGACCGTCCTGGTCGTCCTGACCGTCGGGCTGCTGGGTGTGTTTCTGGCCAAGGTCCGGTTCCTCTCGAAGGAACCGACGACAGGCCTGATGTACCTGGTGCTGACGTTGGGTGTGGTCAAAACGAGCGACATCGGCGCCTACGCCATCGGCACGTGGCTCGGCCGGCATCGCCTGGTGCCGCGGCTCAGCCCCAAGAAGACGCTGGAAGGGCTGGTCGGGGCGATTGCGGCGGGCACGGGGATGGCCCTTTTCATCGGACGCCTCTGGGGACCCTTCGACGTGCCGGCCCTGCTGCTCTTCGGGGCGGTCGTGAGCGTCAGCGGCGTGCTCGGCGACCTGGCCGAAAGCCTCATGAAACGCGCCTGCGGCGTCAAGGACAGCGGCAGCGTGCCCACCTTCGGCGGGGCGATGGACGTGCTGGACTCCATGCTGTCGGCCGGGCCGGTGGCGTACGTGATGCTTGTGGTATTGACCGAGCCGGCCGCAGGCGGATAATGGGGCGTGCAGCGGATTATCGGGCGGCGGGGCGCGGCGCCGGCCAGAGGAGGGCGTGGGCTCGCCGATCGCCCCTCTGAGCGGCCCCGGCCAAGGCGCCGCCGACCTCCGTCGCACACGCTATGGAACGCACGCTCAAACTCGCCACCGACGTCCGTCGGCGCCTGGTGTTCGGACCTCGCGACAAGCACCTGCGCAGGATCCGCGATGCGTTCGGGGTGCGCCTGGCCGCCCGTGACGAGTGCGTCCACGTCATCGGCGACCCAAGCGCCGTCGGCCAGGCGGTCACCGCGCTGGAGGAACTGATGCGCATGGCCGACGACGGCCAGGTCATCACGGAGCGCGAAGTCCAGCAGATCGCCGACACCGTCGGCCGCAGCGGGCGCGGGCCGGCCCTGAAGCAGATCGAGGTCTACACCGCCGGGCGGCCGGTCCGGCCGCAGACGCCCGGCCAACTGGCCTACTGCGAGGCCATCGAGGCCAACGACCTGGTCTTCTGCATCGGCCCGGCCGGGACCGGCAAGACCTACCTGGCCGTCGCCATGGCCGTCCAGGCCCTCAAGCACGAGGAGATCACGCGCATCGCGCTGGTCCGGCCGGCGGTGGAGGCGGGCGAAAAACTCGGGTTCCTCCCGGGCGACCTCGAAGCCAAGGTCAACCCGTACCTCCGGCCGCTTCTCGACGCCCTGCACGATATGATGGGATTTAAGCAGGTCCGCTCGTACATGCAAACCGACGTCATCGAGATCATCCCGCTGGCGTACATGCGGGGGCGGACCCTGAACGACGCCTACATCATCCTGGACGAGGCCCAGAACTCGACCACCGCCCAGATGAAGATGTTCCTCACCCGCATGGGCATGCGCTCCAAGATGGTCGTCACGGGCGACATCACCCAGGTCGACCTCGAGGCCGGCAGCAAGAGCGGGCTGGTGGACGTCTATAACAAACTGACAGATATTGATGGTATCGACATGGTTGAACTGACGCGCGAGGATATCGTCCGCCATCGCCTCGTCCAGGCCATCGTCGACGCCTACGAGCAGGGCGACCGCGGCGCGGAGGACCGCTCCGGCCAGCGCCGGGCCGACTCCCCACCGGACCAGCAGGACTAACCCATGGCTCGCTGGAACCGCAAGAGGCCGAAGCCCCGACGCGTCGAACGGATTCGACCCCACGGCGACGTCTCCTGGTACGAGCACCTCAAGACCCCACGCGTCCGCTGGCAGGTCGGGCTGCTGATGGCGTTCGTCGCCGGGACGCTTCTGATCGTCCAACTGCCCCGCCCGCCGCTCGCCTACCGCAAAGGCGAGACCACGGCGCACCCGATCCTCTCACGGGTCGACTTCGAGTACATCGACCACGGGGTCACGGCCGACGTGCGGGACCTGACCGCCCTGCTGCGCGTGCCGGGGCTGTACACGGTCAACGCGCGGCCGGCCATCGCGCTCCGCGAAGGGCTCCTCGCCCTCGTCGACGAGATCGCCGAGGCCGACGCGCTGGAGGACGTGCCCAAAGAGACCCGCGAAACCTGGAACCTCAACGACGAGACGTTCCGGTCCGTCCGGGCGGCGCTGGTCCAGGCCGGCGCGGCCCCGTCCGAGGTCCACCAGGCCATCACCGAGGCCACGGCCCTGCTGGCCGACCCGCTCACCCTGCCGGTCGTCCGCCAGGAGGACTACCAGCGTGCCTACGCCCGCATCGCGAATTTCCGGGAGTTGCGGAAGAAACTGCCGGCCGGCCTCGCGCCGGAGCGGGCCCCGATCCTGGAAGAACCCTCCCCCGTCATCGTCGTGCAGTTGCCGAAGGGCGACCAGGAACTCGCCCTGGACAAGGCCATCCGGGCGACTCAGATCGACCAGATCCGGTCCCGCATCAAACGGCTCATCGACCCGGCGCTCCAGAAAGTGTTCGGAGAAGCCGGCGTCGGCATGCTGGCCGTCACCATGGCCGCCAAGATCGGACCCACGCTCGTCTACGACCGGGCCACCACCGAGAACCGTCGGGCCGAGGTCAAGGGCAAGGTCCAGCCCGTCCCGATCCTTCGCAAGGAAGGCACCACCCTGGTCGAGGCCGGCAAGGAGATCGCCAACGCCGACCTGGAGATCCTGCGCCAGGAGCAGCGGGCCTTCCTCCAGCGCCTGGGCTGGCAACGCAAGGGCCTGGCCTGGGTCGGGGCCCTGGTGGTCATCCTCGGCCTGGTCCTCATGCAAGCCGGGTACACGGCCCGGGTCCACCCCCGGGTCGGCCGCAGCGTCCCGCGGGGCCTGATGCTGGCGGTGCTGGCGATCCTCGTGCTGGGGGTGGCCAAGGCCTTCGGGCAGGCGCACGGGTTCTCGGCCGCGCCCATGGCCCTGGCCACCTTCCTGGTAACCACGGCCGGCCTCATCGTGACCATCGCGTACTCTCAGCCGTTTGCGCTGGCCATGGTGTGGGTGCTGACGCTGCTGGTGGCGCTTGCGGTCCGCGCCGACCTGGACTGGGCGCTCGTGACGGTGACCGGCGCCGGGATCGCCATTCTGGCCCTGGGCGAGATCAACAACCGCTCGAAACTGATCAAGGTCGGCGCGCTGGCGGGGCTCGTCTTCTTCCTGACCCACGCCGCCCTGGCCCTCTGGCGGTCGCCGTCGCCGCCACCGGGCTTCTGGACCGGGCTGCAAACGATTCTCTGGCCGGCGCTGCTGTATTTCCTGTTCGGTCTGGCGGCGGGGATCGTGATGCTGGCCATCCTCCCGTTTATCGAACGGGTCTTCGGCATCGTCACGAACATCAGCCTGCTGGAATTGTGCGACGTGAACCAGCCGGCCCTGAAGCGTCTGGCCCTGGAGGCGCCCGGCACGTACGCCCACAGCCTGCTGATCGGGACCCTGAGCGAGGCCGCCGCCGAAGCCATCGGCGCGGGCGGCCTCCTGGCCCGCGTCGGCGCCTACTTCCACGACATCGGCAAAGCCAACAAGCCGCGCTACTTTGTCGAGAACTACCAGGAGGGCGACCAGGCGCACCAGGGGCTCACCCCGACGATGAGCCGTCTCATCCTCTCCAGCCACGTCAAGGACGGGCAGGAGATGGCGGACCGTCTCGGCCTGCCGCCCAGCATCAAGGATTTCATCGCCGAGCATCACGGCACGACGCTCATGGAGTACTTTTACCACGAGGCCAAGAGGCAGGCCGAGGGCACCGCCGCCGAGCCCCCCGACGAAAACGACTACCGCTACCCCGGCCCGAAACCGCGCCGGCCGGAAACCGCCATCGTCATGCTCGCCGACGCCGTCGAGGGCGCGACGCGCAGCCTCAAGGACCGCACCGCCGGCCGGATCAAAACCACGGTCCACGACATGGTGATGAGGCGGCTGCTGGACGGCCAGATGGACGACAGCGGCCTGACGATGAACGACCTGAACCGCATTGAGGAGGCCTTGACGAAGACCCTGCTTTCGGTTTATCATGGTCGCATTCCGTATCCCGGCCAACGCGAGGCGGAGGAGGCCGAGGCAGCCGGCAAGAATGAATCGGACGCCGGGGCCGGTAAGGTTCCGGCTGGCGAGCGGCGCTCGGGCCCCATGCAGCCCAACGCCCCGTCCCGGCCGTCCGCAGCGCCAGCCGAAGAGCCGGAGTGATATGCTCCCGGTAACACGACCGCCGCCCGGGCGCTCCGCACCAACGGGTGGAGCACGACCCAGGAGACACCGAAGTCCGGGGCACAGGGAGCCATGGCCAAGATCGAGATCACGGACCTCCAGGACCACATTCGCCTCGACAAGAAGACGATCCTCCAGGTGGTCCGACACGTCATGAAGGAAGAGGGCCGATCGGCCAAGAGCCTCAGCGTCGTCCTGACCGACAACCGACACATCCGCGACCTCAGCAACGAGTACCTCGGCCGAGACGCCATCACCGACGTCATCAGTTTCCCGCTGGAAGACCCCGAATGGCCCGACGGGCACTACTCCAACAACGGGAGCCTCAACGGCGAGATCATCGCCTCCGCCGAACGGGCCTACCACCAGGCCCAGGCGATCCACGGCAACCCGGAGGCGGAACTGCTCCTGTACATCGTGCACGGGCTGCTGCACCTGATGGGGTACGACGACCGGACCCCGCCGGAGGCGAAGCAGATGCACGCCCGGGAGGACCTCCTCCTGTCGCAACTCGGGTTCCCTTGCGTTTACGCCGGCCAACCCTCGGTTCATTAGGAGGAGCCGGTTGCAACCCTACGTGTGGTTCGCACTGGGTCTGTCGGCGACAGGCTTGGCGTCGTTCTTCGCGCTGGCGCATCAGGCGCTTCGCACGTTCTCGCGCCCCCGCCTGGAAGAGATCCTCGACCGCAAAGGCCGACCGGCCAATCGCCTGCTCGACCACCAGGAGAACCTGGTCCGCACCACGGCCGCCCTGTACGGGCTGAGCCTGGTGGCCATGGTGGTGCTGCTTGAGCGGTGGTCGCTGGCGCGGTTCGGCCCCACGCCCGCCGGGTGGCTTGTCGGGGCGGGGGTATCCGCCGTCCTGGCCGTCGTCTTCGGCGGGGCCGTGCCGGTCGCCTGGGCCGCCTGTTCCGCCGAGTCCGTCCTGGCCTCGACACTGCCGATCCTCCACACCACTCGGCTGGCCTTCGGCCCGTGCCGACGGGTCCTCGCGCTGCTGGACCACCTGGTCCGCCGCCTGGCCGGGGCGCCCAAACGCGACGAGGCGCTCTCGGCCATCGAGGAAGAGATCGTCAGCGTGGCCGACGAAGGCGAACGCGAAGGCGCACTGGAGGAAGAGCAGAAGGACATGATCGCCAACGTCATCAAGTTCACCCGCAGCGACGCCAGCCAGATCATGACCCCGCGCACCGATGTCACGAGCATCGAGGCCGAGGAAACCGTTGACGCCGCCCGCCGGCTCATCGCCGAGTCCGGCTTCAGCCGCATCCCCGCCACGCGCGGCAACCTCGACGCCATCGTCGGCATCCTGTACGCGAAAGACCTGCTCCCCGGCCCGGCCGCCGACGCCGACACACCGCTGCACGTCGCCGACGTCATGCGAAAACCCCTTCTCGTCCCCGAAACCAAACGCCTGGACGAACTGCTGCGCGATTTCCAGGCCAACAAGGTCCACATCGCCATCGTCCTGGACGAATACGGCGGAACGGCCGGCCTCGTGACCATCGAGGACGTCCTCGAGGAGATCGTCGGCGAGATCGTCGACGAGTACGAGCCCGAACCGGACCAGCCCATCCGCCGGGTCGCCGACCACGCCTTCCAGGTGGACGCCCGCGTCCACATCGACGAACTCAACGGGGCGTTGGGCCTGGCTCTGCCCGAACACGACGACTACGAAACCATCGGGGGCTTCGTGCTCAGCCGCCTCGGCTACATCCCGAAGGCCGACGAGTCCCTCGAACAGGACGGGCTGGTCATCACCGTCGTGGAGGCCGACCCGCGGCACATCACCCGGCTGCGGCTCGACCTGGCCGGCCCGTCCAACGCCGCCCCCGAGGCATAGACGTGCCGGCCATGCCCGCCGGCGCAGGAGAGGCCGGTGCCCGTCCATAAGTCAACTGTGCTGCTGCTTCGATGCTCCGATTGGAGCGAAACCAGCCAGGTGGTTCACCTGCTGGCCCGCGACACCGGACGCCTCCGGTGCCTGGCCAAGGGGTCGCGCCGCGACCGCAACCCCTTCAGCGGACCGCTGGACCGGTGGATGCTCGGCGAGGCGGTCTTCAGCGTCGGCCACCCCAACCACCTGGCCACGCTCATGGAACTGTACGAGACGGACCGCTTCGAGGGCCTGCACCGGAGCCTGCCGGCCTACTACGCCGCCGCCGCGGTCACCGAACTGGTCCTGGCGCTGGTGCCGGAGGTCGAGCCGCAGCCGGCCGTGTTCGATCTGATGGCCGGCACGCTGTCGCGGCTGTCGGCCGTCGAGCCGCCGGCCTGCCGCGCCCTCGCCTTCGCCTTCGCGCTGCGGCTGCTGGCGCTGCTCGGCTACGGCGCGCCCGCCGGGCGATGTGTGGAATGCGGCCGGACGATTCCGGACAACCGGCCGGCGGCGTACAGCGCGGGATGGGGCGGACCGGTCTGCGACGCCTGCCGGCCACACCACCCCGGACCGATGCACCGCCTTGCCGCCAAGACCCGTCAGGCGATGGCCTTCCTCGCCCAGGCCGACTGGGACCGCGTCCGGCGCGTCCGGCTGACACCGGCCACCACCGACCAGATGCGCGAGGTCCTCTCGGCACGGGTCATCGAACTGGCAGGAAAGGAACTCTCGGCCGCCCGCTACGTTTGACTATTCATGGGCGGCTGAATCCGTATAATGGAGACTGGCGCAACGGGCCGCCCGGTGCGGCCCACCCGCCGACAGCCCCGGCCGGCCCGACGGGTGCCGGGTGACGCGATGCGCCGCCCGGCCGCGCCGGCCGGCTAGCACTACAACGCTAAGTCGGCGTTTTGCGCGGTGGGTCTCCGTACCCACCGC
>CAYTJE010000039.1:0-19282 GCA_964437855.1 uncultured Anaerolineales bacterium | reverse complement strand
TGCGAGGCCATCATCATCAACACGCCCACCGAGGTGTATGACCGCGAGCAGCCCGACGAATATCGCCTGCCGGCCCACACCGACGAGATTCCGTACGATTGGGGACGCGAGGATCGCTGAACCGCGTCGCCGAGCCGGCCGCGGAAGCGGCGTACGTGTTTAGGCGGTAGTGGTTTAACGCTGTCATTCTGAGGCCCGCTTGCGGGCCGAAGAATCTCGCCGTGGCCGTTGCCGTGTTGCCGTTCTCGCGGCGAGACCCTTCGCCCACCGCCGGCGGGGTGACGGAAGGGGCAACCTGAGCCTCTGCACGAAAGGGGCCGTGGATGCTGAAAGGAGCGGTGCTCGTCGTCGCCCTGATGCTTGCCGGCGCCGGCTGCGCATCTGCGCCCCGCGCGCCTGCCGAGGCAGCGGAGTTGCCCGCTGCCGAGGCTGCCGATGCCTCTCCGGCATTTGCGGATGTCTGTCGGCGACTGCGGTCCCCTGACTCAAAGGAGGTGCACAAAGCCCTCCTTGCCGTGAGGCAGGGCCAGTTCCAGGACCGGCAGCCGCCGGCCCAGGTGTTGTCGCAAGTCATCTCCGCCCTGGACAGGCTGCTGGCCGACCCGAAGTACGAGGAAGGGGGTACGCGGCGCCTCGCCTGCGAGGTTCTGGGAAGGTCGAAATCGAAGGAGGCCATCCCCGTTCTGCTTCGGGCACTGCGGGATCCGTACGAGAAGACGGAGCTTCTTCCTCCGCCTGATGCGGGGGGCGCAGCGCACGTCGAGTGGTACGCGGTGTGGCGCGACGCCGACGATGCCCTCCGGCAGGTCACCGGCGCCGAACCGGTTCGGAGGCCTGAAGGGCGGGGGCCCCGGCCCGGTCTACAGGAGGCCGTTCGCGAGGCCTGGCTCCGGTGGTGGGCGGCCCACGGCGGACAGTCCGAGCCGCGCTGACGCGGAACGGTCGGCCAATTCTCCGGGGGCCTTGCTGCGGCCGTTCCCGGTGCCGTGAGGAACTCGGCGCGGGAGAATGGCCGCGCAGCCCGTGAAAGGAAGGTCATCCCATGTCCATCGATGCACGACGCCTGGGTGTCCTCATGGTGCTGGGAGTCGTCCTGCTCGCGGTTCCCGGCGGATTCGTCTTTGCGGCGAAGGCTCCGCCCTCGGCCCCCGCGGCCGAAGCCGCCCCGCCGCGCGACATCAGCGGCGTCTTCCCCCACATGACCGTCAGCGTGCCGGAGGTGCCCGGCTCCGAGACCGGCATCGGCGCCCTCATGCCGTGGGCCGACCGTCTGTGGATGGTCACCTACGTGGCCCACATCAAGGGCGAGGGGACCGGCCTGTTTGAGATCACGCCGGATTTCCGGATCACGAAACGCCCCGAGAGCGTCGTCGGCACGTACGCCAACCGCATGATCCATCCGCAGTCCGAGCAGTGCATCATCGGGCCCCATTTCATCGACACCGACCGCCACGTCCGCACCTGCGACGGGGTCAAGGGCCACCGCCTGACCGCCACGATGACGCACCTGGCGGACCCGAAGCACAAGGTCTACTTCCTGACGATGGAGGGCCTGCTCTTCGAGGTCGACGTGAAGTCGCTCGAGGCCCGCCGCCTGGCCGACGTCAAGAAGGAACTCGCCGTCCAGGGCCGGGCCCACTTCAAGGGCGGCTATACGGGGGCGGGGCGCGTCGTCGTCGCCAACAACTCCTACGATGAGCAGGATGTGCTCGGCAAGCGCCACGACGGCCGCCTGGCCGAGTGGGACGGCAAGGACTGGACTATCCTCGCCCGCACCGCCTTCTGCGAGGTCATGGGCGCCCGCGGCGTCATCTTCGCCACCGGGTGGGACCCGGCGTCGGCCATCCTCAAGGTATTTTCGCGCGGCCATTGGTCCACCTACCGCCTGCCGAAGGCCAGCCACTGCTTCGACCACGCCTGGTTCACCGAGTGGCCGAGGATTCGCGAGGTCGAGACCGAGCGGTTCCTCATGCACGCCCACGGCCTGTTCTACGAACTGTCGAGCCTGACCTACGAGGGCTGGCCGTGGGGCCTCCGGCCCGTCTGCTCGCACCTGCGGATGATCCCGGACTTCTGCTCCTGGCGCGGCCTGACGGTCCTGGCCGGCGACGAGGCCACCGCCTGCGGGGGGAACTTGTGGGCCGGCCAGCCCCAGTCCAACCTCGTCTTCCTCAAGACCGATGACCTGTGGCGGTTCGGCAAACCGAAGGGCTTCGGCGGCGTGTGGCGAGAGGCCGCGGTCAAGGCCGGCCGACCCTCCGACCCGTTCCTCATGACCGGCTTCGACAACAAATGCCTCCACCTGGCCCACCAAGCCGACCGCGACGTGACGTTCACCGTGGAGGTGGATTTCATCGGCAACGGCTCCTGGCGGACCTACCGGAAGATCCCCGTGCCGCCCAAAGGGTACGTGCACCACGAGTTCGCCGGCGGGTTCGGCGCCCACTGGGTCCGCGTGACGGCCGACGCCGCCTGCACCGCGACCGCGTGGTTGACGTACGACTGACCCGGCGGGGCGGTTTGAGGCTTGCCTTGTCTTCGCGGCAAGGTATGCTGTTCCTCGGCAACGGTGAGGGAGGGGAGCAACGGCCATGTCGCAGGCGACTGCCGTTTTCGGGGCGGACGAGATCGCCGACTTCTGTTGCCGGCATCACGTTCGCCGGCTGTCGCTGTTCGGCTCGGTATTGCGGGAGGATTTCGGCCCGGAAAGCGACATCGACGTGCTCGTCGAGTTCGAGCCGGGCCACGTGCCCGGCTTCTTCGCGCTGTACGACATGGAACAGGAACTGTCGGCGATGGCGGGCGGTCGGAAGGTGGATCTCCGAACGCCTGAGGATCTCAGCCGTTATTTCCGCGACGATGTCCTGGCCCGCGCCGAGGTGCAGTATGCCGCCGACTGACGCCGCCCGCGTGCGTCACATCCTGGACGCCGCCCGCCAAGCGGCCGATTTGGCCCGGAGCCGAACTCGGGCGGACCTCGACGCCGATGTGACGCTGAGCCTCTCGCTGACGCGTTTGCTCGAGATCATTGGTGAAGCCGCACGCGGCCTGACCCCCGCGTTTCGTGAGGCGCATACGGACGTGCCTTGGCACAAGATGGCTGGCATGCGGGACCGGCTCGTGCACGCCTACTTCGACGTCAACATCGACGTGGTGTGGCAGACGGTCACCCAGGACTTGCCGCCGCTTATCCGCAGGCTCGAAGAGATCGCGCCGGAGGCGGACTCGTGATCCCCGCGGCGCCCGTCACTCCCTCTCCCCTTGCAGGCGAGAGGCCTCTGCACGCTGCGTGTCTTTGCAGGAACCACGCATGGCCGACCCGCGGATGCTCGCCACGTGGACGTTCGGCCGGCCGGCCAATGCCGCCGGCTGGTCTCACCTCGTGGCGCCCGACGGCGGCGCGCTCGACGCCGTCGAGCACGCCTGCCGGGCCGTCGAGGCCGACCCCGGGGTCATGACCGTCGGATATGGCAGCCGGCCGGACGCCTCCGGCGAGGTTGCGCTCGATGCCGCCGTGATGCTCTCGCCCGCCCGTTGCGGCTCGGTGTGTTATGTGCGCCGGTTCATGTATCCGACGACGATGGCGCGGCTGGTGATGGAGCACTCGCCGCACGTCCTCCTCGCCGGCGAGGGCGCCGAGGGGTTCGCCCGCCGCCACGGCCTCGAGGAAACCGATCTCCTGACCGACGCCGCCCGCACGGCCTGGGAGCAGTGGCAGGCCGCGGCGAACCCGGACGGCCCGGCCGCCCCGGAAGCCAACGTCGAGGAGGCGACGGCCGACGACGGCCCGCCGGCGCCCGACGCCGGGCACGACACCGTCGGCGTCCTGGCCCTGGACGCGTCCGGCACGCTGGCCGGCGCCTGTTCGAGCAGCGGCCTGGTCTTCAAGGCGCCCGGTCGCGTCGGCGATTCGCCGATCGTCGGCCATGGCCTGTACGTGGACCCGGAGCGTGGTGCGGCCGTTGCCACCGGTCACGGCGAACGGGTGATGGGCGTCTGCGGGGCCTTCCTGGCGGTTGAGCGGCTGGGGCAGGGGGCCTCGCCGGCCGACGCCGCCGCCGAGGTCATCCATCGCATCGGCCATGCCTACGACCTGACCGGCGACGACCAGGTGGGGCTGATCGTCCTGGCGCCGTCGGGGGCGTGGTCGAGCGCCGCCCTTCGGCCGGGGTTCAGCGTGGCCGTGCGGACGGAGGCCCGCGACGAGATGGCCGATCCGGACTTCGTGCTGCTTGCCGGGGCGTGAATGCAACCGCCGTGCGGTGGAAGTGCGGCGCCGGTTGCCGGGCGGTGGGTTTTCCGACCCCACCGCGCCGAATCAGCCACTCAGCGTTTGCGCGGCGGGTGCGGAGCCCCGCCGCCCATGATATCGCGTGGAGCGACGCCAGGGAGGGCGGCGCAAGGAAATGGCCGGGGCGGCTCTCTCACGTGAGGGAAGGCACTCCGGAGGTCCGGATTGGGTCCTGATGCCCCGGGCTGTTTCACCTCGTGCCCGGTATTTGGACTCGAGACTAGCCGCCTCGACCATCGGAACTATACCACAGGATCGGGCAGAAGGCAAGCGGAAAATCCCGATGCCCCGATTCGCTGCCCCGCCGGGTTCCCGGCCGGACGTTGGGGGGGTTATCCGCCCATCGCCTCGACCACGACCTGCCGCATCTTGGCCACCGGCGCCGGCCGGCCGGTCCACAACTCGAACTGCTCGACGGCCTGGCGGACGAAGTGGTCCAACCCGGCGACGGTCCGGCAGCCGGCCCGGCGGGCCTCCCGCAGCAGCCGCGTCTCGGCCGGGTTGTAGACCGCATCGTAGACGACGAGTCCCTCCCGCAGCGCCTCGTGCGGCACGGGGGTGGCGTCGGTCTCCGGGTGCATGCCGACGGGCGTGCAGTTCAGGAGCACGTCGCAGGGCACGTCGGCGATGTCGTCGGGCGAGCAGGTCGTGGCGCCGAGTTCCTCGGCCAGGGCCGTCGCGCGGCCGGGGTCGAGGTCGGTCAGCGTGACGCGGGCGCCGCGTTCGGTCAGTCCGAAGGCCATGGCCCGCCCCACGCCGCCCGCTCCGACCAGCAGGGCGCGACGGCCGCGGAGCCAGCCCTGGCCGAGGGCGGCCTCGATGGCGGCCATACCGGCGGTCCAGTCGGTGTTGGTGGCCAGCAGGCTCCCGTCGGCGCGGCGGTGGAGGGTGTTGACGGCGCCGATGCGCCGGGCGAGCGGTTCCACCTCGTCGGCCGCCGGCATCACGGTCTGCTTGTGCGGGATCGTCACGCTGTAGCCGCTGAACGCGAATTCGCGCATCGCCCGCACCACCGCCGCCGCGTCGCCCTCGACCCACAGCGGCACGTACACGGCGTCGCAGCCGACCTCGGCGAAGGCCGTGTTGTGGATCCGGGGGCTCAGGCTGTGGGCCACCGGGTCGCCTATGACGCCGTAAACCTGCGTGGCCGGCCCGACGCGGTCGGCACGGTACAGGTCCCGCATCTGGCGGAGGGGCACCTGGCCGGGGGCGGCCTCCGGTCCCTCGTCGTCGGCGGCGTAGGTCAGCAGCGCCCCGAACCGGGGGGCCAGGACACGGGTCAGCAGGCCGCGCTCGCCCATCGAAAGGGCGATGGTCGGCACGGTGGCACGCCGCAGCAGCCGCAGGACCGGGACCGTGTCGAGGATGTGCCCGGCCGTGACCGCGACCTTGACCGCGCCGGCGCCGGTCTCGGTCAGCCGGTGGTGGATGGCCCCCAGATCGTCCGGCGTCTCCCGGTGGTTGTGGTAACTGGCGATGACCTGCCTGGGCGGCACGTCGCCGAGGCGGAAGAGCGCGTCGTGCTCCACGTCGATGTACCGGGCGCCGAGGCGGGCGGCCCGGCGGAGCGTCTGGAGCCGGTCCGCTTCGGGGCCCTCGTACAGGCCGCCCTCGCGCTTGGGCCGGCAGGTGATGATGACGGGGCAGGGGGGATGGGCGAGGAGGCGGTCGAGAGCCGTCTCGCGCATGGCATCGAGCCGGACCTCGGCCAGGTCCGCCGACCCCGCCACCCGGTGCAGCGACTGGAGGGCGTGGTCGGTCGTCTCGGGCATCAGGCTGACGCAGAGCACGGTGCCCTCCTGGGGCGGGTCGGCGGCCCGGCGCCGCCCGGCACGGATTGTCAGGCCGCCGTCCCACACGCCCCGGAAAACGGGCCGGCAGGGGATGACGCGCTCGCCCTGTCGGCCTGAGGAGTGGGAGTTGTTGAAGACGGCGAAGCCAACGGCGCAATGTCCGTATCCATGGGGGCCACGGATTGCTCGCCATCCGTGTTCGTGGAGACGGCACACGGTTTGACACGCAAACCGTGGCACCCTGCTTGTTCCGTTGGCATCACCGGCCTCAACGGGTGGCCGGGCCGGCCGCGTCCTGCGCCTCGTTCAGGTGTTTCTGCATGCGGCTGATGTGCCGGCCGGCGGTATTCCGGTGCAGCGGGCCGTTGCCCGCGGCGCGGTGAAGCAGCCGTTCGGCCATCTGGAACTGCGCCTGGGCGGCGTCCAGGTCGCCGGCGTCCAGGGCTTCCTGAAAGCGGCGCTGCGTGGTGCGAATGCGGCGTTTGATGGCGCGGTTTCTCTGGCGGCGGCGCGCATTCTGTCGCGTGCGTTTCTTGGCGGACAACGAATGGGGCATGCGGATGCGGCTCCTTGGTCCGGGGGCGGATCAGCCGGTCTCTCCGCTCTCGTTCGGCGTCTGCCCGTCTTCACCGGCTTGGCCTTCGCTCTGCCTTCGGCGGAGTTCCTCCAGCCGCTTGGCGACGTCCTGGTACTGGTAATCCTGCTGCACGATGACGCTGTACCATTCAATGGCCTGGTCGACCTTGTCCTGGATTTCGAACGTCCGTGCCAGGCTGTATCGTAACTCCTTGGCGAGGGGGTCGTCGGTCAGTTCGTATTGCTTGATGGCGTTCTCGAACTGGGCCTGCGCCTCGCTGTAGAGTTTCTTGGCGAAGAAGCACTTTCCGAGCATGTTGAGCGACTGGATGCGCCGTTTCGGGTCGCGCGTGGTGGTCTGGAACGAGACGATGGCGTCGTCGTACTGCTTCTGCCGGTATTGCCGGATGCCCAGTTCGAAGCGGATGTTCATGTCCGTCGGATATTGCTTCTGGTGTTCCTGGAAGACGCCGAGTTCGAACTGGTCGCGTTCCTCGGCGGTCTTCTGGCGTTTGGCCTTGAGGTCCTGGCGGTCGGGTTCCGCTTCGAGTTGCTCGTTGAGTTTCCGGAGGCGTTGGCGGAACTCGGCCATCCGGATGTCGTCCATGCGCATCTTGTAGCGGTACTCGCGGGTCTGGTCGTGCGCCCGCTGGAGCAGTTTCATGGCCTCGTCGATATGGCCGCGACGCGCCTCGCAGTCGGCCAGCGCTTCCATCTTGACGGGGTTGTCGGGGTCGCTCTCCAGGGTGGCCTTGAGTTGCTCGAATTGCTGGTCGAGTTGCTCGCGGGTGCGGATGACCTTCTGGGTGGCCGAGGACTGGGCCTGCGCCCGGTCGCGGACCATGTCGTGGAAGTCGCCGACCTCTTCCAGTTTACCCTCTTCGATGCTTGCCCGGGCCGACAGGTTGCGGGCCTGCCTGTCGAGCGAGCGGTCCGACGGGTCGATCTTGATGGCCTGGCTCAGCGCATCGACCGCATCCTGGAACCGCTCGTGCTTCTCGTAGAGGTCGGCCAGCGTCGTGAACACCTGCTTCTGCGGTTTCTTGGTGCGAAGGGTTTCCTCGGCGGCGATCTCGCCGAACCAGATGGCCACCTCCTCGTACCCCAGGCGGCGGGCCGTCTGCATCAACTGCATCAGCAGCGTCACGTTCTGCGGGTCGCGGGCCAGCGACGCCTCCAGGGCCAGCATCTGGTCCTTGTGCCGGCCCAGCATCTGCGAGAAGGCGCTCTTGGCCTGGCTCAGCAGCGCGCCCAGGCCGCCGCCCTTCCCCTGGTTCCGCCGCCTCAGCGCGCAGTCTCTCAGCCCCCGGTGCCCGTCCTCGATATCCCGGGGGTTGTACCGCAGCCCTTCCAGGTACAGGTGAATGGCGTAGTCGAAGTTGTTGCGGACGGTGGCCTCCTGGGCCCGCTGGAAGCATCCCTTGGCCATCTGCCTGGCCTCGGGGGTGACTTCCTCCACGGCCTCCGGCGCCTCTTCCGTCTCGTCGCTCTTCTCAGGCTGGGTGGAGTCGGGTTCTTTCTCGCCGCCGGCTTCAGCCACGGTTCACGCCTCCATGCGATAGTCGCCGCGGGAGGGCCTTTTGGCGTCCAAGCCTTTCCCGCCGAAGGAGTTAAGTCTACCCGCTTGAGCGGAGGTGTCAACCAAAATCGGCCCCGCCCTTGTGGGCGTGTGCCGGCGGCCCTATAATACCTTGACCGATACATCCACCAGGGCCGACGGATGGGGACAGCACGGAGGTGTCCCATGGAGTTGCGTTATTACCCGGACCCGGTTCTCCGCGAGCCGACGCAGGCGGTCACGGTCTTCGACGAGGCCTTGGCCGACCTCGCCCGCCGGATGGTCGATACGATGCACGCCAACCACGGCCTCGGCCTGGCCGGCCCCCAGGTGGGGGTGGCGCAGGGCATCGTCGTGGTCTCCTCCGATGGTCATCCCGGCCACGAGATCGTCATGGTCAACCCGGAGATTACCGAGCGAGAGGGTGTGCAGGTGGGCGAGGAGGGCTGCCTGAGTTTCCCGGAGATCTTCGTCCAGATCCGCCGCTTCGACCCCATCCGCGCCCGCTACCAGGACGTGACCGGCCAGGTGCACGAGATCGAGGCCGACGGCCTGCTCTCGCGGGCCATCCAGCACGAGTGCGACCACCTGGTCGGCCGACTCCTGGTGGACCGGATGTCGCAGGTCCAGCGCATGGCCCGCCGGCGCCGGCTTCGCGAACTGAAACGCCGATACGCGTACCAGACCGCGGGCGCCGAGGCCGCCGATTAAGGCGACTTTGTCAACTTCGCCATCATCCACAAAGGCCGTGGCGCGGTGCCCCGTCGTGGGCACCGCGCGGTGGGCAAGACGGCCCACCGCGCTAGAGTCGTTGTCGGTTGGTAAGAGTTGACAAAGTAGCCTTAAGCGGGGGCGGGACAATGTGGCACGGCCTGTATGGGCTGCGCTTGCTGGGCCGATGACGCGGGGGGACGCAGACCCGCCGCGCTGAACGCATGTGCCGATGCCGCCGACTCCGTTCGACCTGACGAATCCGCCGTCGGCCCGGGTGATCTTCCATGAGAATCGTCTTCGCCGGCTCCGGAACGTTCGGCCTGCCCACCCTGCGGGCCCTCGTCGACGGCGGGCAGGACGTCGTGCTGGTCGTCACGCAGCCGGACCGCCCGGCCGGCCGCGGACGCGCCGTCCGCATGGGGCCCGTCAAGCGCTTCGCCCGGGAGCGCGGCATTGAGGTCTTCCAGCCCGAGGACGTCAACACCCGCGCCTCGGTGGGGCGGGTCCGGGCCGCGGGGCCGGACCTGCTGCTGGTGGTGGCCTACGGCCAGATTCTCGGCGGGGACCTTCTGCGGGTGCCCACCTACGGGGCGATCAATCTCCATGGGTCGCTCCTGCCGAAGTACCGCGGCGCCGCGCCCATCAACTGGGCCATCATCCGGGGCGAGACCGAAACCGGCCTCTCGGTCATCGCCATGACCGAGGAGATGGATGCCGGCGACATTCTGGGCCAGCGGCCGACGGCCATCGGGCCCGATGAAACGGCCGGCCATCTGCACGACCGCCTGGCCCACCTTGGGGCCCGCCTCGTGACCGAGGTGGTCCGCGAAATCCCTTTGGACGAGGTGGAACGCCGCCGGCAGAACCCCACCCAGGCCACCCTCGCCCCCCGGCTGAGGAAGTCCGACGGCCGGGTCGATTGGCGGCGAAACGCCCAGGACGTGTACAACCACCTCCGCGGCGTGACGCCCTGGCCGGGCGCGTTCACCTTCCTGCCCCCGTCGGGAGGGAAAAAGCGGCCGCTGCGCCTGGTCATCGACCGTGCAGCCCTCTCGCCCGCGGCCGCCCGCCGGGGAAGACCCGGCGAGGTCCTCGCCGCCGGGGCGGAGGGCATCGACGTCGCCTGCGACCGCGGCGAGGTCCGGCTTCTGGAACTGACCCCTGCGGGGAAACGGGGGATGACGGCCGGCGAGTTCCTGAACGGCCATCCGCTCGGGCCCGGCGACCGTTTTCTCGGCAAGGAGGAGAAGGCCGGTGTCCGCCGCGCTTGACAGGGCCGTCGTGGCCCTTTCGAACCTCTCGACCCGTCTCCGCCGGACGCGGTGTCGGCCGGAGGAGGTCCTCATCCTGCTGCCCGCGTGCCTTCAGCGGTCCGAGTGCGATCGCCGACTCGACGACGATCTCTCCAACTGTGGCCGGTGCGGACGCTGTGCCATCAGCGCCTTCCTGGACATGGCCGAGACCTGGGGCGTCCGGGTGTACCGCGCGACGGGCGGCCGCCAGGCCGCCGCCCGCGCCCGCGACCCCAAGGTCAAGGCCATCGTGGCGGTGGCCTGCCAAAAGGAACTCCGCGAGGGCATCTTTGCCTGCCTGCCCAAGGCTGTCCTGGCCACGCGCATCGCCTGGCCGTGCGGACCGTGCAAGGACACCACCGTCGAGATGGACCGCGTGGAGGAAGCGGTCCGGTGGTTCCTGCGATGACCGAGGCGCCCCGGACCGCGCGCGGCGCCGCCCTCGAAGCCCTGGCTCGGGCCGAACGGGGCGACACGTTTCTCCAGGACCACCTGCACGCCGTCCTGGCGGGGAGCGCTCTCGACGCCCGCGACTGCGCCCTGGCCACGCAACTTGCCGCCGGCGTGGTTCGCCATCGTCGGACGCTCCGGCTCCTGGTCAGCCATCTTCGCGGCGCGAAGAAACACGCGCGGACCATCCAGCCGGAGGTGCGGCGCATTCTCGAACTCGGGGCGTTCCAACTCCTGCTGCTCGACCGCGTGCCGGGCTACGCCGCCGTCAACGAGGCCGTCGACGCCGCACGCCGCACCGCCAGGCCCGGCCGCGGCAGCAAGGTGGCCGGCTTCGTCAACGGCGTGCTCCGGAACCTGGAGCGGCTCATCGTCGGCCACGAGCCCGCCGGCCGCCCCGCCCCCGACGCCCTGCCGCATCCCGACGGCGGCGTGGTCCGCCTGGCCGAGCCCGTCCTCCCGGATCCCACGGACGGCCTGACGGGCTTCCTCGGTGCGGCCTACTCGTACCCGGACTGGCTCGTGGCCCGATGGGTGGAGGTCTACGGCCAGGAGGCCGAGGCCGTCTGCCGGTGGCAGAACCGCCGGCCGCAGGTCGTCGCCCGTGTCAACCCGCGGCGGCATACGGCCGAGGAGATGCTTGCCGCTCTCCAGGCCGAGGCGCCCGGCGTTGCGGCCGGACCACGGCCGGGCGTCCTGGACGTCTCGGCCCTGCCGGCCGCCCGGCTTGAAGCGCTGGTCCGGGCGGGGGACCTGACGGTGCAGGACCCGTCGGCCATGGCGGCGGTGGAGGCCCTCGCCCCCCGCCCCGGCGAAGCGGTCCTGGACCTGTGCGCCTCGCCCGGGACGAAGACCACGCAGATCGTCGAGGCGACCGGCGACTGCGGCCGGGTCGTCGCCTGCGATAAGCGCGAGGCGAAACTGGCGCCCCTCCGGCAGGTCGTGGCGGAGCGCGGCCTCGGGAGCGTGACCGTCTGCCCGGCCGAGGAAGCCGCCGCCCATGGGCCGGAGGGCGGCTTCGACGCCGTCCTCGTCGACGCCCCGTGCTCGAACACCGGCGTCCTGGCCCGCCGCGTCGAGGCCCGGTGGCGGCTCCGAGCCGACGACGCGGCGGACCTGTCGGCCCTCCAGGGTCGGCTGCTGGAGCGGGCGCTGGCACTGGTCCGGCCCGGCGGCCGGGTCGTTTACGCCACGTGCAGCCTTCTGCCGGAGGAGAACGACGGCCTCGTCGCCTCCTGCCTGGAAGGGCGGGAAGGCTGGCACCTGGCGGGCCGCGACCTCGTCCTCCCCGGCCCGGACCACGACGGGGCATTTTGGGCGCTGCTGCGGCGGACGTGATGTCCTTCAAGCCCCGACCGTGGAAGCGGGCTGCGCGGCGGGTCTGGAGCACCCGCCGCGCAGGACGCTTCGAGCGCGGTGGGTACGGAGACCCACCGCGCTCGTTTGTGGGGGCCCGCCGCGCGGGACTCGGACGCCTCACGGCAGCGCACTCGTGGACGAATCCTCTGGCCTCGCCTCGCTTCTTGCGTGAGAATGCTTTCATGACTTCCGTCCCCGACAACCGGTCGCTGTACGGCCCGGTGGCGGTGGGGGCCTGGGTCGGCATTGCCGGCAACGTCCTCATCGGCGTGGCCAAGTTCCTGGGGGGGGCGTTCGGCGAGAGCGAGGCCCTCGTCGCCGACGCCGTCGACAGCCTGGCCGACGGCGTAGCCAGCGTGGTCGTCCTGCTGGGCGCCTGGCGAGCCGGCCGGCCGGCCGACCCTCGGCATCCGTACGGTCACGGCAAGGCGGAGGTGCTGGCCGGCCGGACCGTCGCCCTCATCATCATGGCGGTGGGTGGCGTGTTCGGGTACCGGGCCGTTATGAAGATTCTGCACCCGGAAGACGTGGCCGCGCCCGCCCTGTGGACGTTGTGGTTCGCTGCGGCCAGCATCGTCGTGAAGGAGGCGATGGCCCGGTACAAGATGCACGTGGGCCGGCGGGTGGGCAGCGAGAGCCTCATCGCCGACGCCTGGAACCACCGCAGCGACGTCTTCACGAGCATGGTGGCGGCGGGCGGCATCACGGCCGCCGTCTATCTGGGGCCGGAGTGGCGGTTCCTGGACGCCGCCGCCGCCCTGGTCATCTGCCTGGTTATCTTCGGGGTCGGCGTCTCGGCGTACCGTCGGACGGGGTCGGCGCTGCTGGACGAGGCCGCCGACGGAGAAACACTCGCGGCGATCCGGGCCTCGGCGCTGGGGGTCGAGGGCGTCGAGAACACCGAGAAACTCTACACCCGCCGCAGCGGCGTCGAGACCCACGTGGAACTGCACGTGGAGGTCGACCCGGCGATGCCGGTGGGCGCGGCCCACGACATCGCGTCCGAGGTCAGCCGCGCCATCCGCCGCGACGTGGCCGGTGTCACCCACGTGACGGTGCATATCGAACCGCATGTCCCGGGCGACCATCACTGACGTAAGGGATTGGCTTGTTGACAGGCGGACGAGCGGCCTTACACTGTGTTCCGTGGAAGGTAGAAGGTGGGGTCCTTTCCGCGGGTGGGGTAATCAATGGAAGATAAGAGATTGATCCGTACCCTGGACGTCGAGAACTTCCTCTCATAGGGGAGCGGTAGCGGGCCGATTGAACGGCGGCCGCTTAACGTGTTGATCGGCCCGAATGCTTCCGGGAAGTCAAATCTTCTGGAAGCACTCGCGATTCTTCGCGCCACGCCTACGGACTTGATGGGGCCTGTTAGGCAGGGTGGCGGCATAGCGGAGTGGCTCTGGAAGGGGGCCGTCAGCAAGCCTGTGACTGCCCGGATTGAAGTGGTCGTAAGTCATCCGAAGGGGTTTATGCCTTTACGCTATCGAATCTGTTTTACAGAGGTTGGGCAGCGTATCGAGTTGGTGGATGAGGTCATCGAAAACGAACGCCCCACAACGTGATGATTATGACGAGCCGTTTTTCTTCTACCGGTTTCAGAATGGGCATCCGGTTCTGAACATAAAGGGGACAGAAGAAGAAGAGGGGCCAGAAGCAGGAGCTGAAAAGCGCTTCCTTCGCCGTGAAGACTTGAGTCCGGAGCAGTCGGTTCTGTCGCAGCGAAAGGACCCGGAACAGTATCCTGAAGTTACATACGTAGGCAAGCAGTTTGCCGGTATCCGTTTGTTTAGGGAGTGGAATCTCGGCCGCTTCACAGCCCCTAGGCTTCCGCAAAGACCAGATCTGGCAGGGGATTTCCTGGAAGAAGAGGCGACCAATCTAGGACTGGTTCTGAATCTTCTGGAGTACCATGCAGGTATCAAAAAGCAGATTGTCAACCTCTTCCAGAAGTTCTACGAGAGGGTCGAGGACATCACCGTGAAGATATACGGTGGGACGGTGCAGATATTCGTCCACGAACGTGGAGCAGGTCCTATCCCGGCAACCCGCCTTTCGGACGGGACGCTTCGTTATTTGTGCTTGCTGACTGTGTTGTGCCATCCAAAGCCTCCTCCATTGGTATGCATTGAGGAGCCGGAACTCGGGCTGCACCCCGATATCCTGCCGACGGTGGCCGACCTCTTGGTCGAGGCATCGCAAAGGACTCAGTTGATTGTCACGACGCATTCAGATTTGCTCGTTTCAGCTCTGTCCGAGACGCCGGATGCGGTTGTGGTCTGCGAGTATGATTCTAAGGCAGGGACCGTGCTGGGGCGGTTAGAGCCTGAACGACTAGGAGAATGGCTCAAAGACTACTCGTTGGGCGATCTTTGGTTGAAGGGCGAGTTGGGGGGGACGCGGTGGTAACGGAGATTCGCCTTTACGTCGAGGGCGGTGGAAACGCGAAGGACACGAAGGCGAGGTTGCGCGAAGGTTTCAGCGGTTTTTTGCGGTCTGTTATTGACCGGGTTCGGGAACACCGGATCAAGTGGAAAGTCATTGCTTGTGGGCCAAGAAACGAGACCTATCGGCACTTCGAGATTGCATTGGAGGTAAATGCGGAGGCCTTCAACATACTACTTGTTGACTCGGAAGGGCCTGTCAGCGCCCGGCCGTGGGAACACCTTCGCGCCAGTGGCCGTTGGGGAAAACCTGATGCCGATGATTCACACTGTCACCTGATGGTCCAGACAATGGAGGCGTGGCTCAGTGCGGACGTGGATGCGCTTGCTCGGTTCTATGGAGCGGACTTCAGGAGGGGCGCAATCCCCGGCAATCCTAACGTCGAAGAGATCGACAAGGCGCGATTGCTTCCGGCTCTTGAGGCGGCCACGCGAGATACGACGAAGGGGCAGTACCACAAAACACGCCACGCTCCGCAGATTCTTGGCAAGGTGGACGCGGAGCGCGTCCGCGCCGCCGCACGTCATTGCGATCGCCTTTTCAATGTCTTGTCAGGGTTGATAGACACGCCATGGCAATTCATCGGCGCTCTTCAGTTGACTTTTTGCAGCCGGTACGCCGGCGTGCCGAGGCCCACCTTCTCCATCCGCTCCACCTGGACGTACGGGTCCTTGCCGTGGATGCGCTCGAAGAGGTGCCGGCCGTCAACGAGTTCGTGGCCGGGCGGGAGGCTGCCGGGCAGGGGCTCGCCGTCGCGCGTCAGGTCAAGGCTGGCCTGCTCGACGGCTACGATGTCCTCCGAGGCCAGGATGCCCACGTCGGGCACGAGGGCGGGGGAGGAGAAGCCCCAGCAGTCGCAGTACGCGGTGATCTGCGTCAGGAAATTGACGTGCAGCACGCGCTGGGGGTCGAACGTGCCGAGCACCTCCTTCGCCGCCAGCGCCAGGCCGTGCTGGAACGGCACGAACCCGTCGCCGCTGATGCGGATGGCGTCCTCCGGGCACGCCAGCACGCAGTGCCGGCAGTAGACGCAGTGGTGGAAGAAGATCTCCAGGCGGTCCTGCTCCTCGTTCCATCGGGCGGCGCCGCGCTGGCACGCCTCGACGCATTTGCGGCACCCGGTGCAGCGGTCTGCGTCGTATTCCAGGCCGCCCTCCAGGTGATGGAGGGCGGTGCGAGTCGGCGTGGTCACGCAGCCCATGGCCAGGTTCTTGCAGGCGGCCCCGTAGCCGCAGTCGCCGTGGCCCTTGAAGTGGCTGAGGTTCACCAGGGCGTCGGCGTCCTCGATATTGCCGCAGACCTCGATCCCCTTCAGGTCCTTGTACCGCACCTTATGGGTATAGAAGTATCTGTCATTGACGCCGGCGGCCCCGAGCCGGGGCGCGCCGAGCACCTCCTCGGTGTACCCGCGGGCGGTCGCGGCGTGGATGCCGAGCGACCCGTCGGTGACGAAGACCCGCTCGGCGCCGGCGTTCTTGATGGCCTCGACGAGCATCCGGACCAGCAGCGGCGGGATGGTCGTGAAGCCCAGTTCCCATCCCACGTGCATCTTGACGGCGACGGTGGCGCCGGCCGAGACGCGTTTCATCGGCAGCCGGCTCAGCATCCGCTGCCACTTGGCGCCGAGACTGGCCTCCGGCTCCAGCCGCTCGATGGCCGCCGGCGCAAACAGGACGCGGGCGGACTCGGAGGCAGCGGGTTGTGTCCTGCGGCCCTTGCGGCTCGTCTTTTTCGTGCTGCGTTTCGCCATAAGTCCCTCGCTGGCCGGGAGTTCTGGGGTGGCATGCTTTCGCGCCGCCCGGAAAGCATGCGCCTAACGCGCCGGAGGGGCATGCTTTCGCAGAAGCGCGAAAGCATGGCACCCGGCTGATTACCTTAGACGGTGCGGGCCGGCGGTGCAAGGGGGGAGGGAGGGTTGACGGTGCGGGGCAGGCGCCCCACGGCCGTTTGCTTCTTGCTGTCAGCCCCGTTAGTACTACAACGCTAACTCGAGCGCGGCGGGTCTCCGTACCCGCCGCGCAGCGCTGCAAATGGCGTTTCGAGCGCGGTGGGTGCCCAGACCCACCGCGCCAAATGCCGACTTAGCGTTGTAGTGTTAGGGGCGGAAGATGGTAGCCCCGCACGTGAGTGCGGGGTGAGGATGGAGTTCGGGCGAGAAGCCAAGCCCCGGTAGGGGCGAAAGACTCTCTATCGCCCCATACGGGGCTCCGTCGAGCGCACGGGCGAACCCGGACCCCGGCCTCACGGCCGGGGCTATCCTCTTGGGCCCCTCCGGGGCCCCGTCTCGTCTGCTCGCGTCACTGGGTGTTTTGTGCCTCCGACTGTGCCAGCACAACGGCGGCTGTCGCGTGGCTATGGGGCGGGCCGTGGGCGCGGCGGGTCTCCGCACCCGCCGCGCAAACCGTTCGTAGCGCGGTGGGTACGGAGCCCCACCGCGCTGCCGCATGCGTGGGTTCATGGCCACCCGGCGTCGGGTGGCCGTGCCACGCTGCGCCAGGTGGGTCCGTCTTCGCCCCCTCGGCCCGTGCCCGATGCCACTGCCACAGCACCAGCGCCACCAGCGCCGCCAACGTGACGAGCAGGAACGCGAAGAAGAGGTAATGTTTGGCGGCCGGTCGCATGAAATCGGTGTCTCCGGCGACACGTGCCTTGTCAGCGAGGCGGGTCAGTCCCTACGGAGGCGTATGCCGAGACCCACCGCGGGGGCCGCACGACGGCCCCATCGTACCGCGGCGGGCGGGGCGGCCGCAATCTTTCGGGCCGGATGTTTGACTCCGGGCCGCGTCGTGCTACGATAAGGGAGATGGGCTTGGCATGGGGGCGTGTTCAGTGTCGGCCTCGTAGCCTGTCGTGCTGAGTCCCGGCGCGCTTGGAAAGCGGCTGGTCGGCAGAACCCGGAGCGGCAAAAACCGAGGCGAGATTCTTCGGCTCCGTGAACGGGGCCTCAGAATGACAACGCCACGTCCAAGCCACGTGGCACACTCGCGCGGGGAGGCGGGGCGCGATGCGCATCCTGGTCACCAACGACGACGGCATCATGGCGCCGGGCCTGTTGGCCCTCAGGCGGGTCCTGGCGGACCTCGGCCAGGTGACCGTCGTCGCGCCCACGACGCCCCAGTCGGCCGTGGGCCACTCGATTACCCTGACCGACCCCATCCGCGTCCATCGCGTGGACCTGGGCGACGGCGAGGTGGGCCACGGCGTGGAGGGCAGCCCGGCCGACTGCGTCAAACTCGCCGTCCTCGAACTCCTGGACGAGCCCCCCGACCTGGTCGCGAGCGGCGTGAACCTGGGCGCCAACGTGGGCATCAACGTGCTGTACTCCGGCACGGTGGCTGCCGCACTCGAGGGGGCCTTCTTCGGCGTGCCGTCCGTCGCCGTCAGCATCGAGGATTCCGACTCGCCGGACTTCGACGGGGCGGCCCGTATCGCGCGCCGGCTCATCGACCAGTGGCTGGCGCGGCCTGGCCGCGACGTCATGCTGCTGAACGTGAACGTGCCCGACCTCGCCGCGGGGCCGCCCAAAGGCGTCCGCGCCGCCGGCCAGAGCCTGAAGGGCTGGCGCGAGGGATGGGAGCGCCGGCGCGATCCCCGCGGCCGGACGTATTACTGGATGGTCGGCGACCCCGAGGACGAAGCGGACGGGGCGGACTCCGACACCGCCGCCTTCGCCGACGGGTACGTCACCGTCACGCCCCTGCGTTTCGACCTGACGGACCACGAGCGGCTGGACGAGGTCGCGAGGTGGGGCCTGGCGCTGTAGCCCAATCGACGTTCGCCGCCGCGCTGGCGCGGCGCGTGGTGTTGGTGTCGGCGGGCTTCAGTTCGCCGCCGTGCTGGCGCGGCGTGCCGTTCACTCGCCCCCCGCCGCGCGGGGCCTCACCGGCCGGGCAGGTAGCGTGCGGCCTCCTGGGGCAGCATCTCGCGCGGCGAGACGACGCGGGCCGATCGCAGCCGCCACTCGCCGTCCGCGTCCGGGGCGAACACGGCCTTCCACACGACCCGCTGGTACGGCTGGGGCAGCATGACCCGCGAGCCCGGCGCCGGCCGGAACCGGGACGCCTGCGTGACGAGGGCCTCGCCGTCGCCCATGGCGACCTGGGGCGCCTCGGTGGCGGCCCGGACGTATTTCAGGCCCCGGCGGACGATGTCGGCCAGGCCGTCCTTGTTGAGCGAATCGCTCCGGTATTGGGGTGAGATGCACCCGATGAGCGGACCGGGCCGGCCCTCGTCAAGGGCCTCGGCCATGGTCTCGAGCGTTGCCTGGAGCCGTTCGCGGTCGGTCTCTACGGCCCAGGCCAGAAGGGTGACGCCGAGGGCGACGGCGATGCACGCGACGGCGGCCCACCGGCACCCGCGGGAACCGCTTCGCCGCCAGATCGTGCCCAGCACGACCGTGGCGATGATCAGGGCCACCAGCAGGGTCGTCGGGTTCTCGTACAGGAGATGCCGGATCAGGTCCATGGGCGGTGCCCGCAACGGGTGACCGCCTCCATCGTACACGCCCGGGGCAGGCGCGTCATTGAAAATGCGCGGCGATATCTCGTCTTCAGCCCGAGCGGTGGCGCGGTGGTTCTCGGCGACCACTGCGCCACCGATGTCTACGAAGCGCGCGGCGGGTGCGGAGACCCGCCGCGCTATCCCCTTATCCCGCCGCGCTATCCCCATATCGTGGCAAAAAAAGGGTTCAATGCCCAATACCGGGGACGGTCACGCTTCGCCATTCGGCACCACCACTGGCGGGCTCCTGGGGGAGATTCCATCTCCCCCAGACCCCCTCGGCCCATGCCCAACGCAAGCG
>CAYTJE010000038.1:0-19537 GCA_964437855.1 uncultured Anaerolineales bacterium | reverse complement strand
ACACGCTGGAGATGCGGAACGAGTCGGCCCACGGCGTGATCCGCGGCCTCTCGACCGCCTGACCCCCCTCGCCCCCGGGCCGGTCGCCCGCCGCCGGGCGGCCGGCCCCCTCCCGCCTGCCTCGCGGCGGGCACGGATTGACAAGCAATCCGTGGCACCGTCCCCGCGAGGTGAGCGGAAGGGCACATTTAGCCGCCGGGCTTGCCCGGCGCATACAAGGAGCACCGCCATGACCAACTTCTCCACCGACGCCGACCTGCTGAAGTGGGAGCCCGCCCTTCTGCGGGAGATCGTCCTCGACCACCAGTGCCTGACCCGCGGCGACGGCGCCACCAGCCAGACCTTCACCGTCACGGCCGCGGACGGCCAGTTCGTGACCAGCCAGGTCCGCCCCGGCCACGTGGTGCACCTCTCGAACCCGGACCAGGGTGTGGACGGCTGCTACGAGGTCCTGAGCGTCGAAAGCGAGACGGAACTCATGGCCGCCGTCGTCGGCTCCTCAGGGGACGACGCCGTGCCGCTTCCCTCGGCCACGGACTTGGGCTTCCGCATCCAGACGTTCGACCCGCAGCACGAGGAGGCGCGGTTCGCCCTGCTCGCCCGGTTCGGCCTGGAGGCCGACGCCGCCGACCCCGCGTCCGACCTGGCCGACTGGATCGCCCAGCGCCGTGCCCTGCGGCGGGCGAGCGTCGCGCTCGTCCTGGCCACGCTGTATCGCGGCCAAGCGGCCGGCAGCCTCACCGAGAGCGGCCTGGCAGCCAAGGCCGACCACTACGCCCGGCTCTACGAGGACGAGGTGGCCAAGGCCCGGCTGGTCCTCGACCGCGACGCCGACGGCCGGGCCGACGACGTGCGAAGCCTCTCGAGCCACCGCCTCCGCCGCGTATGAGGCGCCAGGCGTGCAGGGTGCCACGGTTTGCTTGCCAAACCGTGTAGCCCGATGGGCAGGCACGGATTGGCAAGCAATCCGTGGTACCCGGCGCATCCGCCCGAGCAAACGAACCGGAGGAGACAACGCCCATGACCCCCGCCGACCTGGACCTCCTGGGCACCCTGGTCGAAACCTGCCGCTCGGTCGCGGGCGTCCGCATGGTGCGGCTGGCCCGGCCGGGCGAAACGGTCGACGTGCCGCTGAGCCGGCTGCCGGCCGTGGTCCTGGAGCCCACCGAGACCGAGCCACTCACCTGGCCCGAGGTGCCCGTCGGCCGGTATCGCCTGCTGCACTGGCGGGCTTCCGTGCTCGACCGCGCCGTGCCGCACACGCGGGCGTTCGAGGCGCTCGTGGCCCTGGCGCAAGCCTGCTGCGACGCCCTCGCCGCCGACCCCCTGGTCGGCGACCGAGCCGAGGACGGCCCGGCGTCCGGTCGGAATCCGCCGCTCGCGCCGGCTGTGGGGGCCACGCGGATCGGCCCGTCCGTGGTCGGCGAGACCAGTGCCGGCCGGCCGACCGCCGTCCGCTTCGCGGGGGCCTGCGGCTACTGGTCCGAGACGATGACCGGCGAGGCCACCTTCGATGACGAGGCGCTGTTCGGTTCCGGGCCGCACCTCGTGGAGGTGGCGAGCCCGGTCCGCCGTGTCGAGGACATCCGCTTCAACGGTCTGGCGGGGGGCCTGACGCTCGACTTGGGCGACGGGCCGCGGACCATCCGCCAGCGCGGCGTCCTGTCCGCCGACACCGACGCGGGCCTCGCGCTGCTCCTGGCCGCCTGCGAGGCGTTCATCGACGGCCGGACCTACCGCCTGGGGGTGCCGGACGGCTCCGAGTATGCCCACTGCCGGATGACGGCCTTTGAGCGTCTCGGCCCGCCCGCGGTGGGCACCCGGTGGCACCTTCCCTATTCCGCCACGTACGAGCAACTGGCGAGGTAACCGTGTCCCCTGCGACCGACGGCATCACGCACGTTCGCGTCCGCCCCCTGGCCCTGGACCTGGCGCCCGACGGCACGGTGGCCGGGCCGGGCGCGATCGAAATCACCTGGCATTCGACCCACGAAGACCGCTGGCACCAGGTGTACGCGGGCGGGCGCCTGGCGGGGGTGACCGCCCTGCCGGCCGACCGGCAACTGGACGTCACGGTTCCCGTCGGCCGGAGCGGCCGGCACGAGATGCTGCTCGTGGAGGTGGTAGCGGTGGAGGCCGCCGACCGCTGGACGGACTTCACCGACGCCCTGACCGGTTTCAGTCACGGCGCGGGGGCCGAGGTGCGCCTGACGTGGCAGGCGGGCCTGTACCTCGAGGCGAACCTGGAGTCGTTCGACGTCTTCGGCGATGCCGCGACGGGCACCATCGACTACGACACCCCCCTGAACGAATCGCCGATCCCCGCCCGCCCGGACGGCCGAACGCCGTGGGGCTATGGCACCGGCGGGTACGGCATCGGCGCGTGGGGCCAAGCGGCGGCCATCTACCAGTGGACCACCGACCTGCTGGTTCCCGGCATCCACCGGCTGGCCGTTGCAGCCATCGACGCCGCCCGCAACCGGCTGGCCAGCGCCGCCGAGACCCAGATCCCCGTCTCTCCGCTGCCACGACCTCCCGAGAACTACCGTGTGGCCGCGTACGAGCCCGACACGCGGACGGCCACGCTCGCCTGGGATCCGAGCCCGGACGTGTAACCGAACGCCGCTGCGGTTCTGCGCGGCAAGCAAGGAGCCGACCCATGGCCTCGACGTACACGCCGAACCTGAACCTCGAGAAGCCCGGCCACGGCGACCACGCCGACGACTGGGACCAGGTGCTGAACGCCAACTTCGACGCGATCGACGCGGCCGCCTGGCTCGTCCCGGTCCGCACGGACGACCCGGCCGCCCCGGCCGATGGCGAGCAGTGGGTCCGCTCGGACCTGGCGCAACTACGTCTCCACGCCGGCGGGACGACCTACAAGGTCGACCTGGTCGCCGTCTGACACGGAGCCCCGTGCCATGCTGACGTTCCGGATGGACGAGTCGAACTTCGACCAGGGCACGCGCGACGGTCTGCGAATCGTCGAGGGCCTGGGGCTGAAGGGCGACTTCGACGAGTTTGCGCCCGACGCCGACACCCTCGGCCTCTGGCACCTCCACGATGGCGCCTGCGCCGGCGAGGGGAATGGCCTTGAGGATGCCTCCGGCGGCGGCCACGACCTGGCGAACTCCGGGGCCGACAGCGTCGAAGACGGCTACCGCTTCGACGCAGCGGACCCCGACCACATGGACGCCGGCGCCTGGGCCATGCCGGGCCACGTCGTGCTGACTGTCGAGTGCTGGGCCCGCGGCCTCGTGGAGTCGCCGGCGGACGAGAAAGCCTGCCTCTGGACCTGGGGGCGCGACGCGGACAACTGGGTCCGCCTGGTTGCACGCCGACGGGCCGGGGGCGGGACCTCCTCGCGGCTGCGGGCGGGCCTGACCGGCGGCGGTGTCTCGCCCCCGGACGCCGTCTGGGAGGGCGAGGAGGTCACGGCCCTCCTCGAATCCGACCAACCGTGGCACGCTGCCGTCGTCCTCGACGGAACCGACCTCGTCCTCTACGTTAACGGCGAGGCCAAGGCCAGCACGGGCGCCCAGACCCTCGCCGCCGGTGACTACAACCTGACCCTCGGCGCCTTCCGCACAGGGGGGCCCTACTTCTGGAACCTGACCGGTCGCCTGGACGAGGTCCGCCTCTCCAGCGCCGCACGATACACCGCGGGCTTCACACCCTACCGGCTGCTGGGCTCCGGCACGCTGGCGAGCCCCACGTTCGACGCCATCCGCCTCGCGGCCGATTGGACGGACCTTATCCATGTGAGCGACGTGCCGGACGGCTGCGGCGTCGCCTGGGAAGCCCGCGCGGCCGACGACACCGACGCCGGCGGCCATCCCCAGGCTCTCTGGCAGTCGTACGGCGGCGACCCGCAGACCCTGCCCGACGGCCGGTACTTCCAGTGGCGCGCCACGCTGACCGCCTCGGCGGATCGCCTCCTCTCCCCTACGGTCGAGAGCGTGGAAGCCATCGCCAGCGAGGCCGGATACGACCTCTATCGTGCCACCGGCGACGGCCCGGCCGCGCTCGACTACGCCGATCCGTGGCTCCGTGTCGGCCCAAGCGTTGCCGAAGCGGAGACCGGCGCGCTGGCAGCGGGGGCCGTGCATTGGTTCGGCATTCGCCCCGTCGACGCCGACGGCCGGCAGTGCCCCGTCACCCAGAACGAGGTCCGGCTGGAATTGGACGCCGACGGCGAGCCGGTTCCCAGCCGCCCCGCCGCTCCCCTCGCGATGGGCGCCGCGTCCCTGCCCGCTGGCCGAGTCCGGCTGTGGTGGCACTACCGCATCGGCCACACGGGCGCGACACCGGAAGCGTTCCGCATCTACGGCGACGGCGGCACCGGCACCGTCGATTACGAGACGCCGCTCGGCGAGGTCACGTTCCAGAGCGGCCAGACCGGCTACGCCTGGACCAGCGGCGCCTTGGCCCCGGACATCGAACACCAACTCGCGGTGCGCGCGGTGGCCGGCGACGATGTGTGGGACGAGACCCCGGCGGTCGTACGGGTCACGCCGGACGCCTCGCCGCCCGGCACGGTGGATGCGTTGAGCGCGGAGACCACCCAATGACAGCCCAGCCCAACACCGGCGCCCTGTTCTCTCGCCTGAGCGACACCCACGTCCTCGCCGCACCGATGGTCCAGGTTCGCATCAACGGCCAGGTCGAGCCGCGCTTCCGCCTGGAGTCAATCGAGCAGCGGATGGGCTTGGCGCCGACGGCCACGTTCACGGCTGCGCTCGGCCGCGACGCAATCACTGGTGAGGCCCTTCGCCTGGACGATGTGGCCGCCAACGTCCACCCCGGCGCAACGATTACCGCCACCCTCTTGCGCGGCGGCGTGCTTCCCGGCAAGGAGGCCGACGACCGCGTCGTCTTCGACGGCCGGGTCACGCGGGCGGACCTCTCCATGCAGGCCGACGGCGAACATCTGATCCTGGAGGCCGAGGACCCGACCGCCGACCTGCTCCGGCGGCGCATCAGAGGCCGACGGGCCTGGACCGCCGGCGGCGGTGCCGACCGGGTCGACGGACAAACCCTCGTCTTCAACCCGGACGGCCGCGCCAACGCCGCCGATGCGACGTACGACCCCGGAACGGGCGACGCCTATACGATTTTCACGGCCGACCACCCGTCCGGCGGCACGGCGTGGACGCTCGACGAGGCCGTTGCCTACGTCCTGGCAGAGCACGGCCAGGCAGAGAGTGTGGAGGTGCCGTCTCCGAGCGAGACGCGGGCCGCGCTCCCCGCCACGGTTATCCGGGACGTGTGCCTGGAGGGCCGGCCGCTCGGCGAGGCGCTGGACGCGCTGCTCGAACTGGCCGGGGCGAGGCTCGTCGTACGCGTCGAGCCGGGCCCCGCGGCCGTCAGCCGCCGTTTGGAGATCTGGTATCCGGCCCGCGGCCCGTCGGGATGGCTCTCGCACCAGTCGCCCGACCAGACGTACGACCCCACAAAGACGGACTTCGTGGGCCTGGGCGTACGCATGGAGTTTGCCGCAGCCCCCCGGCGGTACGTGGCCCAGGGGGACCGCAAGTTCTACGAGTCGACCTTCGACCTGGTGGCCGGCTGGGACGACGCCCTCGCCACGAGTGATCCGGACGATTTCAGTCCGCGCACGAACGCGGACTTCGACACCGTCCGCGACGTCTTCCGCAAATGGGTCCTCAACGAGGCCGGCGACTACACCGGCTCCCCCTATGGCCGCGGCGCGCCGCCGGACCTGTCGGGCGTCTTCGAGGACGCGCCGTACGTACGCCGGCGGCGGCGCCTGTTGCCGTGTCTCTCGCGCGACGCGCCCGGCCGCAGCCGAGGCGTCTACGTTGAGATCTCGCTCGACGGCGGCGCCTCCTGGGAACAGACGACCCTGGCAGCCCGCGTCCTGCGCGACGAATGCGGCATCTACCTGAGCGAAGATCCCCTGCCGCCGCGGTACCTGGCGGCGGCAATGCGCGACGAGGTGCGCGTCCGCGTGACCGCTGCCCTGGAGAGCGACTCGCGCCTGGCGGCTGAGTACGCGGGCGAGGACGCCGCCGACCTCCCCGGCCACACCCGCCACGTCCACGTCCCTGCCGGCTACCGTTTCCGCCGCGTGGCCTCGACGAGCCGGTTCTACGGAGACGGCGGCGCGGACGAGGCCGACGATGCGGCGCGGCTGGACGACCTGGTCCGCGCCGCCTGGGAGGCCGACCGCCGCGCCCCCGCCCTGGCGCGAATCGAGATGCCCTACCTGGCGATGGGGCACCGCGTCGGCGAGCGCATCTTGGGCGTGCGCGGCCGGCACCTGGCGCTGGCCCGCTCGCACCCGGGCTACCTCCTGGCGCCGGTGGTCCACCGGATACGGTTCACGTTCGCACCGGCGCCTCGGACCGAATGTGACCTGGAGTAAAGGCCCCAGCCATGCCCAACGATCCACTTGGTATCTATACGCCCGGGGCGGTTCGGGACCGCAGCGAAGACCGCCACGTGGACGCCGCCCGACCCACCGATCGGTCGCCGGACCTCGAACCCGGCGGGCCGCCCTACCGGACGTTCTGGGCCCGCATCCTCGCGACCGCGCCAGGCGACCCGCCCGACGAGCGGTACTACGCCGACGAGGTTCGCCCCGTCGGCCCCGACGGCAACGGGCACATGCAATGGCAGAAGCCGACCGGCGGCCTCGAAAGCATCGTCGTCCACAACGTGGCCGAGGCCGACACCGGCTCGCACCTCGTCCCGGAGGACACGGTCGTGCGGGTGGAGGCCCGGCTCGACCGCCGCTCCCCGCCGGAGATGGTGTACCTGACGGCACGGTCGGCAGCCGAACCGACGCAGCGGCTCGCACGAATCACCTCGTACAGCGGCGGGGCCTACACGGTCCAGCCGGTGCGGCGTGAGGGCGGCGAATTCGTCGACGACGGCGACGCGATCACCGGCGTCCCGAACGTGGCCGAACTCTGGCCCGACGAGGCGGGCTACCTGGACGGCCCCTCCGGCTACGACCGGTACGTGCCGCTCGTTTCGACGGCCTCGGGCTGGATCATCCTGCTGCACCCGCCGCGCATGGTCTGAGATCCGCTTCGGCCGGAAGGAGACGTCGATGCCCTGGACCGCCGACCGCTGGCCGCCGCAGCCGGGCGACGCCATCGACACCGAGGTCATCGTCAACGAGGTCCGCGCTGCGCTGGGCGAGCGCGACGGTCTGGTGCCGGCCGGGTTCGTGCCGGCGGCGTTCGGACGCTGGGACCCTCTCCTGGGCACCCCGGCGGGCGGCGAGCCCGACCCGCTGCCGACCGTCGCCAACTTCCAGTTCCAGATCCAGGAGATGCTGACGCTCGCTTGGCCGCTTCGGTGGTGGGACCCGAACCGGGAGGCACTTTACACGCTCGCCCACCTCTGCCAGGACGCCTTCGGGGCCGACGGGTGGACGTACGACCTGACCGCCGAAGACGACCTGGGCAACCCGCTGAACCCGTGGACGCCCGCCTGCGCCACGGTCTTCGCGGAACTCTACCACGCCGTGGGCCGCCTCGACCGCGTCCGCATCCTGCCCACCGTCAGCGAGAGCCAGCGGCGCGACAGCGTCTACCGCCTGACGTTCGGCATCGACGACTGGCCCGCCGACCGGGCCGACACCTTCGGCCTGTTCGACGGCGTGGACGACGGCGTCTCGTGCGGCGTGGCCTACGACGCCGGGATGGGCGGCGAGGTCTTCGACGACGATTCCAGCCAGCAGTGGTTCCTGGAATCGAGGCGTTTCCGCATGACCTTCGCCACCGGGGCGCTGGCCGGCTACGAGGTCCGCCAGGCGCGGCTGGACTTCAGCACCGAGGCGCCGGCGGGCTCTGTGGACTTCGCCGACACGTTCACGGCCGAGGTGGTGGATGCGGCCGAGACCTCGCTGGCCACCTTCGCCTCCGACGACGACGGGCCGAAACAGGTGACCGTACCCGCCGGCTCGGTTAATACGTCGGGGGACACCGTGCTGACGGTCCGATCCACCCGGCCGGACACCGCCGACCGGCCCGCGTGGTCGCCGCCGGGGCCCAACTACACAAGCACCTACCGGGAGGGGCTGGCGGTCGCCGGCCCCATCCGGCTGATCGTGGAGGTGGACGTTGAGTACGACGGATAGCACGCCGACAGCCCCCGCCCGGGACGACCGGTCCCAAAGGGATCCGAACAGATACGTCGAGCGGGAGGTCTGCGAGGCGTTCCGGCACGAACAGCGCGAGGCCAACACCCGGACGTGGCAAGAACTCCGGTCGCTGCGCCGGGTGGTCATTGTGCTCGTGGTCGGCGGGCACCTGTTTGCCGGCGGCGTGAACGTGGCGGGGTTCGGCTACTGGATCGACCGCCACGCCGCCCAGCCGCACGCCTCGACCCTGCGCATGATTGCCGAGGCCCGCACCGAAACCCGCGAGGAGCTCCGGGACCTCCGCCGCGAGGTCCACTCGCTTCTCGTCTCGGTCCTCTCCGTTCGGACCCCTTTAGGCGAGGAGACCCGGAACCAGACCGAGCCGGCCGAACCCCAGAAAGGAGACCGTCCATGCCCCGCCCCGCCATGATTTTGGCCCTGGCCGCCGCCCTCGCCCCCCTGGCCGGCGGCTGCGGCGTGCCGGAGGCCATCCAGCGCAGCCAGGCGCTGCAACTGGAGGCCATGCAACAGTACCGCGACCAGGTGCAGGCCTACCACGACAAGGTCACCGGCCACCTGGCCGAGGAGAAGCGGGCCCAACTGGACGCCGCCCTGGCCGCCTCGCTCCGGCAGGCTGCCGACGCCGACGGCCGCGTAACCCTGGACGCGGCCATCGAGAAGACGGCGAAACGCCTGGCGCTGGAGGAGGCGTTCCGGGCGGAACTGGCGCGGCTGGACGGCGAATTCGGCCAGCGTCAGGCGGCCATCGGCCGCGCCATCAACCTGGCCGAGGACACCCTCGACCTGGCCGCGTCCTACGGCCGCCTGGCTACACTGCTCAGGAACCTCTTCGTGCGCGACGCCGAAGCCGTCCAAACCCTGACCGACTACGAAACCGAAAGGAGCCGGACCGATGCAGGAAGCGGAAACTAACCTCAAGCGAGCCGCCGTCGATTTCCTCGAGGCGGCCGAGTCCCTGGCGGAGCGCGCCGCCGGCGCCGGCACCGACCCCCTCGACGCCGTCTCGACCGACCTGTTCGAACTGGGCGACCTGGAACCCGCCATCGACCGGCAGGACCTGGCCGATCTGAAGGACCGGCTGCGGCGCGAGCGGCTGGTCCCCGCAACCATTGTGGAACTGGTGACGCTGGCGCGGCAGGTGGCCGCGACCCTGGCGGGCCTCTGACATCCGCGCGGCGGGGGCCGCCCCGCAGACAAGGGCACCCGCCCTTGACGTTGCTCGGGACGACCTTCCGAGACCGGCACGAACCGCGGCGCTGCGGCACCCCCGGCGCCCGGCAGACGAACCAAGGAGAAGAACCATGTCGACGATCCGCGAAGTCCTGGCCAGCAAGAAAATGGTCCTGAGCCTCGTAGGCATCGCCGCGGTCGTCGGGCTGCTCGCATCCGGCCACGACCTGGAGACCGTCAAGTGGGTGGGCGGGTTCATTGCAGGCATCGTGGCCAGTCTGAACCTGGGTCAGGGCCTGGCCGACGGCCTGTCCGAGGGCCAGACCAGCCTCCAGGGCCGAAACGGCGGAACCGCGCCTTGACTTCCCCGAGAGTCGCGGCTACAGTCTGATAGACACCTCACCAGCCACTCACGCCGGTACGGCAACCAGGCAGCACCCGCAATAATGCGGATTCTGCACCATAAGGTGCTCGTACAAACAGTCGGGCGGCCCAGCCGATTGCGGTGTCGGGGAGACCCGTTGCTGCGCGCTGTCCGAGCACGGTATTCGCCATGCCCACGCTGACCGTCATTCAGGGCCCCGACCACGGCAAGACGTTCGACGTGGACGGCCCCACATCGACCATCGGCCGGGACCGCGGCTGCCACGTGACCCTGCGGGACCCCGGGGCGAGTCGGGAGCACGCACGCTTCGAGTTTCAAAACGGGCAGTGCGTCCTGCGGGACCTGGATTCTTCGAACGGCACGTTCGTCAACGGCATGCGGATTCGAGACGCCGAGATTCAAGCCGGCGACCAGATTCACATCGGCAACACGATCCTCGCCGTGGGCCAGCCGCCCAGCCAGGGGGCGGTGGTGGATCACCGAGGCATGCCGATCCAGATCGACACCGAGGGCCGCGTTGACAGTGCCATCCTCTCGACCGCCCGAGCCTCGGACGACCCGCACACCGCCTTCGCGGTGGGCGAAGACATGGCCGGCATGCGGACCAGCATCATCGGCCTGCGGGCACTGTACCGGATCGCCGACATGCTGGCCCACGACTACGACATCAACCGCATCCTGAACCGCGTGATAGACATGGTGTTCGACATCGTGGACGCTGACCGCGGCTTCATCCTGCTGCGGGAAGGCGGCATGGGACCGATGGTCCCCAAGGCCGTCCGCTATCGCGAGGAACTGCTCGAACAGATTCGCCGCGAGCAGTCGGCCGCCCAGGCGCCCGCCGATACCCAGTGGGCCGAGCCCGCCGACGACGAGGCCGCGGCCAAACCGCCCATCTGCGTCTCCAAAACCATCATCAACTACGTGATGCGCCGCGGCGACGGCGTGCTGACCACCAACGCCATGCAGGACCAACGATTCGAGGAGGGAGAAAGCGTCCAGGACTTCGGCATCCGAAGCGCGATCTGCGTCCCGATCAAGAGCCGTGACGAGATCCTGGGCGTCATCCACGTCGACACCCACATCAGCCAGGGGCAGTTCTCGCCCGACGACCTGAAACTGATGACCGCCATCGGGTACCAAGCCGGTCTGGCCGTCGAGAACGCCCACCTGATGGCCAGCCAGGTCCGGCAGGAACGTCTCGCCGCCATGGGCCAGGCCGTCGCCAGCCTGTCGCACTACATCAAGAACATCCTCCAGGGCATCCAGGGCGGGTCCCACGCCGTCGAAAGCGGACTGGACCACCAGGAACTGACCACCGTCCAGCAGGGCTGGGAGGTCGTCCGCCGGAACATGCACCGCATCAACTCCCTCGTCCTCGACATGCTCTCCTACAGCCGCCAGTCGCCCCCCAACCGCCAGCAGATGTCCGTCAACGCCGTCGTCCGCGAGGTCGTCGAACTGGTCCAAAGTGCCGCAAAGGAAAAACAGGTCGCCCTCACGACACGACTCGACACCTCGCTGCCCGAGATCGTCGTCGACCCGGACGGCCTTCACCAGGCGTGCCTGAACGTCCTCTCGAACGCCATCGAAGCCGTGCCCGCCGTCCGCGGACAGGTTGAGGTCACGACCCGCCTCTCGCCCCACGAGAGCGAGGTCTGGATCACCGTCGCGGACAACGGCCCCGGCATTCCGCCCGACGAGCAGCCGAACATCTTCAACGCCTTCTACTCCACCAAGGGCCACAAGGGGACCGGCCTGGGCCTGGCGGCGGCCCAGAAACTGGTCCAGGACCACGGCGGCTTCATCTCGGTTAACTCCAAGGAGGGCCAGGGAGCCGCCTTCGTCATCCACCTGCCGCGAGGCACGACCGCCCCGGCTGCTCAGGGCCAGTAACGCCCGCCGCCGAACCGGCCGGAACCGCAGATAATTTCGGGGGTTTCCCCACGGAACGTTTCACTTTCGGAGGCGCCCGCATGAGACGCGCGACTTTTCTGCTCTGCATCCTGACCCTGCCGCTGTGGGCCCTGGCCGCCCGGGCGCCGAAGAAAAAGGCGCCGCCCGCGCCCGAGTTGACCGGCCGGGCCGAGGCGCCGGGCGAACCGCTGACGCTGTGGTATCGGCAGCCGACCTCGGCGTGGCGCGAGGCGCTGCCCGTCGGCAACGGCCGGCTCGGCTGCATGGTGTTCGGCGGCGTCGCGCGGGAACGCCTGGCCCTGAATGAGGACACCGTCTGGTCGGGCGCACCCATCCCCGTGCCGGACGACCCCGGCCTGGCCGAGGGCATCGACGAGGTGCGCCGCCTGCTTTTCCAGGGCCAGTACGCGGAGGCCGAGAAACTCCTGTGGAAGATCATCAGGCCGGTCTCGAAGTTCCACGACCGGCACTTCGGCAGCGCCGAGGTTCTCGGCAACCTCGACCTCCGTTTCGACGGCCCGGACGCGGCGTCCGATTACCGCCGCGACCTGGACCTCGACACCGCCATCGCCCGCACCCGCTTCGTCCGCGACGGCGTGACGCATACGCGGGAGGTCTTTTCGAGCGCGCCGGACCAGGTCATCGCGGCCCGCCTCGCGGCCGACAAGCCGGGGAGCATCACCTTCACGGCGTCGCTTGGGCGGCCCCAGCGCTTCACGACGCGGGCCGACGGGTCCGACACGCTGGTCATGTCGGGCCGGCTGCCGGGCTCGCGCGGAGGCCGAGACGGCCTGCACTACATCGCCCGCGTCAAGGCCGTGGCCGAGGGCGGGAAGGTCGCGGTCCGGGACGACGCGCTCCGCATCGAAGGGGCCGACGCGGTCACGCTGCTCATCGCGGCGGGCACCGACTACCTGCCGAAACCGCCGGACTTCCGCGGTCCGGCGCCCGACAAACAGGTGGCCGACCAGATCGCCGCCGCGGCCGCCAAGCCGTACGAGGCCCTGAAGTCCGCCCAACTGGCCGCCCACCGCGCCCTGTTCCGGCGGGTGGAACTGGACCTGGACGCCGGCGCCGCCGCCGACAAGGCCGCGATGCCGACCGACGAGCGGCTCGCGGCGTTCCAGAAGGACGCCGGCGACCCGGGCCTTGCGGCCCTGCTCTTCCAGTACGGGCGGTACCTGCTCATGTCCAGTTCGCGGCCGGGCACGCAGCCGGCCAACCTCCAGGGCATCTGGGTGGACGGCACCAGCCCCTCGTGGAACTGCGACTACCACCTCGACCTGAACATCCAGATGAACTACTGGGCGGTCGAGGTGTGCAACCTGTCGGAGTGCGCGCTGCCGGTGGCGGACCTCGTCGAGTGGATCGTGCCCCCCGGCCGGGCGACGGCCCGCCTCTGCCACGGGACCGGCGGCTGGGTGGCGCACGTCTGCACCAACCCGTTCGGCTACACCTGGCCCCGGCCGGACAACCGCTGGGGCTACCTGCCCGGCTGCGGCGCCTGGGTCATGCAGACGCTGTGGGAACACTACGCCTTCACCGGCGACAAGGAGTATCTGCGGCGCGTGTGGCCGCTCTTCAAGGAGGCCGGCCGGTTCTGGCTGGAGTGGCTGGTGCCCGATCCGGAGACGGGGAAACTCGTCAGCGGTCCGGCCGCTTCGCCGGAGAACCGCTTCATCGCCCCGGACGGTTCCGCGCATGGCATGTGCATGGGACCGTCGTACGACCAGCAGTGCGTGTGGGAATTGTTCACGGAGATCCTCGAGGCCGCCACGGCGCTTGGCATCGAAGACGACTACGTCGGACGCATCCGCACGGCCCGCGCCAACCTGCTCGGCCCGCAGGTGGGGAGCGACGGCCGACTCATGGAGTGGGCCCGCGAGTTCAAGGAGGCGGACCCCCATCATCGGCACCGGGCCCACCTGACTGCCCTGTATCCCGGCCGGCAGATCACCCCGGCGGACACCCCGCCGTGGGCCGAGGCGGCGGCCAAGTCGCTGGATGCCCGGGGGCCGTCGCGGGTCCCCTGGGTGGCGGCCTGGGGCGTGGGCTTCAACGCGCGGCTGGGGCGCGGCGACATGGCGCTGGCCGACGTGCACCGCCTGCTCGGGGGCCAGACGTTCATCAACCTGTTCGGCAGGGGCGGCAACCAGTTCCAGATCGACAGCAACCTGGGGGCAACGGCCGGCATCGCCGAGATGCTCCTCCAGAGCCACCGGCGCGACGCCGACACGGGCGCCCCCATCGTCCGCCTGCTGCCCGCCCTGCCGCCCGCATGGAAGTCCGGTCGCGTCAAAGGCTTACGCGCCCGCGGCGGATTCGAGGTGGATATCGCGTGGGAGGACGGAAAGTTGACGGAAGCGACGATCCGCTCGACGCTGGGCCGGCCCCTGCGCGTCCGCTGCGGCGAGACGGCGGTCGACTTCCAGACGCAAGCGGGCGGCGTGCTGCGCCTCGACGGCGGCCTGAAACCGATGTAGCCGCTAACCGCGCCCAAACATGCCAAGCACCTTTGAGCCTCGCGAGAGGTGCCCGGCACGACCCTCCTTCACTCGTCCTTCTTCGCCAGGCTGGTGATGATCTCGTCGGCGAGGCCGTAGTCGACGGCCTCCTCGGCGCTCATGAAGCGGTCGCGGTCCACGTCTTTCTCGATTTGCTCAATCGGCTGGCCGGTATGGTCGGCGAGGATCCGGTTCAGGCGGGTGCGGAGGCGGAGGATCTCCTCGGCCTGGATGCCGATGTCGGTGGCGGGCCCGCGGGCGCCCCCGATCGGCTGGTGGATGAGGATGCGGCTGTTGGGGAGGACGAACCGTTTGCCCTTCGTGCCGGCGGCCAGGAGCACCGCGCCCATGCTGGCGGCCTGGCCCAGGCAGTACGCCCGCACGCCGCATCCGACGAACTGCATGGTGTCGTAGATGGCCATGCCGGACGTGATGTGCCCTCCCGGCGAGTTGATGTAGAGCGAGATGTCGGCGTCGGCGTTCTCGTTGTGGAGGAACAGCAGTTGGGCGATGACCAGGTTCGCCGTGTCGTCCTCGATGTCGCCGCCCAGGAAGATGATGCGGTCCTTCAGCAGGCGGGAGTAGATGTCGTAGGCCCGCTCGCCGCGGCCGGTCTCCTCGATGACGTGGGGAATGAGTTGGTTGCGGGGGGTCACGGTCGGTCCTCGATTTCTGATGCGCGGCCTCTACGGGTTCTCGCGTGGCGGCCTTCCCAGGCCACCACCCCATACGAGACGCCACAATCGCGGCGGCCTGGGAAGGCCGCCGCGCACCACTGTTTTCTTCCGGTTCTTCGCGGCGGGCCGGGAGACCCGCCGCGCGGCAATCGTCTACTCGTGCTTCTCTTCCGCCTGCTCGTGTTCGAGCACCTCGTCCACGAGGCCGTACTCCTTGGCCTCGGCGGCGGAGAAGTAGCGGTCGCGTTCGGTCTCTTCGCGGATCTTCTCGGGCGGCTGGCCGGTGTGTTTGGCGAAGAGGTGGATGAGGGTATCCTTGTCGCGCAGGACCTCCTTGGCGGCAATCTCGATGTCGGCCGCCTGCCCGCCCACCTCGCCGGCCGGCTGGTGCAGCATGACCTTGGCGTGCGGCAGGGCGAACCGCTTCTCCTTCGTCCCGCCGGCCAGCAGGAGGGCGGCGCCGCTGGCGCACAGGCCGATGGCGTAGGTGGCCACGGGCGCGTCCAGGAACTGGATCGTGTCGTAGATGGCCATCGTGCTCGAGACGTACCCGCCCGGCGAGTTGATGTACAGGCTGATCTCCTGGTTCTTCTTCTCGCTCTGCAGGTACAGCAGTTTCATGACGACGTTGTTGGAGACCGCGTCGGTGATGACCCCCTCCAGAAAGACGATGCGGTTCTCGAGCAGGAGGTCGGAGAGCGTCAGCCAACGCTGCTGCTGGTACGGGGGCATCCGGGCGTCGATGGTCCGGGCCAGCCGGCCCGTCGGGTCGAACGGATGGGGCATGGCGTCGCGTGTCCTTCCAGAAGGGCTCTCGGGCGATCCGCCGGCGCGGCCTCAGGTGGACTCGGGCGTCTCCTCGCCGCCGGCCGGGGGTTCCTCGTCCTCGGCAGGCTCGGCGGGGGCTTCGTCGGCGGGCTTCTCGGCGGCCGACGCTTCGTCGGCGGGTGCGGGCTCGGCCCCCGCTTTTTCCTTGGCACCTTCGCCGCCCGCTTCCCCGGCGGCTTCGGCCTCCGCAGCGGATGCTTTCTCGGGGGCCTCGTCGGCGGGCGCCTCCGGCGCCGCCTCGCCGGTGGCGCGGTCCAGGAGCGTCCGGATCACCTTGTCCTCCAGGATCTGGGCCCGCAGCGAGTCCAGGTGGCCCGACGCCTCCATCTCCTCGCGCAGGCGGTCGGCCTTCCGGCCGTACTGGACGGCCATGAAGCGGACGCGGGCGTCGACCTCGGCGTCGGCGACCTCGATCCCCTCCTGCTTGGCAATCGCGTCCAGGATGAAGTGGAGGCGGAGGTCGCGTGCGGCCTCCTCGCCGGTGGCGCCGGCGATCTCGTCCATGTGCTGCTCGACCTCGTCGGCCGGCACGCCGCGGTACTGCATGCTCGTGAGGCGCCGTTGGAGCAGCCGGTTGGAATGGCGATTGACGAGGTCCTCCGGCAGGTCGAACTGGATGGTCTGGAGCAGCCAGTCGCGGACGGCCTCTTCCCGGGCCTCCCGGAACTGGGCCTCGCTGCGGGCCTCCTGTCGGCGGCGGATCGTGGCCCGCAGCGACGCCATGTCCTCCTGGCCGGTGGCCTCCAGCAGGGCCTCGTCGTCCGGCAGCCGCAGCCGCTGGACCTCGTTGACCTTGACCGTCAGGTCGGCCTCCTGGCCGCGCACGTCCTCGGCCTCGGCCTCCTCGCCGATGGTGATCTTGGTTTCCGTCGTCTCGCCGGCCTTGGCGCCGGTCAGCAGGTCGGGCAGTTCGGCGAGGCGGATGCCCTCGATGGCCACCTCCCGCACCGGCAGCCGCACGTTCTGCCGGTCGACGACCATCGTGTCGCCGGCCTGGATGGTGAGGTCGGCCACGACGAGGTCGCGCTCCTGGGCGCCCTCGCCGGCGCCGACCGGCTCCAGCGACCCCTGCTGCTCGCGCAGGCGTTCCAGGGCCTGGGTGACCGTCTCGTCGGTCACCTCGGGCCGCTCGACCTCGTCGACGGGAATCCTGGAGTAATCGTGCGGCAGGTCGAACTCGGGGCGGACCTCCAGGTCCAGCGAGAAGGTCATCTCGCCCTCGTCGGGCAACTCGATCTTCTCCGGGTCGATGTCCGGCTCGCCGACGATATCCAGTTCCTGCTCCTTCAGGGCCTTCTCCAGCGCCTCGGAGACGAGTTTGGCCCGGACCTCCTCGGTCACCGCCTCCCTGAAGCGGCGTTCGACGAGGCGGCGCGGGGCGTGGCCGGGACGGAACCCCGGCACGAACGCCTCGCGTTCCAGTTCCGAGAACCGGTCGTCGAACTTCGCGTCGATCTCCTCCCGCGGGATGGTGATCGAGAGGCGTTTCTTGCAGGTGGCGATCGTCTCGACGTTCACGTCCATGCGTGCGATGCTCCTGGCTCCAGGCGGTGGCTTCAATCCCCTCTGCCCCGGCGGGAGAGGGCGTTATGTCTCGGCTCCGTCCGGAGCGCCATAAAAAAAGCGGACTCGCCCGGACCCGAACCGCGGTCGTCGCCGAGCCGCTGTCGCAGCAACGGGAGTGGAGCGGGCGATGGGATTTGAACCCACGACATCAACGTTGGCAACGTTGCGCTCTACCCCTGAGCTACGCCCGCCCGCTGCCTCGAGGGTTGCCGGGACCACCCTTGCGGGCCCACCGACCACCTCAGGCCTTCGAGTATACCGCCCGGACAAAGCGATGCAACCAAAATCCACAGGCGACCGTTTTTCAGGTCACGCTTTAGCGTAAGACTCGGCCGTCCGAACACTTGCGTGATTTGCCAGGAAGGTTGGCTGCCGGCAAGCATGCGCTTCGATGTTGGAAAACCTCTTGCATAGGAATGCATGCCCTGCTCCAATCGCCAGTGGAGCGGAGGATCTCGCAATGGCAAAGAAGAAGCGAAAGGCCAAAAAGGCCATGCCCAGCGGGAACGTGGGGCAACGCCCCCAGAACCTTGTCATCGGCCTTACGGGCCCTGTCGGTAGCGGTTGTACTGAGATGGCCGCCACACTTGAGAAAGAGGAAGGCTTCGAGCGCTACAAAATGTCGGATGCAATCCGGGAGGAGTTGGAGGCCAAGGGCGAGACAATAGAAAAAGGCACGCACGACTGGCGGAAGAAGTTGCAGGACCATGGGAATATGAGGAGGCAAGAGAACCTGTGCTACTGGATGGAGAGGCTGCATGAGAAAGTAAACGCCGCTTCCCTGAATCAGGATACGCCGGTCGTGATTGACGGGATCCGCAACCATGGAGAAGTGCGCGCGCTAAGAGCCAGTTGGCCAAACTTCTTCCTCGTAGCAATGTGCGCTGACAAGGAACACCGATGGCAACGTGTCAAGGACGACTACGGCGGCGACCAGGAAGAATTTGAGCGGGACGACCGCCGCGACCAAAACGAAGGGCCGGAATGGGGCCAGTCGGTCCAGAGATGCGTCGACGAGGCGGACTATGTGTGCTTCAACAACGAGCAGCATCTCATAACGACCAGGGACCGAGGTGGCGGCAAGCAATCCGACACGCGAAAGATTGGGAAGGACCTCAAGGGCAGGACCGAAGACTTTCTTCCTTTGATGAACAAGGACCCTGAAGCACGGGCGGCCAGGCCGGAGGAGATTCAGATCGCCGCCGCATACGCGCTCTCACACGCATCCGGGTGTCTCAAACGTCATGTGGGCGCGGTCATCACGATAGACCATGACGGTCTGGAACTACCTATATCAACGGGGTATAATGAGAACCCCGCCAGCGTTATTCCTTGTGTAGAGACGGGAGACTGCTTTAAGGATGAATGCATGCGGTCTTTGTTCGAGGCCCTGCAGGTGGTATTCTGCCCGAGCTGTGGCGAGAGAATAGAGAGCCCCACCGACGAGACCCGCTGCGGCAAATGTGGGCAACGCATCAGGGATTGGTTGTACCCCACAAGGGGAATGGAACTTTGCACAGCGATTCACGCGGAGGAGCGGGCCATACGCTCGCTGGGGGACCGGTCTGCCAAAGGTGGCAAACTCTATGTGACCACTTTTCCTTGCTTCCAATGCGCCCGCATGATATTGGACGCTGACATAAGCGAGGTCCATTACGTCGAGGCCTACCCTAACCCAGAGTCCAGGAAACTGCTTGAAGACAACGGGTGCCATGTCGTACCATTCAGTGGGTTTACCGCCCGGGCGTTCTTCCGGGTGTTCGAAAGGGTCGCTTAGAATCGCGAGAGGAGGAGGGTATGGCAAGGGCCCGGCAATCGGGGTGCAAGCGCAAGTCGGCAACAAGAGCGACAAGGAAAAGCACCGCGACTAAGAAATCTGGTGGACAATTCAAAACGCAAACCAAGTCCATTAAATACGTACGCGGCCCAGCGAACAACGTGTACGTGTACGGGTGAAGTTGACGTAATTATAGGCCCACCGAAACCGAGATCTGGCGCTACTCCTTTCACGAGCGGGTTCCATCACGGTGCCGGCCCCAGATACGCCGCCAGGATGCGCGCGAGGATCAGTTTGCCCCGCGAGTTCGCGTGAACCTCATCCCGCTGGTACCACGCCCGCGGGCGGGCGCCTCGGCTAGGTTCGCCTCATACGCCTCGTGGTCCCCATAGCCAATCTCTTCCTGTGGGCGCGCCTCGCCCTGCCGCTTGCCTGTCTGCGCCGCGGCCGATAGAATCCCCAGACAAGGCAGACGCTCAACCTTGTCATTCTGAGGAGGCCGTATGGCCGACGAAGAATCTCGCCGTGGTCGTTTTTGGCCGGCGTTTGCACGGCGAGATCCTTCGCTCCGCTCAG
>CAYTJE010000037.1:0-19721 GCA_964437855.1 uncultured Anaerolineales bacterium | reverse complement strand
TCTCGTCGGTGTTGACGTCGTCGCCGAAGACGTGGGCCGTGCCTCGGATCATGGGGCTCTCTCCTCGAAAAAGGTTCCAGGAGTCTTGTTCTCGCACCCCTGTTCCATCAGTGGCAGATAGAGTATGGTTTCCCCTCACCCTGCCCCTCTCCCGCCAGGGGAGAGGGAATCGATCGTCTCCACCAGCCGCCGCGTTGCGGCTTCCGGGTCCGCGGCCGCGCACACGGCGGCCGAGACGGCGAGCCACGTTGCGCCGGCGGCGAGGACCTCCGCCGCATTCTCGGCCGTAATGCCGCCGATGGCCATCACGGGCACGCCGACGCGCTCCGTCACCTCCCGGCACAGGGCGGGGCCGGGGAGGAGCGCCTGCGGCTTGGTGGTGCTCTGGAACATCGGGCCGCAGCCGATGGTGTCCGCCCCCGCCTCCGCGGCCGCGAGCGCTTGCTCCAGGCTGTGCGTGCTCGTCCCGACGATGCGGCCTGCGCCGACGATTCGCCGGGCCGCGCGGGCGGGCAGGTCGTCCGTCCCCACGTGGACGCCGTCGGCGGCGGCGAGGACCGCCACGTCCGGCCGGTCGTTGACGATGCAGAGTGCCCCGGCGGCGTGGCACGCCTCGGCGGCCCGGCGGGCGCGCGCCAGGAGGGCCCCGTCCGGCTCCTCCTTTTCGCGGACCTGGACGGCGGCCGCGCCGCCCGCGAGCGTGGCGGCGAGCACCTCCTCCCACGGCCGGCGGCAGAGCGATTCGGTCAGCAGGACGCACAGGCCGCCCGCCGCCAGCCGTCCGGCCGGCCGCTGCGCCTCGGCCAGCCGTTTCTCCAGGTCGTAGGCGCGGTAGCGGACGGCCTCGACGGCCGCGGCCGCGCCGGCGTCGACCGTCTTGCCGTACTCCTCGATGGCCCGCAGCGCCTCGGTCAGCCGTTTCATGGCGGCCCGGGCGACGTCGGCCGTGCCGGCCCGGCGGCCTTCGGTCTCGGTAGCGAGGCGGGTGCCGACGTCGCCGGCCGTGTCGCGGGCGGCCAGGAGGGCGCCGGAGTCGAAGCGGTCGATGGCGGCCCGCAGGTCGTGCCGCAGCGTCTTCAGCGCCTCGGCGAGGTCCGGCCGCTCCAGGGCGAAGCGTGCGGCCTCCTCGGCCACGCGCAGGGCCTCGCGGGCCCGGTTGGCGTTGGCGTCCAGGACGCGGTAGACGCTTGCGCGGTCGCGGTCGGTCATGGGGTCATTATGCGGCCGGAAGGACCGGCGTGCAAGCGGCGGGTACGGTCGATGCGATGCCGCGGCCGCCCGGCGGTTCTCCGGAACAGATGGGCGTCCCGCGTGGTTATACCTTGGAGCAGACCGGCAAGCGCGGTAGCCTGGGGTCCGGGAATCGAAGTGCTCACGGAGGCCATCATGCACGGACGCGGTTTCTGGAACCAACGCAGGACGTGGACGGCCACCGGGCGGGGGGCGCGGCTGCGGGCGGCGGTCCTCGCCGTGGCCGTCGGCCTGCTGCTGGGCGGCGTCTGCACCGTCGCGGGCGCCGGCGAGGGGCGGGCAGGCGCCGGCGGCGACCCGCCCCCCCTTTTCGAACGGCAGGCCCGGGCCGTCATCGAAACGGCCGGCACCGCCGGCGGCCTCGTCGTCCACCTGGGCGCCGGCGACGGGCCACTGACGGCCGCCCTCCACCGCGGCCCCGCGTACCTGGTCCACGGGCTGACCCGTGACGCCGGCGCCGTCGGCCGGGCCCGCGAGCGGATCCACCGGCTGGGCCTGTACGGCCGCGTCTCGGTCGAGCACTGGACGGGGTCGCGTCTCCCGTACGCCGACAACCTGGTCAACCTCGTGGTGGCCGAGGACCTCGGCGAGGTGCCGATGGACGAGGTCATGCGGGTGCTTGTCCCCGGCGGGGCGGCCTGTCTCCGCCAGGGGGACCGGTGGACGAAGACCGTCAAGCCCCGGCCGGAGGAGATCGACGAGTGGACGCATTTCCTGCGCGGACCCGACAACAACGCCGTCGCGCGGGACCGGCGGGTCGGTCCGCCGCAGCGGCTCCAGTGGTGGGCCGGGCCGCGATGGTGCCGCAGCCACGAGTTCATTTCGTCTCTGGCGGCCATGGTCGGGGGAGGCGGCCGGCTGTTCTACGTCTTCGACGAGGGCTTGACGGGTGTCACGGACCCGCGCCTGCCGGAGCGGTGGGTGCTTGTGGGGCGCGATGCCTTCAACGGCGTGCGGCTGTGGAAGCGGCCGGTACCCGACTGGCGGGCCGGCATGCGGTGGGGGACGGCGCTTCGCGGCCGGCCGGGGAGCGTGCCCCGGCGCCTGGTGGCCGACGGCGACCGCCTCTACGCCACCCTGAGCCGCGAGGGCGGTGTGGAGGTGATCGAGGCGGCTACGGGCAAGACGCTTCGGACCTTCGAGGGGACGGAAACCGCCGAAGAACTCGTCCTGATCGGCCGGACGCTCCTGGTGCACCTGGCGGGGGCGGGCGAGACACGCAAGACGCCTCCTGAGCGCATCCTGGCCATCCACCCCGACACCGGCGAGGTCCGCTGGCGGGCCGACCTCCGACGCTATCAGCCTCAGTCGCTGGCCGCCGACGCCGGCCGCGTCATCTACAGCACCGGCCAGGAGACCGTCTGCCTGGGCCTGGCCGACGGCAAGGAACACTGGCGGGTCGAGAGCAAGGGCAAACCCAGAACCTGGGTCATCCACGGGGACGTCGTCGTGGAGAGCACCGGAAAGGCCCTCCTGGCACGCGACGCCAAGACCGGCAAGCCTATCTGGACCACCCGGACCGGCGGTGCCTCCATGCGCCCCGAAGACGTCTTTATCGTCCGCGGGCGCGTGTGGCAGGCGGTGGACGGGAACATCGTCGGCTACGACCTCGCCACGGGCGAGGCCGGCCCGGCGGTCGATCCCAGCCCGGTCCAGACCCCCGGCCACCATCTCCGGTGCTACCGGGCCAAGGCGACCGAGCGGTACATCATCACCCAGTGGCGGGGCGTGGAGTTCGTCAGCATTACCGGCCAGCCGCACGCCCAGGCCGACTGGGCCCGCGGCGCGTGCCGGTACGGCGTCATGCCGGCGAACGGGCTGCTGTACGTCCCGCCGCATCCGTGTTTCTGTTATCCGGGGGCGAAGTTGACGGGCTTCAACGCCCTGGCGCCGGCGGCAGAGGAGGGGTCGCCCGGGACGGAGCCGGCCGGCGAGCGGCTCCGGAAGGGCCCGGCGTCCACCCAAATCGGAAATCGGAAATCGGAAACCGGACAAGGCGCTTCTGGAATGTCAGATCGGGAATCTCAGATTTCAGAGGCCGACTGGCCCACCTATCGCCACGACCCGCGCCGCAGCGGCGCGGCCGGTTGCGAGGTGCCGCCGACGGTTCAGGCGGCCTGGCGGGCGAATCTGGGCGGTGCCCTGACACCGCCGGTCCTCGCGGCCGGCCGCCTCTACGTGGCCGCCAAGGACGAACAGACCCTCTACGCGCTGGACGCCGAGACGGGCGGGAGGCTGTGGCGGTTTACGGCGGGGGGCCGGATCGACTCGCCGCCCACGGTCCACGGCGGCCGGGTCCTGTTCGGCGCCGCGGACGGGTGCGTCTACGCCCTGCGCGCTTCCGACGGCGTCCTGGCGTGGCGGTTCCGGGCGGCGCCGCGCGAGCGGCGGATCATGTCGGGCAGCCGCCTCGAGTCCGCCTGGCCCGTCCACGGCAGCGTGCTCGTTGAGAACGGCCTGGTGTACGCCACGGCCGGCCGGTCCACGTTCCTGGACGGGGGCATTCGCCTCGTTGCGCTCGACCCGGCCACGGGCGAGGTCCGCCACCGGGCACGGGTGGACACGTGGTCGCGCACGCGGGAGGACACCAAGGGCGAGCCCGTCGTGCCGGCCTATTACATGGAGGGCGCACGCTCGGACATCCTCGTGGCCCAGGGCGGGCACCTCTTCCTCGGCCAGTACAAGTTCGACCGCCGCCTGGCCCGCCAGGACGTGCCGTACCTCCTGCCCGCTCCGGACGAGCCGGCCGACGTGATTCGCGTCAAGGGCAAGCCGTACACCATGCCGAACGCCAATCCGAAGGCCGATTACGAGGACCATCAACGCAAGTGGCTGGAGCGGACCCAGAGGGCGTTCGTGGCCAACCTCCGGCAGCGGTACGGCGGGTGGACCCTCGGGTACCGGCGGATGGGGTTGCACCTGCTGGCCCCGTTCGGTTTTCTGGACGACTCCTGGTTCAACCGGACGTTCTGGATGTACAGCGAGACCTGGCCGGGCTACTACCACACCCATCGGGCCGCCAAGACGGGGCAACTGCTGGTCGTCGGCCCGGAGCGGACCTACGCGGTCCAGGCGTACCCGTCGCGGAACTTGCAGAGCCCCCTCTTCACGCCGGGCGAGAAGGGCTACCTGCTCTACGCCGACGCGGAGGAGACCGACCCGGTGCTCGGCCCCGAGACGCGCGGCACGACCAAGGGGTGGGGCTTTACCCGCGACGCGCCGCCGGTGTGGTACGACTGGGTGCCCATCCGCATGCGGGCGATGGTCCTGGCCGGTAAGCACCTCTTCGTCGCCGGGCCGCCCGACGTGGTGCCCGACGACGACCCGATGGCCGCCTTCGAAGGACGCAAGGGTGCGGCCTTGCGGGCCGTCTCGGCCGCCGACGGCAAGACCCTGGCCGAGCAGCATCTGGACGCCCCGCCCGTCTTCGACGGGCTGATTGCGGCCGGCGGCCGGCTTTACATGGTCACCACCGACGGGTCGGTCCGCTGTTTTGGGCAGGCCGACGCCGAGTGAGCCATGCCGGCCGGCCTGCCGCACGCCAGAAACGTGGGGGCATTCCGCCTGCGGGCGGTCCGGAAACTGGAGGTGGCCGATGGCGCACATCAAGGCAGGGGCCATGGCGGTGGCGCTGGGTTGGTTTGCAGCCGCGGCCGCGATGGCCGGCGAGGTGACGGGTTTCACGCTGGTCGACGCGGCCGGGGACCGTGACATCCGTCCCCTCGCCGACGGCGCGACCATCGACCTCGCCCGAGACGGCGCCGCCCTGAACGTCTGGGCCGAGACGGCCGGCGAGGTCCGCAGCGTCCGCTTTGCCGTGGACGGCCGGACCGTCCGGACCGAGAACACGCCCCCCTTCGCCCTGGCGGGCGACAACGACGGCGACTACAACACGTGGTCCGTCGGGGCGGGCAAGCACACGCTGAAAGCCACGCCCTACGCCAAAGGCGGGGCCAACGGCGAGGCCGGCAAGGCCCTCGAAATCACGATCACCGTCAAGGGTAAAGGCGGCGGGGGCGGCGGCCGGAAGGCCCGCGGGAAGCCGGCCGATCTCCAGAAGATCGAACCCGCCGAGACCATGGAGGCCGGCACGGTCAAGACCAGCGGCGAGATGAAGAAATGGCACAAGGTGACCCTCGCCTTCGGCGGCCCGGCCGCCAGCGAGACCGCCGAGCCCAATCCCTTTACCGATTATCGCCTGACGGTGACGTTCCGAAACGGCGATACCACCTACGTGGTGCCCGGCTATTACGCGGCGGACGGGAAGGCGGCCGAGACGGGCGCCCCCGCCGGCAACGTCTGGATGGTCCACTTCGCCCCGGACAAGACCGGCCGGTGGGCCTGGACGGCCTCCTTTCGCGCGGGCCGGCACGCGGCCGTCAGCGACGACCTGAACGCCGGCCGGCCGGTGGCCTCGATCGACGGCAAGCGCGGGACGCTGACGATCGGCCCGACCGACAAGACCGGCCGCGACTTCCGGGCCCGGGGCCGCCTCCGGTACGTCGGCCATCGGTACCTGCGGTTCGCCGGGACGGGCGAGTGGTTCCTGAAGTGCGGGGCCGACGCCCCGGAAAACTTCCTCGCGTATGACGATTTCGACAACACGCCCGACCACCGGGGTCGCCGGAAGTCCTGGAAGGCCCACGAGCGCGACTGGCGGCCGGGCGACCCGACGTGGCGCGGCGGCAAGGGCAAGGGTATCGTCGGCGCCCTGAACTACCTGGCCTCCGAGGGGATGAACGCCTTCTCGTTTATCCCGCTCACGATTCACGGCGACGACAGGAACGTCTTCCCGTACGTGACGGAGGAGGGTCCGTTTACGCGCTTCGACTGCTCCAAACTCGCCCAGTGGGAGATCGTGTTCGCCCACGCCGACCGCCTGGGCCTGTACCTCCACTTCAAGACCCTGGAGACCGAGAACGAGTTGCTCCTGGACGGCGGCGATTTGGGCCTGGCGCGGCGGATGTACTACCGGGAACTCATCGCCCGCTTCGCCCATCACCTGGCCCTGAACTGGAACCTGGGCGAGGAAATCAACAACGCCTCGACCGAGCAGAAGAAGGCCTGGGCCGCGTACCTGTGGACCCACGACCCGTATCATCATCACATCGTGATCCATAACGGGGCCAACCACTACGACCTGCTCGGCCCCGGGTCGCGGCTGACCGGCTTCTCCCTCCAGACGAACAAGCCCGACTTCCGCAACGTCCACGAGCGGACGCGGAACTACATCGACCGGTCCAACAAGGCCGGCAAACCGTGGGTCGTCGCCTGCGACGAGCCGGGCGAGGCGCAGCACGCGCTGCGTCCGGACGACGACGCCGGCCGCTCCCACGAAGACGGCCGCCGCAACGGCCTGTGGGGCAACGTCATGGCCGGCGGCGCCGGCACGGAGTGGTACTTCGGCTACAAGCACGCCCACTCCGACCTGACGTGCCAGGACTGGCGCAGCCGCGACCGCTGGTGGGATTATTGCCGCTACATGCTTGAGTTCTTCGAGAAGTACGAGGTCCCGTTCTGGGAGATGATCGGCGACGACGCCAGAACCTCGGCCACGGACGCCTACTGCTTTCTGAAACCGGGCGAGGTGTACGTCGTCTACCTGAAAAGCGGTGGGCGCGCGACGTTGGACCTTGCCGGCGCCGCCGGGGCGTTCGAGGTCTGGTGGTACGACCCGCGCCGCGGCGGGGCGTTGCAGGTGGGCTCGGTGCGGACCGTGACGGGCGGCGGGGCGCGCGACCTCGGCCGGGCACCCAACGCGCCCGACGAGGACTGGGTTGTCCTGGTTCGCCGGAGGGCGAGACGGGCCGAAGGGGTTTCCGAAAAGCCTTGACCGGCGCCGGCGCGCCGGATACAAGGTGGTGGCCGGTCGCCGGAAGGGATTCCGCCGGAAGCGCTTTGTTGGCAGGAGGTTGCGCCCGTAGCTCAGCAGGACAGAGCGGCGGTTTCCTAAACCGCAGGTCGGGTGTTCGAGTCACCCCGGGCGCACCAGGTTTCGCGGTCCTGTCAGCCTTCACGCTCTTGTTGCCTCGGCGCCCAAAGCCCGCCTTTCGTGTGGCTTGCGCGAGTCGGTCCCGGCCGCTCGGACCTGCCGCATGGTAGAGGAATCGGAACCCGCGTGCCCTCAAACGGCCAATCAGCCCGTTAAGATAGGGGGCGTGGGGGGGCGTGGAGGCCCTCTTGGCAGACACCAGGAGATGTAAGTAGAGAAAGGGCGGGCCCTGATTTGACGTGCCCTCATTTGTGCGGTATGCTTAAGGCAGGGCGCGAGCGAAAAAGTGTGATTTGAGCCTACGGGTGGAGGGACGCGAACGCCCAAACGCATTTGAAACAAGACCTGAGTGAGCCGTGAGGAGGCCGGCAGCGGTAGGCCGTACGCCGGGGGAGACGCTGAGTCGCCCGGGCCGCTGCGCGGCCTTCTGCGCGTGATGGATCAGCGATCACATGACGCATGGAACCCCGGTTTGAACGCGGGCGCCCCAGGGGAACCACAAGGGTCGCCGCCCCCGCAATCGGCCGGTTGGGTCAAAGCCGAGTGTAAGGGTGCAGACAAGTCCTGGTCGGAGGTAGGATTCAGGAGGCAGGCTATGAAGATGTATCGCTCACGTATCAACCATGTTCTCGTGGCCGGTGCCGTGTGTTTGGCATGGAGCCTGGTGGCTTCCCCGCAAGGCGCGTCGGCCTTCCCCGGCGACATGGCCATTTACCGGGAGGCCGGCGGCGGCGAAACCGTCGGCACGGCGGCGTACACCAACCCCTGGGACACCACGGTCCGAACCACGTCGGGCTACACGCTGGGTGCCGGGGGCGACATTGCCCTGAGCGACGCGGGCCACTACCTCGTGCTTTACGACCTGCGGCTCGACGACCCGGGCAACAACGGCAACGGCCGGTCCGAGGTTCAGTCCTGGCTGCGGCTGGACGGAAGCGCGGACCTGGCCACCGGCTGGTCGCAGGGCTACATGCGCCGCAACAACGGGGACTACGAGTTGTTCACCACCGGCGGTGGCATCATCGACGTGGCGGCCGGCCAGACCTTATCGCTCCTTTCCCAGCGGACGGACAGCGCCGCCGACACCGTCCACCGTGAACCCGATACCAGCGGCATCCAGTTGCTCAAGTTGGACGACGACTGGGACTACCTCCGCCTGAGCCAGGCCTCGAGCCTCACCGGCCACGCCACCGGCACGTGGGCCGACGTGACGTACGACACCCAGACGGAAGTCGATAGTGGGTTCGCCCACACCGCCAACTCAGGGGAGATCACGCTGACCGACGGCGGCCATTACCTGGTGCTGGCCAACACGTACATCCTCGACTCGGCGGGCGGCACCACCCGGAGCGCCTACCAGCAGCGGGTCACCCTGAACGATACGCCGGTGGCGCCGACCACAACTGTCTACGTCCGGCACGACGGGGATTCCTGCGACGAGGGCAGCGCGACCATCGGCACGATTATCGAGGCGACCGCCGGACAAACGCTGAGCATCGAGATCCAGAAAGAAACCGGGGACAACGGAGACGTTGTCGGCGGCAAGACCGCCCTGACCGTCGTCAAACTCTCCGACGCCGCCGACTATATCCGCCTGACCGACACCACGGCCGCCGACTTCAACGGCGGCACCATGCCGTGGGACACCGAACTCGAGAAAGACGCCGCCTTTTCCCATGACACGGCGACCAACAATACCCGCGTCGGCGTGAACGGCGACGGCGACTATCTTTTCTTCACCGCCCTGTACGACGATGACGACCCCGACCAGCGGATGAAATGGGGGCAGGGATGGGAGGTCAACGACTCCGGGGCCATCGAGCCGTACGGACAAACCGGCCGCTATTCACGCGACCAGGGGAACCAGGCCAACGGCAACTGGTCGGGCATCATGCTCGGGCTCGAGGCCGGCGACTACGTCGAGGTCGACACCGAGCAACTCGGCAACAGCGGCACGCTCCAGGCGGTCGAGAACGGCCTCCAGGGCGTTTACCTCCTCTCCCTTTTCATCCGCGACATGGTCTGGGACGGCACCACCGACAACTGGATGACCAGTCACTGGTCCGGCAAGACGCCCTACGGCAACGGGACGGAGAACTACACGGTGGGCGGCGGGCAGGTCACCATCGCCAGCGACCCCGGTCAGGCCCTCAGCCTGGAGATCACCGGCGGCGAGGTGGTCGTCGGCGCGGGCCAGACCCTGACCGTTATCGGCACCGACGGCGTCACGGTGGGCGCCGGGGGGGCGTTGACGCTCGACCCCGAGACCTCCGGCGGGGCGAACGACGGCGGCACGCTCAGCACCGCGGGGCTGGTCACCGCCGGCACGAACACCATCGGCACCGGCTCCGCGCTGACCGTCACCGGCGACCTGGAGGTCAACTCGGCGCTGGCCATGACCGGCGCCACCCTTACGGCCAGCGGCGTGAACGTCGCGATCGGCGGCGGGGGCGCACTCACCCTGGATGCCGCCGACACCTTCAGCCCGGCCGACCTCGTCTTCGGCCAGGGCAGTACCGCCGGGACGCTGAACCTCTCCGGCGCCGCCGTCACCGCCGCCGGTGACGTGAGCGTGGCGTCCGGCGGCACCGGCACGCTGAGCCTGACGGATGGGGAACTGGACTTCGCCACCGCCGCCCCCCCCACCCGCGAGGTGACCACCATGACCTTCGACGGCGACGCCCTGCTGCGGCTCCGGATGGACCCCACGCCCGGCGACGGCACAACCGCGCAGGTCCACACGCCGCTGAACGTCACCGGCACGGCCACCGTCGATTCCGGCAGCGACAGCGCCCCGCAGGTGGCCCTGGGCCTGGCCCCGGCCTCCGCCGCCGACCCGGACGAGCCGGCCACGTGGACCGGCGGCGGCGGGACGTGGGACGCCGACGTCAGCAAATGGGACATCGGCATGCTTCCGGCCGACGGGATGGACCACATCGCCGTCGGCGATACGTTCAGCATCATCACCGCAGGCACCCTGGCGGGCAACCCGGGCAACGTCGTGGCCGCCGACGCGAACTGGCAGGCCCAGGTTACCGGCAATACCATTGAACTGAAGCGGATTAACCAGCCCGTCGGCTTCGGCGCCCCGATGAAGGCCGTCATCGACGGCGCGAGCGACGCCGGCCCCGTGGCCCGGACCACGGACCTGCTGGTGGCGGGCGTGCTGAGCGCCGCCCTCGGCGCCCCCGACGCCGCACGCCTGGAGGTCATCGGAAACGCCACGCTGAACCTGGACGACCCGGCAGACCTCGACGAGCCCGACCTCATCATCGACGGCGATACCGGCAATGAGCGCGACGACCAGGACGTCCTGGTCGGTACCGGCAGCACGCTCGACATCCAGGGCAACCTCATCTTCGGCGGCGCGGCCGGCGCCGACGGCGGCACGTTCCGCATGACCGGCGGCACGGTCAACGTGGCCGGCGATATTCTCCAGGGCCTGGCCGACGGCACCGTGGACACCAGCGTCCAGGCCGCCCAGTTCCTGGTTGACGCCGGCACGCTGACCGTGGACGGCGACATCAACGTCCGCTCCTTCCGCGTGGCGGACAACGACGGCACCACCGGCTCGTACACCCTGCCGTCCGGCAAGACCCTCACGAGCACCGGCTGGCTGCAACTGGGCGACGGAGACGGGGCCGACGGCACACTGACCAACGACGGCGGCACGATCGAGACCAATACGATGAAGATCGCCGACGAAGCCGGCGGCCGGGCGTCCTATATCCAGAACAGCGGCTCGGCGGAGGTCGGCGGCCTGAATATCGGCGGCGGCGGCGGGACCGCCGGCGACGGCACCGGCAACCTCTTCACGCTGACCGACGGCACCTTCACGACCACCGGCGGCTTCGACAACGCCGCCACCGCCGCCGCGGGCCCGGGCACCGTCGGCGCCGTCACCATCGGCGACCCCGGCGACGACTCCAAGCAGCCTGTCCTGACGGTCTCGGGCGGCAACTTCGAATGCGCCCTGAATGGCGTCGGCACGGTCGAGATGTACGGCGGCACGCTTTATCTGGACTCCAACAACTTTATCCCCAACCAGAACGCCAGCGCCGACGGCACGGTCACCTTCGACGGCGGCGTGGTGGACCTCCGCGGCTCCGGCAGCGGTCGCACCAACGCCGACCTGAACTTCAACAACGGCACCGGGTGGCTCACGGTCAACAGCGGGGCTACGGTGTACGTCGCCCGCGATGTCCAGATGTCCAACGACGCCGCCGCTGCCGCCACGTTGACCATCGCCGGCGGCGAGATGTACGTCCGACAGAACCTCAACACCCGCGACACCGGCACCGATACGATTAACCTGACCGACGGGCGCCTGGTCTTCGGCAACGACCTGGGCCACTTTGGCGGCGGCTCGGTCAGCAGCGCCCTGGAGTTCAAGGCCGGGACCGCCACCTTCAACTGGACCGGCGGCACGCTGGCGGGCCTGGAGACCATCACCGGCGTAGGCACCCTCGCCGACACCGGCGCCGGCGACGCCGGCATCTTCCACCAGCAGGGCGGCAGGTTCATCGTGGCGGCCGGCACGACCACCATCGACGACGATTACCAGATCGATGCCCACAGCGCCATTCACGCCCTTCTGCCCGTCGGCACGGAAATCGGCGGCGCCGCGCCGGGCGCGGCCATCGTGATCGACAACACGGGCGACCCGCTTGCCACCGCCACCTTCCCCACCACCACCGGCACCTACGACCTGGACGTCGAGATCGTCCACAGCGGCAACGCCGACGGTACCGAGAACCCCGCCACCTTCGATGGCGACACGGACGCAACGTGGGAGGCCGCCGCCAACTGGTCCGACGACCGGCTCCCCTCGGCCGCCCGCGCCCAGGTGCCGGCCAATACCCAGTGGACCGTTGTGGATTCCAAAAACGACCTGGCCGGCAACCCGGTGACCAACGCCAACGTGACCACCGGGTACACGGCCAGCACGGCCGGTAATGATGCCCTCAAGGACGACCTGCTCGTCGAGAACAACGCCGCTCTTTACGTCGGGGCCGTCAAGGCCATTATTGATGACGACGCCGTCACCCGCAGCACGGACCTCCACATCCACGATGGGCTCGTGACCTCGCTGACGACCCCGGCCGACGCCGCCGCCCTGGAGGTCCGGAGCGGTGCCAGCCTGACGCTCTCGGGCGCCAGCGACCTGGTCCTCGGCGGGCCCGGCCAGGGCGTGGTCGTCCAGGCCGGCGACGTCTCCATCGGCGGCGACCTCGTCTTTGGCGTCGAGGGCTTCAACAACTGTGAGGGCGGCGAGTATACCGTCGACGGCGGGACCCTGACGGTCAGCGGCGAGATCAGGCAGGCTCACCCCAACGTCAACAACGCCCAGTTGTACATCGACGGCAGCACGCTCGCCGTCACAGGCGACATCCTGGTCCAGAGTTTCCGCACCGGCAACGCCCCGGAAAGCAACGGCGCCTACACCCTGCCGGCCGGCAAGACCCTGACGGCCACCGGCACGCTCTACGCCGGGAACCAGGGCACCGGCGCCCTGACCAACGACGGCGGCACAATCGAGGTCTCGAACCGCTTCGACGTCGCCTCCAGCGACTGGGTGGACGACAACGATACCCCCACAGACCCCGACGACGACTTCACGGTCGGCTCGGTCGGCACCTACGTCCAGAACGCCGGCACGCTCAACCTCCTCGACGGCGGCCTCTTCATGGCCAAGGGCACCGGCAGCACCGCCACCGTCCAGATCGGCAAGAGCGACGGCTCCACCGACCCATACGTTCTCGTCGGCGACGATAGCATCGAGGTGGCCGTCAACGGCACCGGCACGTACACGCAGTACGGCGGCACGTTCATGCAGTCGGGGGCCTCGGGCGGCAACGACAACCTCGTCGTCACGCAGAACGCCGGCTCGGTCGGCGAGTTCAATCTTCTCGGCGGCGAGTTCGACCTCCGGGGCCTCAGCGGCCAAGCCACCGACGGCCAGATGAACTTCAACCGCGGCGTCGGCACGGCCACCATCAGCGGCCCCACCGCCCGCATGTACGTCTCCAACAAGGTGCAGATGGGGCAGCAGGCCGACGCCCAGGGTACCCTCACTGTTAACGACGGTGCCGAGATGCACGTCCGCGACAGCATCGATTACCGCACCGGCGGCATGATCGACACCGTGAACCTGAAGGGCGGACTCCTGAACTTCTACGGCGACGGCGGCGGCACCATCTCCAAGACCGACGTCGACGACCAGTTCAACTGGACCGGCGGACGCCTCCAGAACCTCACCACCTTCAACGGCAACGGCGGCATCCAGTACGTGAGCAGCAACACCGACAACAACTATCCGGGCTCGCTGCTTCCCGCCTCGCCCACGCTGGTTGCCGGGAAGGTGGGCACGGGCGCGCTCGACTTCAACAACCCCACCGGCGCCGAGAACAACCACGTTACCTTCGGCGACGCCGACCTGGGCGACGGCCAGGGCAAGTTCTCCATCTCCCTCTGGTTCAACCGCGAGTCCGACAGGGACGACGCCACCAACCACGACATCGACAACGTCCTGGTCGCCCAGTCCTCCGGCCCGGATAACGACAACTTCGAACTCGGCACCGACGGCTCCAGTATCGAGTTCTATCTGGACAGCGGTACGAACATCGGCATGGGAGCCTCCTCGGCAGACGCCGGCATCGCCAATGACGCCTGGACCCACGTGGTCTTCACCTACGACGACGAGATTGGCGACGAGACGGCCAACAACGTAGTCGTCTACGTGAACGGCTCGAGCAACGCCTACCCGTTCAGCGGCTATGATGGCACGATTGCCAGCAGTCAAGGGTCGCCGTTCACCCTGGGCATCGCCCGGCCGAACCATGACGCGTGGGGGGATTTCGACGGCAAGATCGACGAGGTCGCCGTCTGGGAGGGCGCCGCCCTGGCCACGACCGACGTGGACGACCTGTACGCCTCGGGCAGCGGCAGCAACACGGCCGTCATTCTGGACTCCGCCACGTTCTACGCGACGCTCGATGCCCTCTACACGGCCCAGGCGCTGGAGCAGGATGCCGGCGTCATGGCCCCGGGCGCCTCCATCGGCACCGCCACCATCAACGACAACTACGACGTCGGTGACGGCACGCCTTCCGCGCCCACCACCTCGAGCGACCCGGAGGCCGCCGTTTGGGAGATGGAACTCGACCCGGCCACCATCGTGGACGGTGCCGTGCCGGATGCCAACGGGCGGACCGCCCACGTGGCGGACTTCATCGATGTCGAGGGGGCCCTCTCGCTCGATACCGACAGCGTCCTGCAATTGATCGACGTGACCGGCAGCGCGTGGACCGGCCTTGACATCGACTCGGTCTTCATCATCGCCGAGTACAACGAGTTGGTCGGCCAGTTCGGCAGCATCGAGATCGTCGACGGTCCGGCCGACCTGGACATCGATTACAACTATCTCGATAATAACCAGATCGCCATCACCCCCGAGCCGGCCAGCCTGGCCCTCTTGGGGATCGGCGCTGCGGCGATGGTCTTGGCAAGGCGGCGCCGGCACGGTTGAGCGGTCTTGTTGTAAGTCGGCAGGGGGCGGCGCGGCAACCGTTCCAGGCTGCCGCGCCTTGTTTCCCCGGTGGCCGGTTGCGTGGGCGGGGGAGGAATCGTCGGCGGGCCACCTGCCGAGTGTCGCGAAAGGGGGGACGCCCCGCGCCGCTGGTCTCGGGTACGCGGGAAGCCTACCTGGCGAGGCCTATGGTGGAGCATCCGGGCGGCTCCCCACGCGGACGGCCCGCGACTCCACTTCGATGGCCGTGAAGAAGTTGTCGGCGTTGGCGCCGCCGTAGCCGTAGTGCGTGACGGCGTCGAGGGAGCCGGTAATCGCGGTCCGGACCGTGTGGCCGGCGGCCTCGAAGACGACCTTTTGCCCCCGGCAGTCGACCGTCACGGTCACCTCGTACACGCCCTTGCCTACGTCGATCTTCTCGTCCACGCGCTCCACGGCGTTGCCTGCGATCATGAGGCTGCTCCGCCCGCCGTAATACAGGCGGCATTCGACGAGGTCCTCCGGCTTGGTGCTTGGCCCGAACACGAAGAATGCGTTACCGTGGCGGTGTGTCCCGGGGGCGCGCTTGACGGCGAAGCGGAAGGTCGCCTTCTCGAGCGGCTTCTCCGCCCGGCGGACGGCGTAGCCGGCCTTCTCGTCCTTCGTGCGAAAGCGAAGCGCCGAGCCGGACGACTCGACCGTCGCGTTGACGAGGTGGAGTTGGTCCGCGTCCGCCGGTGAGGCGTCCCTGCCGGCGAACGGGTCCGCGGCGAGCGGCTTAAGGACGTCCTTGGCCTGGTTCCGCCACGACTTGCGGACGGCCTTCGGCCGGACCTCCTCGATGGACGGGCAGGGGTACAGGCCGAGCGAGGCGAACATCGGATAGTTGCACACGCATCCGTGGCCGAGCATCGGCGCCGCCATCACCCCGCCCGCCGGGATGAAACTCGTCGTGCAGCCCGACCGGACGGAGTTCAGGCCCACCATGCGGTTGGTGTGGATGTCGTACAGTTCCGTGGCGGCGTCGCGGTAGACGAGCAGGTGGTTGTTGCCGATGACGCGGGCGCACGTCCGGGGGCGCGGGATGCCCGTGGCGTCGCCGGCCTCCTGGCCGGTGCGGATGTCGAAGAGGTATCCGAACAGCCCCTTGTACCGCGATACGAGCAGGTAGTCGTCGGTCACGACAGGCGGATACACGCGCTGGAGGTCGCCGCCGGCCGGCAGTGGCTTCGACCAGACAGGCTCGCCGCCGCCGGCCCGGAACGCGTGGAGGCTGTTGCGGTTGACCGTGAGGACGAGCAGGTCGTGGGCCGGGTTGTAGGCGAGGACGGGCAGGATCGGCCGGAGCCAGGGGCGGGGGAGCCGCACCTGGTGTTTCGGCACGGGCGGATAGGTGACGGGTTTCTCCCACTTCCTGGTCCCCGTGGCCGGGTCGAGGGCGAACAGAAGGCCCGTGTGCTCGGCCTTGGTGGCCTCGCCGGCCAACGGCGGCCGGTCGCAGTCCAGGCCGTACAGGGTCCCCTCGCCGACGGCGTACACCGTGGTGTCGCGAGTGCTCGGACGGGTCCAGCAGACCTCCCCGGAGTGGCGGTCGACGGCCGTCAGCGTCCGGCCGAGGACGGCCAGCAGGGTGTCCCCCCACAGGCGGACCTCAGTCCAGTACGGCGCGGCCCGGGCGGTGTCGGCATGGCCGTGATAGTGCATCCTCTTGACCTCGGGGGTGGCGGCCTCGGCTTCCTGCCGCAGCGCGGGCGGCACCGGGAAGACGGCCTGCTCCTCGCCGGTGTCGGTATCGTACGCCCGAATCTCGGGACCCGTGACGGCGTAGACCCAGTCGCGGGCGGCCACGCAGTTGCGTTCGGTCGGTCGGCCGTACTGCCGGCTGTCGAAGAACCGCGTGCGCACGTAGGGCGTGAGCGGCATCTCGGACCGCCACAAGTAGTTCCCCGTGTAGATGTCCACGGCATGCAGGATCTGGCCGGCGATGATGAACATGCGGCCGTCGATGACAAGCGGGTACGGGTGACGCTCGTGCTGGAAGTGGGCCGCCGGCGTGAAGAACCGATCAACCTCGCCGGAGTACCAGAGGAGGGCGAGCGGCCACCGGACGAGGCGGTCGGAACTGGCGAAGCGGTTGCCCGGCCCACCCGCCTCGTGGGTCCAGTCGGCGGCGCCCGCCGGCGGGGACTCGCGACGCACCCGCAGCCGGCCGGCCGGCCGCGTCAGCGTGTACCCCTCGCGGTTCGCGAGCAGGTTTTCGAGGATGGCTGCGCGCTCGGCGTTTGCCGGGAGGGCGAGGTCGCCGCCGAACGGGCGGAGGACGTCGAGGGCCGCGCCGAGCCCCTTGGCCGGCGCCTCGCCTAGGGCCGACTCGGATTCCAGGACGACCCGGCTGGCCCAGTAGGGCGTGAGTTGGGTCGCGGCAAGGTCGCCGCGGACCACCTGCACCTGCCGGCCGCAGAGCCCTTTATCGGCGAGCCGGGCGCGGGCGGCGGCCACGCGCTTCGCCTCCGGTTCCAGGACGACGACCTTGTGCCGGCCGTCCTCCGCGAGGGCCTCGGCCCCCTTGCCGTCGCCCCAGCCGAGGACCAGGGTGTAGCCGCCGGGCGGCGAGGCGTACGGCTCGCCCGGCTTCGTCTCTTCCGCAGGCGCGGCCTTCGCGTCACCCGACCCCCGGCCGAAGGCGTACACGTGGCCCGTGTCGGTGACGGTGACGAGGGTCGCATCGGCGACGAGGGCATGGACGGGCGTTCCGTTGACCTCGGCCCGCCAGGCGACCTGCGGCTGCTCGCCCTCTTGGGGGATGGCGACGGCGGCAATCGTGTTTGGCCCCGCCGCATACAACCGGTCACCCGCCTTGATGAGCACCTTCAGCGGCGACGCCAACTCCCACAGCACGGGGAACTCCATGCGCGCCACGGTGACCTTGCGCCGGCCGTAGCGGATGTGCCGCGTCTCGGTGCCCGTCCACCGCGGCCGGGTGAGGTCGCGGGCCACGATGCGGTCGAACGCGGGGTGCGCCACCTGCGTGTGGCCTCGGGGCACGAGGTAGTCGGCCTCGGCGTCGAACTCCGAGGCGTAGGCGGTCGTCGGCGTCAGCACGGGTTCGGTGTACCGGTTCTCGGGGTGCAGGCGGACGGCATCGGTGTTGAAGAACGGCCGGTGCTTCATGACGTACTGCTCGTTCGGGTGCTGCTTGCGCGACCAGAAAATGGCCGACGTGGCGTCCGCGAGTTTCGGTGGCTTCGGGGGAAGGGTATCGGATCGCGTGGCGAACCAGTTCCCTCCCTGAACGGCGTACTGCCGGATGCCCGCCAGGTACCACGTGCCACGGGGCGGGTTCGTCTTGACGTAGAAGCAGGTGTACGGCTCCATTTTCCCGGTGGCGGGGTCGAACCAGGCGGCGAGCGACCGGCCGCTCGGTACCGCCAGGTGGCCGTCGATGAACGCCAGGTACCCCTGCGGCGGGAGGCCCAGGTCGTATGCCTTGCCGTGGTCGCTCATGCCGTTTGCCACGTACGACATGGCATCGCTCCGCCAGCGCACCTTGCCCGTCTCGGCGTCGACGGCGGTCACGTAGACGCCCTCCTCCGGCCAGACGCCGGCGCCGAAGAAGACCGTGCCTTCCCATGCCACGGGCGCGCCGCGCACCGGCCAACGGGAGCAGAGCCGACTGTTTACGAGCATGCGGCTGTCGGGCCGGTCGTCCGGGGCGCCGTGGACCTTCCAGCGGAGCCTTCCCTCGCGGGCCGACACGCCGTACAGGTACCCGTCGTCGGAGCCGAAGCAGACGGTGTCGCCGGCGCAGAGGGGCGCGAAGCGCACGGGTCCGCCCGTCGCGAACTGCCAGACGACCTCGCCGGTCGCGAGGTCCCGCGCCAGGACCTGGTCGGTCACGTTCGAGGGGATGAAGATGAGACCGCCCGCCGCGACCGGGGCGTACGTCTCGTCGGCGCACATCCGGTACTGGTGATCGTAGGCGGGGTCCGGGCGGTCCAGCGCGAGGTGCCAGAGGAGGGCGGGCTTCGCGGGGGCCGCCTCGTCGGTGACGGCGGAGCGGTTCGCGTCGCAACGCCATTGGGGCCAGTCGTTGGCCCTGGCGGTGGTCGTGAGCGCGCCGAGGAGCATGGCCAGGAGGGCGGCCCCGAACCGGCGGGCCGCCGAGGGGCGGAATACGGGGGCGATCATCGTCTGGCTTTCCATCCGAACTCGGGGACGGCGGCATTGTACGTGCTTCGGCGGGGAATAGCCAACCCGTCGTCTTGAATGCCACCGGCAAGCCGCACGCGCGGGGCATCCGTTATGCTTCGGTATCATGGCGGTAGGGCGGGCGGAAAAAGATGTGCCGGTCCCCCTCGATGGGCCTGGCGCGGCCGTTCGGGCGTTATGGGGTGCCCCCCTTCCGCGCGATGCCACGCGGCCGACGTGAAGGGGGGATGGGGCGGCAAGGAAATCGGATTTCCCGCTTGATAGATGGCGAGAAAACAGATAGGATTGCCAAATTGAATGGCCCCTGGTTGTGATGGTGCCGGTTCTTACGGGCCGTCCGCAGCCAGGTGCCCAGGCCGCCGAGTGGCGGCCAGCGAACAGGCTCTGAGGGACTTCCCGGCTCAGGACCTCCGAAAAACGATTCCGGGAAGTGAGTTAGGAGCCGTACCAGTGGCTACAGGTACAGTGAAGTGGTTCAATGACCAGAAGGGCTTCGGATTCATTGAACAGGATGGCGGTTCGGATGCCTTCGTGCACCACACCTCCATTCAGGGGGAAGGGTACAAGTCCCTCGCCGAGGGTGACCAGGTCGAGTTCGACCTGACCCAGGGCCCCAAGGGGCCGAAGGCGGAGAACGTCAAGCGCGTCTAACCCCACGCCAACGAAGCACCGCGGCCCCCGGCTCCCACGAGCCGGGGGCTTTTTTCGGGTGCGCCAGGCATGGCGCGAGACTTGGAGGTGCAAGTCCTCCACGGACCTTGG
>CAYTJE010000036.1:0-19863 GCA_964437855.1 uncultured Anaerolineales bacterium | reverse complement strand
AACGCAACACCACCCTCAAGCCCCTGGAGCCCCGTCGCGTCGGCGTCGGCCTCACCCGAGGCCCGAAGGGCGCCGGGCCGACGCCGAGGCGGCGGGGCGAAAGGGGCCCCCTGGCAGCCTCGGAGCCGAGGCAGAGGTCCTCAAACGCCACAAACCCTCGTCTGGCTTGTTGCGTTTCAGAGTTGAATCCGCAGGCTTTTCCGCCATGCCGGCTGAGGTTATGAATAACTCTTAAATCGATTTACTCCGTCGCCCTGACTTCCAGGTCCGGCCCGACGCGATACGTTCCGCCGGCCTCCGTGTCGAAGGTCCGGGTCCTCTCGCCGTAACGGACGGTGCACCGGCTGCCGCGCTTCGAGCGGATGGTCGCCTCGGCGAGCCGGCCGTCCTTCCAGGCGATGTCGACCTCGAAGGCGCCGCGGGCGCAGAGGCCTTTGACGCTCCCCTCTGGCCAGGCCGAGGGCAGGGCGGGCAGGAGGTGGACCTCGCCCGTGTGGCTCGCCACGAGCATCTCGGCGATGCCGCTCGTGGCCCCGAAGTTGCCGTCAATCTGGAACGGCGGATGGGCGTCGAACAGGTTCGGGTACATGTGCCCTGGGATGAGCAGGTTGGCGAGCATCGTGTAGGCGTGGTCGCCGTCCTCGAAACGGGCCCAGAAGTTGATCTTCCAGGCCCGCGACCATCCCGTGCCGCCGTCGCCGCGGAACTGGAGGCTCTTCATGGCGGCCTTCCAGATGTCGGGCGTGCCGCGGCGGGTGATCTCGGTGCCCGGGTGCAGCCCCCACAGGTGCGAGACGTGGCGGTGCCCCGTCTTCGGCGCCTCTTTGTAGAGCCACTCCTTGAGTTGGCCCTCGCCGCCCACCTGGTTGGGGGCGATGCGCCGGCGCATCCGGATGAGTTTCTCGCGGAAGTTCTCGTCCACGCCGAGGAGGCGGCCGGCCTCGATGACGTGGGCGAACAGGTTCCGGATGATCTGGTGGTCCATGGTCGGTCCCATGACCAGGCCGCCGCGCTCCGGCGAGTTCGACGGTCCGCTCACCAGCCAGCCCTTGCCGTATTCCGGATCCTCGACCAGGAACTCGGTGAAGAAGAGCGCGGCCTGTTTCAGGACGGGGTACGCCCGCTCGCGCAGGAACCGCTCGTCGCCGGTATAGGTGTAGCGGAGCCAGAGGTGCTGGCAGAGCCAGGCGCCGCCGGTCGGCCAGATGCCGTGGTTCGAGGCGTTGATGGGGGCCGTCCCGCGCCAGAGGTCCGTGTTGTGGTGCAGGACCCAGCCGGGGCAGTCGTAGAACGTGCGGGCGGTCTTGGCGCCCGTCTCGGCGCAGTCTTCGATCATGTCGAACAGCGGTTCGTGGCATTCGGAGAGGTTCGTGAGTTCGGCCGGCCAGTAGTTCATCTCGGTGTTGATGTTGACGGTGTACTTGCCCTCCCAGGGCGGGTTCAGGCGATGGTTCCAGATGCCCTGGAGGTTGGCGGGCTGGCCGCCCGGCCGGCTGCTGGCAATCAGCAGGTACCGCCCGTACTGGAAGAGGAGGGCGGCCAGGTGGGGGTCGTCGCCGTCGGCGAACGCCTGGATTCGCCGGTCGGTCTCGTGGCGGGCGGCGGCCGTCGTGCCGAGGTCCAGGTTCACCCGGCGAAAGAGGGCCTGGTGGTCGGCCACGTGGTCGCGGCGGATGGCCGCGTACGATTTGGCGCCCAGGTCGGCCAGTACCCGCGCGCACCGGGCCGACGGGTCGCCGGAGATGTCATCGTAATGGATGTAACTCGTGGCGGCGGCCAGGAGGAGGGTAGCGGCGTCGGCGCCCTCGATGTGGACCGCGCCGTCGGCCACGCGCACCGTGCCGCCGTCGGCGCGGGCCCGGAGCCGCGCCGCGAACCGCAGTTTGCTCGGCGTGCCGGTGCGGCTGGTGTGGGTGACCCGTCCGCGGATGGCCAGCGTGTCGCCGGCGGCCCGGGCAAGTTCGTGATCGGCGTGCGGCGAGAGGAGCGAGGCTTTCAGCGCGAGCGCGCCCGGCTCATCGGCGGTCAGGTGGACGGCGAGAAGGCGGTCCGGGTAACTGGCGACGACCTCTCGCGTGTAGGTGACGCCGCCGGCTTCGTACTCGGTGCGGGCGGTCGCCTCGTCCAGGTCCAGCCAGCGCCGGTAGCCGCGCACCGTCCGGTGCGACTCCGGGAACTCCAGGACAAGATCGCCGAACGGCTGGTAGGCCTCCTGCCGGAGCGGCCGGCTCATGCAGTGCCGGGCGGCAAGTTTCTCGGCCTCGCGCTGCTTGCCGGCGAAGAGGAGGTCTCGCACCTTGGGCAGGGACTCGGCGGCGCCGGGGTGCTGGTAGTCCTGCGGCTGTCCGGTCCAGAGGGTGTCCTCGTTGAACTGAATGCGTTCGACGTCCGGGCCGCCGTAGACCATGGCGCCCATGCGGCCGTTGCCGAGGGGCAGGGCGGCGGCCCAGTCCGCGGCGGGGTTGCGGTACCAGAGGACCCATCGGCCGTGGGGGGCGTGGACCGAGTCGGCGCCTTCGACTTTCGCCCGGCCGTAGGGGATGGGCGGTTGCGTGCCGCCCTTGCCGTACTCGGTCTTGGGGGCGGGATCGGCACGGGCCGGGGCCAGGGGACCGGCGGCGAGCAGGGCGAAGCAAACGGCGAGAACGGTGCGGAACACGGGTTTCCTCCTGTATGATAGCAGGGGTGCGCGGGCGCTGCGCCTTGCAGGGACCCCGCCGAGAAGGCCAGTGTATGGAACCGGCGGGAGGGATGCAACGTTTCGCGGCAAGAGACCGGCCGGGCCAGGTCAGGCGCCGGAGGGACGGCGGCCGGCCGGGGCGCTCCGTCCCGAGGTCTTGGCCTGCTGGAGCAGGGCCCTCAGTTCGGCGACGATGTCCGGGTGCTTGTGGTAGAGGTTCCTGGTCTCGCCCGGGTCGTCTTCGAGGTTGTAGAGTTGGGCGGGCGCGTGGGGGTCGGTCTCGGGCAGGGCGTAGGCCTTCAAGGCCCCCCTCGTGTAGTTGTTCCCGCCGGAACCCTTGTGGTCGAGATATTTCCATTTCCGCTTTCGGATGGCCAGGGCCAGGCTCATCGTCTGGTGCAGCGTGAACGGGCGGACGGGCTTCTCGCCCTGCCGGCCGGTGAGGACCGGCAGCAGGTTGAAACTGTCTTCGGCGGCGTCGTTCGGCAAGCCCGCGCCCACGATGGCCGCGCACGTGGACATCACGTCGGTCAGGCACCCCGTCTGGCGCGTGACGCTGCCGGGTTTGACGACGCCCGGCCAGCGGACGATGAACGGGGTGCGGTGCCCGCCTTCCCACTGGTCGCGCTTCATGCCGCGCCACGGCCGTGCGCCGTCGTGCTGATAGTCCTTGCGCATGTTGACGACGGAGGTGACCTCCGGGCCGTTGTCGCTGGCGAAAAGGACCAGGGTGTTGTCGGCCACGCCCAGCGCGTCCAGCGTTTTCAGCAGTTGGCCCGCGATCCAGTCCATCTCGAAGATGAAGTCCCCGTGCGGGCCGGAGCGGGTCTTGCCCTTGAACCGGTCGGCCGCAAACGACGGCAGATGAACCGCCTGCGTGGAGTGGAGCAGGAAGAACGGCTTGTCCGGCGCGTCCCGGACGTGCTGCTGGAGAAACTGCTTGCTCTTTTCCAGAAACACGAGGTCCACCTCTTCCAGGTCGAACCCCGGCGCGATCATGCCCCGGCGATTGTCGCGCGCATAGGGATGCTTGGGCAACCCCGTGCGGTCCAAGAGCCGCGCCGGGGGGACCGGCACCCGGTCGCCCTCGATATACGCGTACAGCCAATCGGTGGTGGGGCAGCAGGCGGTGCCGAAGAAGCGGTCGAAGCCGCGGTGAACCGGCGCGTCCGGGATGGGCCGAGAAAAGTCGACCCGCTTGACGGCGTCCACGCCGCCCCCTCGGACCACGTGGCCGTCCTTGTCGAAGAACGTCAGGCCCACGTGCCACTTGCCGACCATCGCCGTGGCGTAGCCCTTGCGGCGAAGCATTTCCGGAAGCGTCAGCCGGCCTTCCTCGATAAGGCACGGCCCGCCGACGCCCGTGAACACGCCGCGGAACCCCGTGCGAAACGCCATCCGCCCCGTAAGCAGACTGTACCGCGTGGGCGTGCAGACGGTCGCGGGGCTGTGCATGTCGGTAAAGCGCATGCCCTGGTCGGCAAGCCGATCCAGGTTCGGGGTGGGGACCTTCGCTTCCGGGTTGTAGCACCCCACGTCGCCGTAGCCGAGGTCGTCGGTGAGGATGAGGAGGATGTTCGGCCGGGGAGACGCCGGCTCTGCCCGGGCGAGACCGACGGCGCGGAGGGCCGCCAGGGCCGCCCCGCCCAGCCCCACGCTTCTCAGGAACGTGCGTCTGCGCATGGAACCAATCTCCCACTGACCGCTGGGTCCGTGAACGAGAAGCGGCGTGGCGAAGAGTCGCGTTTCGTTGAGGCGCGGCGGGTGCGGAGACCCGCCGCGCGATTCCTCAGTTGCCGGAGGCGTCCGGCTTCGGCCAGGCGGATTTGAGTTCGTAGACCTCCAGCGATAGGAGTGTAACCGGCCCGCCCTCGGCGAAGGCGCAGATGGACTCGATCGGCCCGTCGCTGCGGAACGCGCGGGTCTGGACCACGCGGCCGTCGTTTCCGCAAATCTCGATCGAGGGGTGGTCGACGAGGATCTGCATGCGTATCTTCCCGTCCACGGGCTCAAGCGGCATGCCCTCCAGTTTCGCCTTGGACGCGTCGTACGTGACCTTCCGGTCGCCGACCTGGATGCCGAACGTCTTGGCGTTGTGAACGGAAAACGTGGCCCGGATGTCGAACAGCCGGCCGCTCGTCTCCACGGAGGCCGGGGCATCCGGCTTGACCACCGTCCGTCCCAGGGCGTGCTGCTTCGTGTGCAGCCGGGCGATTTCCTTGACGGGCTCGGCGAACATGCGGAGGCCGTCCGGCGTGGTCCGCAGGGTCAGTTCGCACGGGAAGGTCATCATCTGGTTGAACGGCATGCCCTTCATGGTGATCCGGCCCCAGCCGATCTGGACGCGCCGGCCGTCCGGGGCGTTGTTGAACGCCTGCGAGGCGTAGTAGTTGCCCCAATGCACGCGGTGCTTGCCCTCGTGCGCCGGGGTGAAGGTCTTGCCGTCGAAGTCGCCGAGGGTGTATTGGGCGCTCCCCGCGTACACGACCCAGCGGGTGTTCTCCGGGTCGCCGTCGACGGGCAGTTTGAAGATCTCCGGGCACTCGTGGCCGCCGGGGAGATGGAGATCGCTCAGCCTCGTCCACTCCTTCAGGTCCTTCGAGCCGAAGAAGGCGAACCGCTCGCGCCGGCCGAGGTACAGGAGCATGATCCACCGGCCGGTCGGCTCGTGCCAGATGACCTTGGGGTCGCGGTTGCTCGGGCCCTGGTTGGCGAGCACGGGCTTCGGGTACGTGGTGAATGTCCGGCCGCGATCGACCGACCAGGCAATCCCCTGGGTGTAGGGGCACGGCGGATAGCCGAATCGGCCCGCGTAGGTGAAGACACAGACGAGCGGCGCGTGCGGGCTGTCCCCCTGGAAGCCGGAGGTGTTGCGGAGGTCGGCCACGGCCGAGCCGGAGAAGATCGTCCCATGCTCGTCCGGGTGGATGGCGTTGGGCAGTTGCGTCCAGTGGACCAGGTCGGTGCTGACGGCGTGTCCCCAGGTCATGTTGCCCCACTTCCAGCCGACCGGGTTGTGCTGGAAGAACAGGTGCCACTCGCCGTCGTAGTAGACCATGCCGTTGGGATCGTTGTTCCACCCGACCTTCTGGGAGAAGTGGAACTGGGGACGGAGCGGCTCGGTATAGAACGCGTCCTCGCCGGGGATCTCGTCGGCCTGCCGAATCAGGGCGAAACCCTCTTTCGACGCCCGGCTCACGGAGACCGTCGCCGTCCTGCCCTTGTAGCGTTCGATCGTGAAGTAGGCATACCAATCCGCCGAATCGGCGTCGGCGGCCAGTTCGGTGCCGTAACGGCGCTCGTCCTGGCCGGCAATCGTGAGGGTCAACTGGCATTTCTTGGCGCCGTTCTGGATGGGGATGAGCAGGTACTTGTTGCTGATGGTGAAGTCCCGGGAGAACGGTGCGACCACCGGGACCTTGGGCTTGGTGTCGGTCTGGACGATGTGGTCGACGTTGATGTGGCCCCATCCGCCCGTCCGGTTGTCCAGGATGCGGATGACGGCCGTCTTGCCCCGCAGGTCCTTGACGTCCCAGGCGTGCCAGCGGAGGCGTTCGCTGCCGCCCGGCCGCGTGTTGGGGCCCGTGGCGGTGCGGACCGCCTTGTCGCCGGAGAGCAGGTGGATGCAGGTGGTGTCCTTGTATCCCCCGCCGCCGATGAGGAACTTGATGTGGTCCCGCTTGATCTCGAAGGGTGGCGACGTGAGCGTGCCGGTCGTCTTGTCGCCCTTGTAGAACGTGTTGACGAGGCCGTTGCCCTTGAAGCCGGTCACCTTCATCTGTCCCGGCAGGGTGCCGCGCGCCGGGCCGGGGCCGAACGCCTCGCCCTCGGCCGTCCAGTCGCCGTAATCGGCGCCCTCGAAGTCGGCGATGAGGATGTCGTCGGCGCCGCAGGCCGCCGAGGCCATGACCGCCAGGGCCACGGCCGTGAGGATCGCCTGTCGGGTCGTCACGGATCTGTTCTCCTTTACTTGCCGTCGAAGCACAGGACCTTGCCGTCGCTGGTGGCCAGGTAGAGCCGGCCCCCGGCGGCGGCCATGCCGTCCCACCGGGGCAGCACGTCCAGGTCGTACTCGGCCAGGGTCTTGCCGTCGCGGGCCGATGCGGCGCGGAGACGGCTGCCCCGGCTTCCCTTCCAGGCGGCGGCCTGTTCGGCCAGCCGCCGCTGCGTCTCGGGTTCGGTGATGTGGTCGAAGACCTCCTCCTCATCGATGAGGTCCGGCGGGCCGGCCAAAAAGAGCACGTCGCCGGCCTTGACCAGGGCGCGGACGTGCAGCGGTATCTCCGTCGACCAATCGTAAACGATGTCGGTCCGGCCGCCCTTCTTGGGTTTGCCCCGGTTGACGAACGCCAGGGCCTTGCCGACCTTGCCGTCGGCGGGTTCGGCGCCCGTGTTCCTTCCGTTGTTGTTGTGGCCCGAGAGGTCGGACGTGCCGCCCTGGTTGAACGTGAAGGCAAGGATGAGGTCGTCGTCTTTGGTGGGGACCTTTTCGGGCGCGCGGCAGTGTTCGGCGATCTTCTCGGCCGAAAGAGCCCGGTGCCAGACGCGGACCTCGTCGATGAGGCCGTTGAAGCCGAGCGGCGACTTGTACTCGCCGACGCCCTCCTGCCCGCCCTCGTCGGCGCCGATTTCCATCGCCTGGTGCGGGTCTTCGGCGATGAAGCCGGACGCCTTGGCGGCGCCGGCCGGTCGGCCGTTCACGTAGAGACGGAGGTCCTTTTCGGGCGTCAGGACGCCGGCCAGGTGGACCCACTTGCCCGTCACCGTCTCCCGGGACGAGACCGTGTGGGCGGTGTTCTTGACACGGATGGCGAACCGCGGCCGGCCGCCTTGCAGGAACAGGGCATAGCCGTGGGCCGGGCCGCCGCGGGCGATGACCACGCCGTTCGGCTCGCCGGCCTTGACCCAGGCCTCGACCGTCAAGGGCGTACCGGCGGGGTTGAGGCTTTCAGACTTCTCGATCTTAACACGCGACTCGCGGGCGTCCGGCACCTTGCGGCTGGTCGCGAACCAGTGGTATTCCAGCGGGGTGGTCCACTTGAAGTACTCGGGCTTCCGGCCGTAACCGTACACGCGGGAGTCGCCGACGGCGAGGATGCGACCGGCGGGCGCGTGTCGCCCCGCGCGGAAATACCAACTGCACCCCGAGGACCAGCGCCGGCCCCACACCCAGTACGACCGGTGGAACCATTCGCCGTCCAGGAATCCCGTCGGGCTGAACAGGTGGACGTCGTCGCCGGCCTGGTCGGCCACGTGCTGGGTCGGGTGGATCGGCGGCTTGGGGAACGGGTCGCGCGAGCCGTCCGGATGGAACGTCTGGCTGCGCAGGTACACATATTTCCCATCGCTGGAGAGGATATCCGGCAGGGCCGTCGGCATGTTCAGGATGCGGACGTTGGCCTGGAGGGTCTTCTCCGTGCCCACGTCGGAATCGTCGAGGATGCGTTCGCCGATCTTGCGCCCCGTCTTCGGGTCGAGCCGGAGCCATCGCAGGCCGCCGTCCAGGAACATCGACCGTCCGGCCACGCAGGTCAGGACGCCGTCCTCCACCAGCACGGTGCCGTGCACCGGCCAGACGGACTCGACCTGCTCGAAATAGGTCATGCGGCGGTCCTCGGGGGCGGCGCGGAACCGCCAGACGAGTTCGCCGTCGTCGGCCCGGAGGCAGTAGACCCACCCGTCGGCCGAGCCGAAGAGGACCCGGCCCCGCCAGACGGTGGGCGGCGAATCGACCCGGCCGCCCGTCGTGTACGACCAGACCGCCTCGCCCGTCCCGGCGTCGAGGGCGTGGACGGTGTGGGCGTCGATGGCGGCGAGGTACACCCGGCCGCCCGCAACGGCGGGGGCGCTCAGGGTCGTGCCGAGGTCGGTCTCCCAGGCCCGCTTCAGGTCGGCCGGCACGGCGGCCGGCGTGGCGCCGCTGCGGAGCGCGTCGTGGCGGTAGGTGGGCCAGTCGGTATCGGATGGCTCAGATTTCGGATTGGAGAGTTCGGACCCGTACGCGGGGCCCTCTTCCAGGCGTCCCTCGTCCGGGACGTCGCGCGGGACCCGTCGCGACGCCGACTCGGCCGTCAACGCGCAGAAGCCGTACATCTTCGCCGTCAGGTAACACGCGCAGTCGTGCGGCGCGGTGTAGACCATGCCGTTCGCGGGCATGATGCCGTACAGGCACCCCCCGCGGACCCAGTGGTGGATCATCCAGTGCCGGCTCTTGGGGTCGACGAACTCGATGCCGGTCCGGGAGGGCAGGAGGTACTTGTCGGTGGCCTTCGAGCGGTAACAGCGATGGTGGAACCAGTAGGTGTCGACGTCGGGGGTGAACTCGTTTTTGACCTCGCCGGTGCGGACGTCGTAGCCGGTGAACTGGCCGTTCATCTTGCCGCCGGCGATTTCGCCGGACCAGGCCAGGCCGCCCACGACCAGGAGGTCCTGCGGCGAGTTGTGCCCGCCGCGGTGATGCCTGCCGGTCCAGAGGGTCTTGCCCGTCCGGCGCGACAGGGCCCACATCTTCCGGTCGCCGCCGGCAAAGAGGACGGTGTCCTCGTAAACGAGGAGCGTCGGGCCGAAGCAGGTGGGGATACTCTTCATCCGCGACACGGGCTCCGACGCCCACACCCGCTTGCCCGTGCGCCGGTCGAGCCGCACAATCCGCTCGCCGTCGTGGTAGAAGACGGCGTCGGCGTCGGCCGTCAGGGTCAACTGGACGATGGGGGTTTCCAGGTCCCAAAGCACCTTGTCGCTTGCGGCCTCCACGGCCACGATGTGCTGGGCCTTGCCCTGCCAGGCCCACTCCTTGCGGACGCGAGCCTTCCCCTTGCCGCAACTGCGGAACTTCGGGTCGAACGGCTTATCCAGGGTGGCCGGCTGCTGGGTCATGCACAGCAGGATGCCGTCGGCGCAGAGGAGTTCCTCCGTGCCCTTGGTCTGCGGGTACGTCTTGAGGACCTTGCCGGTGGCGGCGTCGAGGGCCGAGACGGGTGCCTGAAGGCCCAGCGTTGCGTAGACGGTGTCGCCGACGGCGACCAGCCGCCGCGGCAACTGGCAGTGCCCGCTCTTGAACGGCCAGAGGTGCGGGTACCACTCCGGAATCGGCCGCTTCCACAGGATCGTGCCGTTGAAGGCGTCGCGGGCGATGAGGTGCCAGTCGGACGGCAGTTCGATGGAGGCGGTCGAACCCTCGTCGAAGATGTAGAACATGCGGCCGGCCGCGGCCACCATGGCACTGCAACTGGCCATCCGGTCGTGGTGCCGCGCCCAGCGCGGGCTCCCGATCCACTGGGCGTGCCGCGGCGGGCCGATGAGCGCGTCGTGCGAGACGGCGTTGTTCGACGGGTCGTGCAGGTAGTGCGTCCACGCGTCCATCGCGTCGGGGCGCGGCTTGACGGTCTTGCCCCATTTCCCGCCGTCTTTGATGTACGCCACGCCGTGGGGGGCGAGTACCCGCATGACCTCGGCCATGGGAACCGCGCCCCGGTCCTCCGACACCACCAGGTTGACCAGGTCGTTGACATACGGGAGGCGCTTGCCGGTCAACCGATCCACCGATACCGGCCCGTAGAGCCCCTTTTCGCGGAGGGTCTTGCGGGCCTTGGCCACGTTGGTCGCGCCGGTGTCGAGGCCGTGGACGAGGTAGGCGTCGGAGGCGTGGAGGGCGGCGGTCAGTTTGCCCTCGCCGCAGCCGAGGTGCACCACCAGCCCGCCCCGGACGCCGGCGGCCTCCAGGATTCGCTGCCCCTCTTCCGCCGGGTCGGCGGCGGCGCCGGATACGAGCGTCAGGAGGGTGAAGCCGGCGAGGACGGCCGCCGTGGCAGAGGCGCCGCCGGCCGGTCGGAGGGTTGTGCGGGTTTGCATCGTGCGGACACTCCTTTCCAGGTTACTTGCTTCCCATGCAGATTACCTTCCCGCCTTTCATCGCCAGGAAGAGCCGGCCGCGGGCGGCGGCCATGCCGTCGAAAACAGGCGGGTCCTCAAGCGGATACTCCGCGAGTTTGGCGCCGTCGGCCGCCGAGACGGCCCAGAGGCGTGCGCCGCGCCAGCCCTCGAAGGCGGCCAGCGGGTCGTCCTCGGGCACGACGTCCGGTGGGCCGGCCAGCAGCAGCCGGTTGCCGGCCAGGACCATGGCCCGCGCCCGGACGGGTATCTGCTTCGACCACACCGGCGGGTTCGCGCGCTGGTAGCCGGGGCCCTTCTCACGATCGGCCGACCTGCCGGGCAGAACCGGCTCGTTGCCGTTCTCGTCGGCGAAGAGTTCGTAGCCGTCCGTGCCGGGCTCGAACTTGGGGCTGAGCCGCGAACGCTTCGTGAACACGTGCAGGCCGTAGGTGGTCGTCTCGTCGAAGACGAGAATCTGGCCGCACTTCGGCCCCTTGTCGGCGAAGTAATAGCCCGGCCAGATACGCCAGTAGGCCCAGTAGATTCGGTCGAAGCCGGAGTCGTCCAGGAAGCCGGCCGTCGCCAGCAGGTGAAGCCCCGTCCGGCGTTGCCCCAGCGACGTGGTTCGGGGCCGGGTCCGGCGCGACAGGTCGAGTTCGAACATCGCCTGGAGCATGTACAGGTGCTCGCCGTCGGTCACGAGCAGGTCCGACCGGGTGCCCTCGATATCAAACGGGCGCCCCGCCTCCTGCTGGACGTCCGGGCGGGGCGTCTCGACGCGCGTCCGGTGAAGCACCGTGCCGGTGGCCGGGTCCAGGCCGTACACGTGGATGCCGCCGTCCAGGTAGGACGACCGTCCGGCCGTGCAGTAGGCCACGTGGTTCAGGAGCAGGACGCTGCCGTGCACCGGCCAGACGGATTCGACCTGGTTGTCGGAGACGATGCGCCGGTCGTCGGGGGCGGCGCGGAACCGCCACGCCAGGGCGCCGTCGGCGGCCCGGAGGCAGTAGACCCAGCCGTCGCGGGAGCCGAACAGGACGGCGCCGCCGTGGACGGTGGGGGCCGAATCAACCCGCCCCCCGGCCGTGAACGTCCACTGCGTCCGGCCGGTCGAGGCGTCGAGGCAGACCACCTGGTGGGCGTCGGGTTGGGCGAGCAGGAGTCGGCCGTCGGCGATGACCGGCGGCGTGACCTTTGCGCCCAGGTTCGTCTGCCAGACGGTCTTCAGGTCGGTGGGCACCGGGTCGGGCGACCGGCCGCTCCGCTTCGGGTCGTGGCGGTACATCGGCCAGTCGGCCGTGCGGTCAGGCGCGTGGCGATTTGAAATCTCGGATGTGAGATTTGAGATCTCGGATGTCACCTGGTCGTATGCCGGCCCGCGCTCCAGCCGCTTGCCCGCCGAGCCTTGGGGCGGTTCCATCCGGGCGGCCAGCGCATTGAAGCCGGTCAGTTTCACGCCGGGATAACAGAAGCACTGGTGCGGCGGGACGTAGAGCAGGCCGTTGGCCGGCACCACGCCGTGGCTGCACGGCGCCCGCAGCCAGTTGTGCCTCATGTGCTCCTCGCCCTTCAGGTCGAGGAACTCCACACCCCGCTTCGGCAGCAGGAGGTAGCGGTCGGTCGCCTTGGACCGGTAGCAGCGCCAATGGTGGAGGGGGCTGATCAGGTTCGGCACCGTGACGGTTCGGCGGACCGCGCCGGTGTGGAGGTCGCGTCCTTTGCGCTCGACGGAGGTTTTCCCCCGTTTGTACCCGCCGTCGGTTCGGCCGGTCCAGACGAGGCCGCCGGCCACAAAGAGGTCGGTCGGGTTGGCGATGCCGGGGCCGTGGGCGCGCGGGCCGGTCCAGAGCGGCTCACCGGTCTTGGCCGAGAAGGCCGCCAGCCCCTTCGCGCCCGTCAGGAGGACCACGTCGCCGTGGATGACGAGCGTCCCGTCCGTGTGCCGGCTGCCTCTCTGGCCGGGGCAGGGGGTCCGCCACTGCTCCTTGCCGGTGGCGGCGCTCAGGCAGACGAGTTCCTGGCGGTTGCTGAAGCAGACCCGGCCGCCCGCGGCGGCAAGGGTCAGGGGCGTGACCTCCTCCGGCGGCCGCTTCCAGAGCGGGCGTCCGGAGTCGGCGTCAATCGCGTGCAGGGCCGTGGGTCCAGGGGCTGCGATGTTCCACTCGTGCGGGTTCCTGCGGCGTTTCGGCTTCTTCTTGGGCGGCGAGGCCACGCTCAGCCGCTCGCGGACGCACAGAAACAGCACGCCGTCGGACAGGAGAATCTCGTCCGTGCCGGTCGTTCCCTTAAGGGTTCGGACGACGCGACCGGTGGCCGGGTCCAGCACGCTGACCGGCGCCTTGTAGCCCAGGGTGGCGAAGACGTGGTCGTCGTCGGCGACCACGCGGCGCGAGAGCGTCAGCGGAGCGGCCCACAGGCCGATGGTGTTCCACTCCCGGTAGCCCCAGTCGGGGAGGTGCTGCTTCCACAGCAGGACGCCGCTGAAGGCGTCGCGGGCCACGAGCGACCATTTGGACGGGAACCGAAGGTCCAGAAGGCCCGTCATCCCCTCGTCCAGGATATAGAACAGGCGGCCGCCGGCCGTCACCACCGCGTTGATGCTCGGGTTGAACTCGTGGCTGCGGCAGTATCGCGGTTTGGCCCACCAGCGGATGTGCCTGGGCGGGCCGACGCGCAGGTCGGCCGCCACCGCGTTGTTCGAGGCGTCGTGCAGATAGTGCGACCACTCGTCGATGTCTGTCGGACGGGGCTTGACGGTTTTCTTCCATTCGTCGCCCGCCCGCACGTAGGCCACGCCGTTCGGAGCCAGGATGCGCATGACCTCGGCGGTGGGCACGGCGCCCAGGTCCTCGCCCACCACGAGGTTCACGAGGTTGTCGGCGTAAGGCAATCGCAGGCCGGTCAGGAGGTCGACCGAGACCGGACCGTACAGGCCTTGTGTCCGGATGGTCTGGCGGGCCTTCTCGACATGGGCCTGGTTGCTGTCGAGGCCGTGGACGAGGTAGGCATCGGAGGCGTGGAGGGCGGCGGTCAAACGGCCCTCGCCGCAGCCGAGGTGGACCACCAAGCCGCCCCGGACGCCGGTGGCCTGGAGGACCTCGCGGGCGACGGCCTCAGCCTCGGCCCCGGCCGAGGCCGATGGCAGGAGGCCCATGAGCGCGACGGCCGTCGCCGCCCACAGCGCGCGTTCTGTTCTCATGGCGGTTCCTTTATGCGGGTTATTGTCCGATCAGGCAGAGGACGTGCCCGTCCAGGGTCGCCAGATACAGCCGCCCGTTGGCGGCCGCCATGCCGTCGAACACGGGCGGCGCGTCGAGGTTATGGGTGGAGCGGGTTTTGCCGGTCTCCGGCGTCACGGCCACCAGCCGGCCGCCCTTCTCTCCATGGAGGGTGGCGGCGGGATCGCTGGTGTCGAAGATGTCCGGGGGTCCGGCGATCCACACGGTCTTGCCCGCCAGGACCATGGCCCGGCCGAGGACCGGGACCGGCTGGCTCCAGCGGGTCTTGTAGCGGGGTCCGCTCGGCTTCTTGCCTTTCTTGTTGGCCGGCTCGGCGGCGCGTTCGGCGGCGAAGAGGCGGTAGAAGGTCTTGCGACGGTTCGCGTCGCGCTTGGGCTTGTAGTGGAAGACGGTCGCCCCGTCGATCTGCACGTGGGCCCCGTGGTGGATGTACAGGTTCCGGCCGAAGCCGTAGACCGAGGATTCGTCCCGCACCAGCAGCCGTCCGGCGGGTACGTGGATTCCGGGCCGCGGCCAGCCGCCGTAGCCGTTGCCCATGTGGGTCCCGACGAACCAGTACGTCCGGTGCCACCACGAATCGTCGAGGAATCCGACCGAGGAGAACAGGTGGGGCACGTTTTCGGGCTGGCGCTGGCCGTCGGCGTTGAACCGCGCGTTTCGCATGAACACGGACGCGCCGTCGCTGGAGAGCACGTCGGGCAGGGTGCCCGACATCGCCGTGCCGCGGACGCTGTCCTGAACCTCCAGGCCGGTTTTCGGGTCGCGGCCGCTGATGCGGGTGACCGAAAGCAGGGTCCCGGTGGCCGGGTCCAGCCGGTACAGGTAGATGCCGCCGTCCAGGAACGAGGAACGGCCGCACGCGAACCAGAGGACACCGTCCTGGATGAGCACGCTGCCGTGCACCGGCCAGGCCGACTCCAACTGGTCGTAGGCCACCACCCGGCGGTCGAGGGGGGCGGCGCGGAACCGCCACGCCAGTTGACCGTCGGACGCACGGACGCAGTAGACGTAACCGTCGGCCGACCCGAAAATGGCCCGCCCCTTGTAAATGGTGGGCGGTGAATCGACCCGGCCCCCGGCCGTGCAGGACCACACGACCTTGCCCGTACGGGCGTCGAGGGCGTGGACCGTGTGGGCCTCGATCTCGGCGACGTACACCTTACCGTCGGCGACGACAACGGTGCTGAGCGGCGGCGTCAATTCCGTTTGCCAGGAGGGGTTCAGGTTGGTCGGCACGCTTGTTTCGGTTGCGCCGCTGCGGGCGGCGTCGTGGCGGTAGGTGGGCCAGTCATTTTGATTTCGGATTTCGGATTTCGGATTTCGCATTGGTTGGCCGTAGGCGGGCCCCTTCTGGAGCCGTCCATCGGCCGCAATCGTCTCCGGCACCCGGCGCGAGGGCGACTCGGGCGCCAGGGCGTTGAAGCCGTTTGCCTTCGCCTCGATGTAACAGGCGCACGAGTGGGGCGGGGCATAGAGCAGGCCGTTACACGGGAAGGTCCCCAACTGGCATCCGCCCCGGGTCCAGTGGTTCGGGATGCCTTGGCCGGTCTTCAGGTCGATGAACTCCACGCCGGCCCGACCGAGGACCAGGTACGTGTTGGTGGCCTTGTTGCGGTAGCACCGGTGATGGCCCATGCCGACGCGGAAGAACTCGCTGTCCGGCGGCCGTTTGCGCCGGACCTCGCCGGTCAGGGGGTCGCGGCCCTGGGTGATGCCGGGCTGCTTGGCCCTGACGAGTTCGCCTGTCCAGACGAGTCCATCGGCCACCAGGACGTCGACGGGCGCGTTGTAGCACTCCTGGCAGGGAGCGGACCAGAGCCGTTTGCCGTCCTCGGCCGAGAAGGCGATCAACTGGCCGGTGGGCGCGTGCCCGCCGCGGCTGCTGACGACCCAGAGCACACCGTTCGTGCTCTCGGCGCTCGCCATGAATTTGTTGGATGCATCGCGGTCGGCCGACAGGACCACCTCGCCGTAGGCGACCAGCGTCGGGGCCGACCACGCCGGCCGGTTCGCCGTCACGGGCCGTTCCGCCTTCCAGCGCGTCCTGCCGGTACGGGCATCGAGGCAGAGGACGGCCTCGGCATTCTGGAAGAAAACGCGGTCGTCGCTCGCGCAGACGGTGGTCTGCATCAGGTTCTTCGTGTCGGCGCCGTCCCGCTTCCAGCGGACCTTTCCGGTGCGGGCGTCCAGGGCGACGAGGGCCTTCGGCGGCACGTCGATGGGGTACCCCGGCCGCTGCGACCGCACGGTCGCAAGCCCCGGCTTGGAGTAGGCCGGTTTGTGGTCGGGCGGCGGGAGGCCGCGCTTCGCCCCCCCCGTGACCACGAGCAGGGTGCCGTCGTGGTAGACGATTTCCCGCGCGCCCTCGGTGCCGCTATAGGTGCGGACGGTCTTGCCGGTGGCGGCGTCCAGCGCCGAGACGGGCGCGTTGTAGCCGAGCGTCACGTAGACGACGTCGCCGACGGCCACCAGCCGGCGGGCGATGTCGCTGGGCCCGCTGCGGAAGCCCCGCAGGTGCCACTCCCAGTTCGGAATCGGCCGCTTCCAGAGCAGCACGCCGCTGAAGGCGTCGCGGGCCACCAGGGTCCACTTGGCCGGCAGGACGACCGCGGCGGTGGGGCCGTCGTCGAGAATCGAGAAGATCCGCCCCCCGCTTGAGGCGCACCCCGTGACCGTGGCCAGGTGGTCGTGGCTCCGGGCCCACTTGGGTGACGCCACCCATTGGAGATGGTGCGGCGGGCCGACGGCCTCGTCGTCCGCGACGGCATTGTTCGAGGCGTCGTGCAGGTAGTGGGTCCAGTCATCAAGCGTTTCCGGCCGCGGCTTGATCGTCTTTTTCCACTGGCCGTCCGTCTTGACGTACGCCACCCCCTGCGGGGCGAGGACGCGCATGACCTCGGCGGTGGGCACCGCGCCCAGGTCCTCGGCCACGATGAGATTCGCGAGGTTGTCGACGTAGGGGAGCCGCTTGCCCGTGAAGCGCTCGACGGTGACCTTACCGCAGGCGCCCCGCTCGCGGAGATGGGCGCGGGCCTTGGCCACGTTGGCTGCATCGGTCTCCAGGCCGTGGACGAGGTACGGTCCCCCCTCGGCGATGGCGGCCGTCAGGCGCCCCTCGCCGCACCCCAGGTGGACCACCAGGCCCCCCTGGACGCCGGTGTCGGCGAGAATCTGCTCCGCATCGGTCGCCGCGGGCGCGGCCCCGGCCGGAGCCGTCCAGGCGCCGGCGAGGAACGCTGCGGACGAGGCGGCGGCAATCACGATCCGGACAATGCATGCTGAGGGACGGGTCAGTCTGGTTCGCTCACACATGGGAAGCCTCCTGTGGACGATGATGTGGCCTCGGCGTCTGCCCCCGAGAGAGAGCCGGCGTCCAGTGTAAGGGCTGGGGAAGGCCGCGTCCAGGGTGTGTTGTGCGGGGGGCGCCCGGGCGGCGCCCTGCGGCGCGCGTGCCCGGACGTTCGACATGGGCGAGGGTGGGAGGGTCGGGCCCGCCTCCGGCAGGTTGCCCGGAGTGGCCAGGAACAAGGCCGCGGCATGCCGGCGGCTGAGGGGGGAGGGGGCCTACTCGGGTTCCCAGTCGGTCCGGAGGGCGACGAGTTCCGCCATCGGCTTTCCGCCGAACGAGGCCACGACCGTAATCCGCTTGACCCCGGCGTCGGAGCCGATGGGCGAGCCCAGGTCGCCGGGGTCCACGTAGTCGACCGTAACGCTGCGCGTCCAGTCGTTGAAGCGGGACATCGTCCCCCCGTTACGCTTGATGGGAGGTGATGCCTCCCAGCCGTCGTAGTCGTCCACGTCGTCAAAGGCGGTACGATCGCCGCCGTCCTCGCCCGGTTCCGGTCCGAAGACGGGCGTCTGGTCGGGGTCGGCGTAGTCGGTGGGGAGGATTTCGGCCACCAGGTCCTGGGCCAGCAGGAGGCCGGTGGCGCGGAGCGACGTCAGGTGCGCCGACTGCGTGGTCCCGCCGAGCACGTGAAACGCCGCCAGCAGCACCACGCCGACCAGGACGATGGCGATGACGGCTTCCAGGAGGCTGAAGCCGCGGGGCGCCGCCTCGAACGCTGTCATTCTGAGCGAGCCCCGCGAGCGAAGAATCTCGCCGTGGCCTTTGCTGTTTCGGCGCGGTGGGTGCGGAGCCCCGCCACGCTGAACGTGCCGTTGTCCGACGGTCGGGCCGCGGCTCATCACTCGGTCACCTCCGGCGCGTTGAGCAGACGGACGGCCGTCTCGACGGCCGTGTGCGGGTCCGGCCCCGCCTGCAGGCGGAGGTTCACGCCCCGGACCCACGTCCGCGTCACGGGGTCCGGCGTGCTGGTCGTGGTATACGTGCCGTAGACGGAGAACAGGAGGCATCGTTCGCTGCTCCTGCTCCAGGAGGCCCCGCCGTCCCAGGTGCGGAGCAGCCCGCCCGAGATGGCGCCTCCGCCTCCCTCGTCTTCGTCGCCTTCCGGTTCGCCGTCGTATTGGATGTCGCAGATGTCCGCATCGTCCCGGAGGCACGCGATGGCCAGACACAGTCCGCGCGAGGGCGACAGGCCCCGCGCGTTGCTGAACTCGAACTCTTGCCAAAGATACCCGTCCGTCAGCCGGTCCTCGTACATGGGGATTTCTTCGAGGATGACGTTGCTGGGCAGGTTCGAGGCGTCTGGCAGCCGAAGTTGGACGCCCGCGACGCCTTTGTCGGCGCCGTGGATCCTGGCTTTGAGTAGAACGCGCGTGACGGCCCAGGACACCGCGTCGGCTGGCAGGGTGGGTTTGAAGTACTGGCCCGGCCACTTGTTCTCCTTGACGGCGAAATTATCGGGTTCCTCGGCCGTCGTGTGGCTTGCCAGGAGCGTCTCGCCCGACTCGTTCCGCGTGGCGTCGGGCTGCTCGGTTTCGCTCTTGACCTCGTAGCCGAGATGGAAGTCGTGAACGTCCTGGATCACGGTCACGGCGGTGCCCCCGTTGCAGGCGCGGGTGAGGGGGTCGCCGGCCGTGCCCGACCAGGCGTACCGGATGGTCTCGGCCGAGCCGTCGGCGTCGCGGTCGGCGACGGTGAACGCGACGCTCGTGGACTGGCGCTCTGAGAAGGCCTCGGCCACCTGGAGTTCCTGGGCGAGCCGCGCGGCCGCCTCGGCCGCGGCGTGCGTGGTGCGCAGGGGGCTGTCGGGGTCGACGGCCCGCGAGGCCACCAGCATTGCCGACGCCGCGGCGAGCAGGAGGATGCCGACGACCGCCAGGGCCGTCACCATCTCGATGAGCGTGTGCCCGCGGCCGGCCGGGTGCCGGAAGGTTGTGTGTGGTTGTTGCATGGGTTTATGTTTGTGGCGCGCGATGGCTGGTCCCTCGTTGCTATTGAGGCCGGTAAAACCAATGTGGCGCGACTCGCACGTTGTCATTCTGAGGAGCGGCGAAGTTTACCCGCCGGAGGCGGGCCGCGACGAAGAATCTCGCCTTGGCTTCGGTTGTTTTCATTTTTTCACGGCGAGATTCTTCGGCCCCGCAAGCGGGGCCTCAGAATGACATCCTGCGACAGTATCATTACCGGCCTCAATAGCCGCCGGGCAGGCGGCTTATGGTAATCTCGCCGCTCTCGGCCTCCACGGCGACCAGGTACGCATAGTTGCCCGCCTTGACGGAGGCGGTCCCGCCCTCGTCCGGCACGCCGTAACCGTTGAACGTGACGGCTTCGCCCTCGCCGAAGGTGGCGTCGGTCAGGTCCGCGCGATAGGGCCTGTCGGCCAGGGATACGGTGTACGGCTGTCCGGGGTGGTCCGGGTCGTCGCGGCCTGTGAGGGTGTAGGCGTCGGCGGCAATGTCGAAGACGACGGCCTGGTCGGCGCTCGTCTCGCGGGCCAGGGCGCGGGCGTAGGCCAGGTCGGCCGCGACGCGGCGGGCGCACGTTTCCGCCCGGTACCGGCACAGGGCGTTGGCGTACCGGGGTACGGCGATGGCCGAGGTAATGGCGATGATGACCAGCACCAGGACGAGTTCCAGGAGGCTGAAGGCGGCGCGCCTCGGCCCCAACGCTGGCATTCTGAGCGAGCGAAGCGAGCGAAGAATCTCGCCGTGGCCTTTGCTGTTTCG
>CAYTJE010000035.1:0-20562 GCA_964437855.1 uncultured Anaerolineales bacterium | reverse complement strand
CTGAAGAGCCTGAACTATCTGAATAATATCCTGGCCAAGATCGAGGCCATCGACGCCGGCACGCTCGAGGCCGTCATGCTCAACCACCTGGGGTACGTGGCCGAGTGCACCGGCGACAACCTGTTCATCGTGCGGGACTCCCGTCTCTTTACGCCGCCCATCGCCGCCGGCATCCTGGAGGGCATTACGCGGGACGAGATTATCGCCATCGCCCGCGAGCAGGGGGTCGAGGTCCGCGAGGAAAACCTGACCCGCCAGGACCTGTACGTGGCCGACGAGTGCTTCCTGACCGGGTCGGCCGCCGAGGTCGTGCCGGTGGTGCGGATCGACAAGCGGCCGATCGGTGACGGCGTGCCGGGCCCCCTCACGCGGCGCCTGGCCGAGGCGTTCCACCGGCGGACGCGGGGATAGGGCGGGTCGGCCCGAGCGACGGACCGGGCCAACGGGCGGTCCGGGCCTGAAAAACGCCCCGCCGGCTTGACAGCCGCCCGTTTGTGTGTTATACTTTCCTGGTCCGTGCATAAGGACCAGCAATAACGTAACGTGTAGAACGGGGGAGGCCGGCCGGTGGCCGTGCCTCTTTCTGTAGCAGGGCCCGCGCCGGAGGGGCGCGCCAGACAACGAGTTCGGAATGTGTTGCGGGGAGCACGGTCGAGGACCGTGGCTCCCCGTTTCTATTGGGTCGCGGGACACGTGAGGAAAACGCCCATGTTCGGCAAAACGCTCGCGCTGTGCGTCGCCGTCAGCCTGGTCCTTGCCGGGACGGCGCAGGCCGGTTTCATCCTGGACACCATCGAGGTCGGGCTGCCGACCGCGGCACTGGCGTCGGGCCAACTCGGCCCGCCGGGGTGGGCCCAGTGTCCCGCGTGGACCCGCCAGATGGTCGGCGAGTTGCTGACGCTGGACGTCAAGGAAGTCAGCCAGGGCCTGGAGCCGTTCCCCATCGTCGTCTCCGGGATGACCGACTCGGACCCGGTCTTCCGTATGACGAAGGAGGTGCTGAACGACACGGGCGTCACGTGGACCGGCTACAAGTTGGAGATCGACACCTCGTCGGCCACCTTCGACGACTACGCCGCCTCCAGCCACTTCAACGCCGCGACGGTCACCCCCGGGGAGATTCTCTTCGAGGCGCCCGACCCCGTGCCGGACGGCGAGACGCTCGCGATGACGTTCGACGTGCTCGTCCCGACCATTGGGGAGTTCCAGGTCTGCATTACGCAGACGCCGATCCCCGAGCCGGCGACGCTGGCGTTCCTCGGGGTTGGCGCGGCAGGGGTCTTTCTGGTCCGGCGACGGCGAGCGGCGCGGTAACGCCGTTCTCCCGAGCCCGGAGGGCGGCGGGGGCCGTCGGCGGGCATCCGACTCAGGAACGTGTAGTGCGTGTTGCCGAACAGGTACGGGTGTGAGCCGTCGCTGCGGCGGAACCACCGGCCGTCGGGCGAGCCGGGGTCGGGCATCCAGAAGCCGGGATGGTCGGACGGGTCCGCCAGCACAAAGCCGCCGGCCTCCTGGCCGTTGAGTTCCCTGGCGCTCGACTCCACCTCCTCGAGGATCCACCGGCCCGCCTTCGTGGGGCAGAAGCGGACCTTGAAGACCCGGCCGCGCACCCCCCCGGCCGTCGCCGTCCCAGAAGCCGTGCACCGAGTAGGCGGGCTCGCCGCTCTCGTGGCGGAAGGTCGCGCGGAGGGTCACGTCGCGGGCGGGGGCGTCTGTCGGGCCGAAGGTCGGCCCCTCGAAGGCCAGTTCGATGACCGAGAAGACGGGGCCCCGGGCGACGGGGTCGCCCGCCTCGCCGGCCGGGGCCGGGCCGCCCAGCATCGCCAGGGCAACGGGGAGCGTCAGCCCGAGGCGCACGGTGGTCCTCCGCGAAGGCACCCGGACCTGTTATTGGCGGTTGGTATGAGTCATCACCCTTCCCGGGTGGCGCGCTTCTGCGGGTCGTAGCGTTGTCTGCGGCCGGTTTCCCAGGCGCTGTCGGAGAGGATGCAGGCGACGGCGTGCTGGTAACCCGCCTCGATGGGGGCCACCGGGGCCTTGCGGCTCCGCAGACACTGGAGCCAGTTGAGGAAGTGGTCGGGGCACTCGACCGGTTCCACGGGCGTTTCGTCCTTGATGGGGCCTTTCTTGAAGGCGCCGTCCGGGGCGGCTTTCGGCCGATGCCCTCGGCCGAGGTCAAGAATCCCCTGGGTGCCGTACATGACCGTGCGGTTACCGCTCGCGTTGCCGAAGTTGGTGCCGTAGTGGACCATGAACCCTTCCGGATAAATCAGGCTGGTCTCCACCTGGTCGGGGCAATCGAAGTTGTACTTATCTTTCCAGATGAAGGTATCGCCCATGGCTACCGCACGGGTCGGGAACGTGGCGCCGGTGATGAAGTGCACCAGGTCGATGAAATGGCTCATGAACTGGCCGATCGACCCGGAGCAGAACTCGCGGTAGCCGTACCAGCCGGCGAAGAGCAGGTCGTTGAAGGGGCGGTAGGGCCTGGGCTTGAGGAACTCGCGCCAGTCCACCTCCGATTCGGCGATCGGCAGGCGCCCCAGCCGCTTGTACCAGTTCGGCCGATTGCCGTTGCGGAACTGTTCAACCCGCGAGATGGTGCCCAGGGCGCCGGTCTGGTAGAGCCTCTTGCAGCCGACCATGGCGGGAACGCTGCGGCTCTGGGTGCCGACCTGGACCAGGATGCCGGCCTTCTTCACCGCGTCGCAGGCGGATTTGAGTTCCTCCATGTTCATGGCCAGGGGCTTTTCGCAATAGGCGTCTTTGCCCGCCTCGGCGGCGGCCTCCAGGTGCAGGCAGTGCTGGTGATCGGGCGAGGCGATCATCACCGCGTCGAGGTCCTTCTCGGCGAGGACCTCCTCGTACCGGGTGGTGGCCAGCGGCGCCCGGCCGTACCACTGCTTGACCTTGGCGGCCGCCCGTTCCAGGTGCTTTGTCCATACGTCGCAGACCGCGACGATCTCGACGTTCTCCTGCCGGGCGTACTTGTGGACGCCGGCCATGTGGGCGCCGAAGCCCCGGTTGCCACACCCGATCTGGCCGATGCGGATCCGGTCGTTTGCGCCCGGCGTCCGTGCGTAGCCGGCGGCGGTCATGGCCGAGGCGGCCGTCCCCGCTGCGGCGGTTTTGAGAAATTCACGGCGGGTCGCTGCTCGAAGCGAAGCCATGGCGGCCTTTTCTGGAACATGAGGCGTTCACCGGTCCACGGTCGCGAACCCATCCGGGTTCGCGCCCGGGCCGTTTTCCACTCGACGACCATCTTCCCGTGCGCTTCCTGCGGATCCCAGGACGGATAGGCGACGAACGGCTGATCCGTCTGGAGAAGCGTCCGGGTGACGGATTCAACGCTCCGAATCCCGGCGCACCGGGTGCGCCGAGAGCCGTCGCAGGCCCTTGTCGTGTTGCAGAACCTAGCGGGCGCTCAGGGACAGGAGGATATTGGCGGCCACGGCCTTGGCGTCCTGGGCCTTGTAGCCCCGGCACTTGTAGGCATCGTAGCCGGTCGCCGAGAACAGGATGTCGAACGGGCTGAAGACGCCGACGAGGTTATCCCCGTCGTAGAGGCCCATGAGTTCGGCGTTGGGCTGGCCGAGCCGGACCACCCGCAGGGTCCGCTTGAACTCGACGCCCGAGATGAGGCTGTAGCCCTTGGCCCCGCCCTTGAAGCGGCCGGTGAGGATCGGGTCGGTCTGGGGGATGCGTTTGATGGAGAGTCCGAGGTCGGCGGCCAGTTTGGGCAATGCCACGGCAAAGCCGCGCGCCCCGCCGGCGGCCTCGGCCCACAGGAACCCCCCCTTCGCCAGGTAGGCCTTCAGGGCCTGCTTCTGGTCCTCGGCCAGGAGGGGTTCGTCCGGGCCGGTCAGGTAGGCCACGTCGGCGTCGCCCAGGGCCTTCGGGGCGGTGCCCGTCTCGTTGACGGCCAGGTTCAAGCCCGCCTTCTTGTTGACGTGGGCCTTGACGCGGTTCCAGCAGCCGTAGTTGCGGTTCGTCAGCCAGCCGGTGCCCGGGTACTTGAGGCGGACGACCTTCAGGCGCTTCTTGCCGCCGGCGCGGACCTTGCCGGTGTAGCGGTCCTTCTCCTGCTCGAAGCGAGCGGCCAGTTTGGCCCGCAGGGGGCTGTGGTCGGTGGAGTAGGCGTGCAGGTTGATGCCCCACTTGAAGAGGTAGTCGCGTCCGGCGAAGGCCTTGGTCTGCCAGGGGCAGGAGATGTCGTCCATGGCGTAGAAGAGGAAGGTCCGCATTCCGTCGTGGAGGCCGAAGATCTCCGGCCGCCTCGTCAGCGCGTACGGGTCTTCGTACGAGCCGTGGTCGGGCCCCAGGGGCTTGAGGTCCCACTCCGGCCAGGTTTCCTTGAAGAACGTCCGGGCCCACTCGCGGACCTGGCGGTTGCCGCAGGACGCCTCAAACAGGATCGTCCCCCCGGTGTCGGTGAACGCGCGGAGTTTCTTCTTGTGGGCGTCGGAGAACTTGGGGAGGGACTCGGCGGTGATGAACAGGACGGGGGCGTCGTGGAGTTCCTGGACCGGGGCCCGGAGGCTGACGATCTGCCACTGGAGCAACTGCTCTTTCATCTTCCGGAAATAGGCGGTCAGGTTGGCGATGTCGCGGCGGTGGGCGTTCCAGGTGCCGTCGAACTCCAGTTTGTTGAACAGGATAGGCGCCCGGCCCTTGTGGAGGAAGAGGACCACGAAGCAGGTTTCCGGGATGGCACCGGTGTGCCCGGTCCAGTGATTGCCCTTCTGCTCCTTGATGAGCAGTGTGGCGGCCTCCTTGAACCAGTTGTGCTTTCCGAAGTACTTGTATCCGGCGGCGATGCCGACCCGCTCGACGCTGTAGAGCCAGTAGTACCGGTGCCGGTTCCGCGGGTGCTGGGGGTTTTGCTTGGGGGTGTAGTGCTTTTCGAGCCATCCGAGGGCGGCGTCGACGCGGCGGTCGAACTCGCCGCCCGTCGAGGCGGACCGCCCGCCCCGGCAGGGGCACCCGCTGGCCAGGTTCAGGTTGTCCATGGTGATGAAGATGCTGGCCAGCCCCGCCGCCGTCATCGACCCCCGGGTATTCTTTCCTTTCAGGTTGTAGCCCCATCCGCCGTTCTTGTGCTGTCCGCGGAAATACAGCCTCTGGGCGCGTTGCCAGACGATGGAGGGGATTTCGGCGCCGGCCAGGGCGGCCTCCCTGAGCGCCAGGATGGCCATCTGCGTGTTCGAGAAGTCGAACCGTCCGCCCCCGCCGTTCAGCGGCGTGTAGTTCCACCCGCCGTGCGACCCCTGGGCCTGGCACAGCCACATCGCGTCTGCCTTCATGGCCTTGCGGACCAGGTCCCGCTTCTCGCCGGAGAGTTTCCGCTGAATGTACGCGTATGCCATGCACCGCATCGAGATGGCGTAGGTGAAGTTAAGACGCCGATTCAGCAGAACGTTCAGCCCCTTGCTGATGGCCGGCCGGTTCGGGTGGACCCCCGTGTAGACCAGCGTGAACATCGCGATTTCCGTGTGCCCGCACCGGTGGTCGCCGTGGCGCTTCGTCTCAGGCCAGGACCCGTTCTTCCCCTGTTGGCGAATAAGCCAGTCCTGGCCCTTTTCGATGGCTTCGACCACCTGGCGGTCCGTGAGGGCCCGGGCCGGCCGGGACCCCAGGCCAACCAGCGCCGGGACGAGGAGGACGACGAGGAGACGGGTTCGTCTTTGCATAGTGCCTGCCTGTGTTGGCTGCGCGTTCATCATGGATTCTGATACGTTGACGAGGGGACCTGCCCGGCCGACGGGCTGGCCCCCCTGTCGTTTCTCGGTTGATGCTCAGCGGGCGCTCAGGGACAGGAGGATATTGGCGGCCACGGCCTTGGCGTCCTGGGCCTTGTAGCCCCGGCACTTGTAGGCATCGTAGCCGGTCGCCGAGAACAGGATGTCGAACGGGCTGAAGACGCCGACGAGGTTATCCCCGTCGTAGAGGCCCATGAGTTCGGCGTTGGGCTGGCCGAGCCGGACCACCCGCAGGGTCCGCTTGAACTCGACGCCCGAGATGAGGCTGTAGCCCTTGGCCCCGCCCTTGAAGCGGCCGGTGAGAATCGGCTCGGTCTGGGGGATGCGTTTGATCGAGAGTCCGAGGTCGGCGGCCAGTTGGTTCAGTGCCCCGGCGAAGGCGGGCCCTCCGCCGGCGGCCTCGGCCCACAGGAACCCGCCCTCGGCGAGGTAGGCCTTCAGGGCCTGCTTCTGGTCCTCGGCCATGGGGACCTTGCCCGGCCCGGTCAAATAGGCCACGTCGGCGTCACCCAGGGCTTTCGGGGCAGCGCCCGTCTCGTTGACGGTCAGGGTCAGGCCCGCCTTCTTGTTGACGTGGGCCTTGACGCCGCCCCAGCAGCCGTAGTTGCGGTTCGTCAGCCAGCCGGGGTCGTCGTACTTGAGGCGGGTGACCTTCAGGCTCTTCTTTTCGCCGGCAGTCACCTTGTCGGTGTAGCGGTCCTTCTCCTGCTCGAAGCGGGCGGCCAGTTTGGCCCGCAGGGGACTGTGGTCGGTGGCGTAGGTGAACAGGTTGATGCCCCACTTGAAGAGGTAGTCCCGCCCGGCGAAGGCCTTGGTCTGCCAGGGGCAGGAGATGTCGTCCATGGCGTAGAAGAGGAAGGTCCGCATTCCGTCGTGGAGGCCGAAGATCTCCGGCCGCTGGTGCAACTTGTGCGGGTCCCCGAACGAGCCGTGTTCGGGCCCCAGGGGCTTGAGGTCCCACTCCGGCCAGGTCTTCTTGAAGAAGTCCCTGGCCCAGCGGCGGACTTCCGGGTTGCCGCAGGACGCCTCAAACAGGATCGTCCCCCCGGTGTCGGTGAACGTGCGGAGTTTCTTCTTGTGCTCGTCGCTGAACTTGGGGATGGACTCGGCGGTGATGAACAGGACGGGCGCGTCGTGGAGTTCCTGGACCGGGGCCCGGAGGCTCACGATCTGCCAGTGGAACATCTGCTCCTTCATCTTCTGGATGTAGCCGGTCAGGTTGGCGATGTCGCGGCGGTGGGCGTTCCAGATGCCCTCGAACTCCAGTTTGTTGTACAGGACCGGCGCCCGGCCCTTGTACAGGAAGAGGGTGGCGAAGCAGGTGTTCGAGATGCTCCGCCAGGCCCCGCTCCCGTCCTGGGTCTTGACCAGGTACTCCGCCCCCTCCTTGAACCAGTTGTGCTTGCCGAAGTACTTGTACCCGGCGGCGATGCCGACCCGCTCAACGCTGTAGAGCCAGTAGAGAGGCCAGCCGCCCTTCTTCGGGTTGGTCTTCGGGTCGAAGTGCTTCTCCAGCCAGCCGAGGGCGACGTCGACGCGGCGGTCGAAGTCGCCGCCCACACGCTGCGAGTGGCCGCGCCGGCACGGGCATCCGCTGGCCAGGTGCAGGTTATCCATGGTGATGAAGATGCTGGCCAGGCCGGCCGCCGTCATCGACCCGTAGCCTTCCTTCTCCTGCTTTTCCGTGTAGGCCCAGGAGCCGTCCTTGTGCTGGGCGCGAAAATACAACTCCTGGGAGCGTTTCCAGACGGACTCCGGGATCTCGGCGCCGGCGAGGGCGGCCTCCCTGAGGGCCAGGATCGCCATCTGCGTGTTCGAGAGGTCGTACCGTCCGCCCGACCCGCCCAGCGACGTGTAGTTCCATCCCCCGTGCGACCCCTGGGCCTGGCACAGCCACAGCGCGTCGAGTTTCATGGCTTTGCGGACCATGTCGCGCTTCTGGCCGGACAGTTTCCGCTGGATGTACGCGTACGCCATGCACCGCATCGAGATGGCGTAGGTGTAGTTGAGGTTCCGGGTCAGCAGGACGTTCAGGCCCTTGTCGACGGCCGGACGGTTCGGGTGGACCCCCGTGTAGGCCAGCGTGAACATCGCCATCTCCGTGTGGCCGCACGGGCTCGGCGCGGAATGGTACTTCTTCTCGGGCCACGAGCCGTCGGCACCCTGCCGGCTGATCAGCCACTCCTGGGCCTTCTCGATGGCCTTGACAACCTGCTGGTCCGTCAGTGCGTGGACCGGTTGTGCGGCCAGGCCGGAGACGAGAGCGATTATGAGAAACACGCAGACCGTTCTGCCCATTATTGACGTCCCTTTCAGTCTCTCCCCGAAGCGGTCCGGTTTCACGCCTTCTACTTATACGCGGGTCGGGCCGCAAGCCGCAGCAACACTCGCCGGAACCTTACCCCCTTTCCGGCGCCGACCGGGGCCCGGGCCTCCAGGAGACTGGACGACCGAGCCGTCGCGTTTATTGGCTGGCGTGAGCGCCGGCGCCGTGGCAGACGGGTGGTCTCTGGGTGAGCCTGACCCGTGCGCCGGCCCTCCCTTGGGTCGCGGCCGGTCGGCGCCGTCGGCCCCCTCCGGGACCGCTAGCGCTTGGCGCCGGGGAGGCGTCGGCCCTTTTTGCGTCGGCGCCGGATGATGGCCCGGCCGCCGCGCGTCTTCATCCGCGCCCGGAACCCGTGGCGTTTGCGGTGCTTGCGGTTGGAAACTTTGCGTCCCGGTATGCCCATTCGGCTGTCCCTTCTCGGCGCCTGGCGGCGCCGTCTTCGGTGCAGCGCCACCGGGGAGGCTGGTCGGCCGGCGCGCCGGTCAGATCGGCATCCCCGTGATCCTGCCCTCGTAGACCAGTCTGAATGGTCGGTCCGCCCCTTGGCGGACCACCCCTTGGGTATCGAACACGGCCCGGCGCCGGCGGATTTCCCGCGCCCGGCCCAGCAGAATCAGGCGGTCGCCCGGGGCCACCTGGCCCCGGAACTTCACTTGGTCCACCCCGCCGAACCCCAGAAACCGCTCGTCCGCCTGAACGGTCTTGTAGTAGAGACTGCACATCTGGGCGGCCGCCTCGATCATCAGCACCCCCGGAAACAGCGGCCGGCCCGGGATGTGGCCCCGGACCCAGAACTCCCCGTCCCCCACGTCCTTGTACGCCACGACCTCGCCCGCCGCCGGGTCCAGGTGAATCACACCGCTGAGTTGCTCCATCTCGTAGCGGTGCGGGTTCAGGTCGCGGATCGCCTCGATGGGTAACTGAACGGCGTCCAGGTCGAGGGTCGCCAGGTCCACCAGCAGCGGAGGCGCCATGTTGATTCCTCGCCCCGGCCGGGCCGCGCGGGGGCACCGACCGCCTCGGCACACTCGGACGGTTCCACCAACCTCGGCGGGGACTGGACGAAAAGACCGGATGGACCCTGCTGACCCGCGAACGCGCTGCCCTGCGCCCTGCGTCGGCCCGGCCCGCCGGCGCCGTGCGGCACGCCTTTCGGACACCTTCCCCTCCCGGCCGTCGCGACACGGCCGGCTCGTGGCCCGCGGCCCGCCCGCGGCGGGCGGGTGCGGGTCACGTCTGCCCCTCGCCCGTGGGTGAGACGGTCGCCAAGCGGCTGGCCCTGCGTCCGGAACCTCCGCCTCGGCCCAATTACATCGACGGAGTCGGCGGCGGTGGCGGCGCCGGAGGCTGATCCGGCTGCTCGCGCAGTTCCAGGACCTTCTTGCGAACGTCCTGGGCCGCCTCCTTGACCTGCTGCATGGTCTTGCGGACGCGTGTGCCGGCCGCCTTGTTCCCCTTGTCGGCCTTCATGACGTCGTCTTCCGCGGACGCGACAACCTCTTTCAGCCGGTCATATTCCTCCATCTGGATCCTCCTTCGCACGGGTCCACGGCCCTCGCCGGGCTGATCCCGGCAGCATCACTGTACCCCCTCCCGGTTGGGGGTGTCAAAGGGAAAAACGGCCCCGGTGCACCCTATCCAAGCCTGGCGGGGGCGTCAATGCGTGATGCGCGGCATCATTGCGCGAGGCGCGGCGGGTCTCCGCACCCGCCGCGCGGGGGTCAATGCGTGCTGCGCGGTGGGTCTCCGCACCCGCCGCGCGGGGGTCAATGCGCGATGCGCGGTGGGTGTGGGGGCCCCACCCCCGCTCTAATCCGACCTCATGGTCGCGGCGAGGCCCACCAGGCGAGGAGGCCCTCGGCCGCCAGGACCGCCGCCAGCGCGAGCACCACCAGGGGCGTCAGGTCCCGTCCCCGGCCGCCCCAGGGCCCCGGAATCGCCGTCAGCGGGTCTTTCCACTCGCCGAGGACGCGGCATCGCCCCTGGGCAAAGGCCGACCGGAGGCCCGCGAGGTCAGCCTTCAGGTCCGCCGTCTCGGCCGGGGCGACGTTGACCGAGTACCAGACCGCCCGCCCCTGGGCGTCGGTGTCGTGATAGTTGCCCGGCTCGCCGTGAAAGGCCGGCAGGCCGGCCCCGGCCGCCTCGGCCACCGTCAGGTTGAGCGTCCGGACGCCGCCGGCGGGCGCGAGGGCCTCCACGAGCGAATGGGCCAGGACGACCCACTCCGGGCGGGACGCCAGGTCGCCCCACGCCGGCGCCGGGCCGACCGTCAGGCCGACCACCCGCCCCTGCGCGTCCCGCCGGTCCAGGATGGCCGGCGCCCCGTCGCGGAACCGGGCCGCCACCGCCGGGGAGCCGCCGGCCCGGGTTCCCGGCCCGGCCCAGCGGAGCCGGCGGCGGAAGACGGCGGCCGCCAGGTCCCCGCTCGTCCCGCCCTCGAACGCCGCCAGCAGGTCGCTCGTGTAGCCGGCCGGGTCGATCGTCGCGCCGTCGGGCGTCGCCTCCACCTCCGCGCCCGTCAGGCCGACCGCCTCCGCGAGCGCCGGGGGTGGCGGCTCCGGGTCCGCGGGGATCCAGACGAACGCCGCCCGCCGGGCCGAGGGCGACATGCCCGCCGGCGGCCCCGCCGAGCCGACCCAGACAACCACGTCGGCCGAGGCCGTGTCGGTTCGTTTGACCTCGCCGACGGCCCGGCGTGTCACGTGCTTCGGCGCGTCCGTCTCGCCGGCGAAGACCGCCGCCACCAGGTCGGCGCTTCGGACACGGGCGTCGGGCTCCTTGGCCGCGTCGACGATAAGGACGTGGACGGCCTGCGGCGCCGAAGCCGTGAAGTACCGCACGTTGTCGATGGATACAACGTCCACCCGGCCCGTGAGCGGAATAGGATTCTTGGCCGACGGCGAACTGCTCCAGCCCCAGGCAGGTCCGGCTCCGATGTGAATCTCGCCTTGCCAGGGCCCCTCGTCAGGCCGTGGGGCGCGAAACCGGACCCGTCCGCTGCCCCGGAATCCCTTCCCGCGATGATGGGTCCCGTTGATTGCCAGACTGGGATGGAGGATGTCTGTCTTCGGGTCGGTCGTTCGGACCTCGGCCTCGACGCAGACGACGGGCCGACCGTCCTCCGTTACGACGGTCACCCGGGGCGGGCCGAGCCAGGCATTCGCCTCCGCGGGGGACGTGGCCAGGATCGTGACGTCGACGTCCGCCTCCGCGAACGCACCCGGCGCGAGGCCGGCCAGGGCGGCCGACGTGGCGTCGGTGGCCAGGACGAGGCGGGCGGGGCGGCCCTCGGCGGTCTCCCGGGCGGCGGCCTCTCCGGGCGGGGCCAGGGCCTCGCGGATCACCGGGCCGAGCGGGTCGGCCTCCCAGCCGGGCTCGGTCATCGCCGCCAGCGCCCGGCGGGCCTCCGCCGGCGACCCTTTCGCCCCCCGGCCGTCCGAGAGGGCCAGGGTGACCTCGGCCTCCTCCTCCAGGGCGCCCAGGAGCCGGGCCAGGCGGGTCCGGGACCGTTCGAACGCCGACACGCCGGCCGCATCGGCCGTCCGCATACTGGGGGAGGCGTCGAGGACGAGGGCCCATCGGCCGGCGGGGGCCGACCCGCCGCCCACGTGCGGGCCCGCCAGGGCCAGGACCACCAGCGCCACCGCCGCCAGACGCAGCGCCAGGAGGCCCAGCCGCTTCAGCCACAGCCGGCCGCGGGAGGCGGCGTGGGCGCCCTCGGCGAAGCGGGTGGTCGGCAGGGCCACACGCCGGGGCCGACGCCGGCCCAGCAGGTGGACCACCACCGGGATCGCCAGGGCCACCAGGCCCACCAGGATGGTTCGGTCGGCGAAGGTCATGGGCCAGCCTGCGTTTCCACGTCCGAGCCGCCATCGTGAGATGGCGGGTGCTTTGCAGTGCCGGAGATTCACGGCACCGGCGAGTACCCGCCCGTACGGGCGGCTCGTCCGCATTATCCCGCGGGGCGAGCCAACCTGCAAACGAAACCGGCGAGGACTGGCAAGCGGCCGGCGGAAGTCGTATAACGACAACGCGGAAGCCCTTTGCAGCCACTGCACTCCGGGGCCCGGAGGGGCGACAGGTCAACGACCATGGTCCTGGCCGACGGTACAACGCGGCTCGTCTTTCACAGCGAAGGCCTGGCGGCGACGGCGCTGGTGACGGCCGTGGTCGGCGCGGGGGCGTTCCTCGTGGTGCTGGTGCACGGTTTTATCCGGTCGGGCGGCGGGCCGGGCGGTGAGGGCGCCGGCGGCGGTCCGACCCGGGCGCCGATCCTCCCGCTGTGGCAGATAGCGGTCGGCCTCGCCCTGGCGGTCCTCGTGGGGCTGATGGGGTGGGCGGCGGTGGGGGCGACCGACTGGGCCATGCACCTCTCGCTGATGGCCGTCCTGGCCATGGCGTGCGGCGTATGGGTGCTGCTGTTCTACCTGCGGGTGTTCCGGTGGCTGGGACGGGTGCCGATGGCGGCCCTGCTGGCGATGCGTGTGGCGGCGATCCTGCTGCTCGTGCTCCTCATTTTCAAGCCGGTCCTGAGTTTCGAGGAGACGCTCCAGCACCGGACCGACCTGCACGTGCTGGTCGACGCCTCGCGGTCGATGTCCGTGAGCGACTGGCCCGACACGCCGCACCGCATGAGCCTGGCGGTCCGGCAGGTGCAGGAGTACATGGACCGCCTGGAGAAGGCGTTTCGGGTGCACCTGCACTGGTTCGATACGAAGGCCCACGAGGCGGAGCCGGGCGCCTGGCCCGACCCGAAGGGCGAGGCCACCAACCTCGTCCGGGCCGTGCGGGACGTGCTCTCGGGGGCCCGGCGGATCGACACGACGGCCCTGATCCTGATGAGCGACGGGCTGCACAATGCCGGGGGCGACCCGGCCCGGGAGGTGGCCGAGGTCGGGCCGCCGCCCATCTACACGGTGGGCGTCGGGACCGACCTCTCGGCCCAGAGCGGGTACCAGGACATCAGCATCGCCGACGTCCGCGCGCCGGAGGAGGCCACCGTTAACAACCTCGCCCGCCTCACCGTGGACGTGGAAGGCATCGGCCTGGCCGACCGCAGCGTCCAGGTCAGCCTGTACGAGGGGGAGACGCCGCTGGCCCAGGAACCGCTCCGCCTCGACGGCCGGCGCGGACCCCAGGCCGTCACCCTCACGTTCACGCCGGAGACGACCGGCCGGCACACCTACACGGTCCGCATCCGGCCGGACCCGGCCGAACGCCGGACCGAGAACAACGAGCGGCCGGTCCACGTGCTCGTGACCGACCCGAAGATCCGGGTCCTGTACGTCGAGGGGGTGGTCCGGCCGGAGTACAAGCCCCTGAAGAGCGTCCTGGAGACCGACCCGAACGTGGAAGTGCTGGCCCTGGTGCAGGTGAAGCGGGGCGAGTTCCTCCAGTCGGGGTCGATGCAGGACGTGGCGTTGTCCGGCCCGCCGCAGACCTTGGAGGACATGCGCCGGTTCGACGTCTACATCTTCGGCGACCTGCACCGAAGTTACTTTTCCGGCGGCCAGTTGGAGAATCTGCGCAAGGCCGTCCACGAGGGCCGGGGGTTCCTGATGCTGGGCGGGTACAACAGTTTCGGCCCCGGCGGCTACGCCGGCACGCCGGTCGAGGCAATGCTGCCGGTCACGGTGGGTCCGCCCGGCATCGGCCAGGAGACCACGCCGTTCGTCCTGAAACTGACGCCCGAGGGGGCGAACCACCCGATCTTCCACGGCACGAAGGAGTTCTTCCAGTACCGAAGCGACACGCCGCGCGAGCGGCTGCCCCTGCTGAAGGGGTGCACGATTCTGGAGCGCGCCAAGCCGGGCGCGAGCGTCCTGGCCGTCCATCCCGAACGCACGGGCCCCACCGGCCCGCTCGTGGTGCTGGCGGTGCAGCAGTACGGCGAGGGGCGGACGGCCGCCTTCGCCGCCGACACCACCTACCAGTGGTATCTGCCGTTCCGCGCGATGGGGGCCGACTCGCCTTACATCAAGTTCTGGAGCCAGATGGTCCGGTACCTGGCCAACAAGGAGGTCAAGGAGCACGCCGACGAGCCCGGCGTGGACCTGCTGGTCCGCAAGCCGTACTACGAGCCCGGCGAGTCGGTGCGGGTCCGGGCCCGCGTCCGGGCCGAGGAGGGACGGGCCACCAACTTCGCCTCGGCCACGGGCGTCCTCCTCGGCCCCGGCAAGGAGGATAAGCGGAGCCTGGCCCTGGCCCTGGTGCCGGGGTCGGTCGGGGTGTACCAGGTGGACCTGGAGCCCCCGGACCCCGGCGAGTACACCGTCCGGGTCGAGGCATCGAAGGACGGGGTGGCCCTGGGCGAAGACGAGGCGGAGTTCACCGTGGGCCGGCCGAACCAGGAGTTCGACCGGCTCAGCATCGACCGGGCGCTGTTGAAACGGATCGCGCAGCAGACCGGTGGCGGCTACTACGAGCCGGCCGCCTTCGGCGATTTGGTCTCGGGCCTGCGGGACCGGACGATCACCGAGGACATCCACCGGGAGTTCGGCATCCAGACCGTGCCGGGCCTTTTCGCCGTCCTGTTCGGCCTGTTTCTGGCCCTCGTGACGGGCGAGTGGCTGCTCAGGAAGTACTATCAACTCACGTAAAGCCACTGAGTAACTAGGTGACTAGGTAACTGGGTGACTGGGTAACGGGGTCACGACTGTTGCGGCCGGGGCCTGGTGTGCCGCGGGGAACAAGAGAGGGTGCCGCGCGGGGAATAAGAGAGGGTGCTGCGCGGCGGGTCCGAGCCGCGAACGGGCGGCGCGGGCGCGCCGCACCAAAGGAGGTTGAGCCATGCGAACCGTTCTGTCGGCCGTTCTCGTCACTGCCCTGGGCGCCGTCGCCGGCGCCCGGTCCGACCACCCGCACCAGACCGAGGGCGCCGCCCGGGCTCAACTGGCCCGCTTCGCCGAGACCTTCGAGACCGCCGACGAGTGGCGCGCCCGCGCCAAGCGCAACCGCGAGGGCATCCTCCGCGGGGCGGGTCTCTGGCCCCTGCCGGCCAAGTGCCCGCTGAACCCTGTCGTCCGCGGCAAGCAGGAGCGCAAGGGCTACACCGTCGAGAACGTCGCCATCGAGAGCCTGCCCGGGTACTACGTGACCGGAAACCTATACCGCCCGGCGAAGGGGCGGAAATCGTATGCCGGCATCCTGTGCCCGCACGGCCACTCGAAGCAGGGCCGGCTGGCCCCCGCCACGCAGACCCGCTGCGCCACCCTCGCCCGCATGGGCGCCGTCGTCTTCGCCTGGGACATGGTCGGCTGGAACGAGTGCAACCAGATCAAACATACCGACCCGAACGTCCTGACCGTCCAGCACTGGGGCAGCATGCGGGCGCTGGATTTCCTGCTCTCCCTCGACGGCGTGGACCCGGAGCGCATCGGCTGCACGGGGGCGTCGGGCGGGGGGACGCAGACGTTCCTGCTGACCGCCCTCGACGACCGCGTCAAGGTGGCCGTGCCGGTGGTCATGGTCAGCGCCCACTTCTTCGGCGGGTGCCAGTGCGAGAGCGGTATGCCCATCCACTCCGGGCCCATGCACGAGACGAACAACTGCGACATCGCCGCCATGGCCGCCCCGAGGCCCCTGCTCGTCGTCTCCTGCGGCGGCGACTGGACCAAGAACGTGCCGGGCGTCGAGTTCCCGTACATCTGGCGGGTCTACAAACTCCTCGGGGCCGAGAAGAAGGTGGCCAACGCCCACATCCTGTACGAGGGGCACGGGTACGAGTATTCCAAGCGCCTTCCCATGTACAAATGGATGGCCCGGCACCTGGACCTCGACCTGGGGGCCGTGGCCCTGCCCGGCGGCGGGGTGGACGAGGCCGACACCGTCGTCGAGGACGCCGCCTCGCTGCACGTCTGGACCGACGACCATCCCCGGCCGAAGGATGTGCCGGTGGGCACCGAGGCGGTGGGGAAGGTCCTTGAGCAGCAGAAGCGTAAAGCGAGGAAGTAGGCAACGGGCAGCCACGACAACGGCAACGACGACAAGCGGTTGCGCAAGGCCCATTTATTGAACCCGGTAAAAGTAATTTGAAGATGTCATTCTGAGGCCTCGCTTGTCCAGTACGGCCCTGTATGGGCGAGGCCGAAGACTCTCGCCGTGCGAAATGGCGACAAGGCGAGATTCTTCGTCGGCCTTGCGGCCTCCTCAGAATGACAACCCTGAAGGTTTCTTTTACCGGGCTCAATAGCCGTCGCGCTTGCGCGGCGAGTGCTGTTTGAGCCGCGAGCCGCGAGCCACGAACCGCCGACCCCGGCACGGACCTCACCTCAGCGGCATCTCGCGTTCCAGGAAGTACCCCTCGTCGGGCGTCGGCCCGAGGTGCGGCTCCATGGCCTGAAGCGCCATTGGGACAAAGATGGACGCCAGCATGGCCAGCATCAGCAGGGCGATGACGCCCGTCACGGCGCTCCAGCGCATGGCCCGCTTGAATGCATGCCGGCCGGTTTCCTGGAATCCCATCCACGCCTTGGCGAAGCCCCACACCGAGGCCGGCAGCACGAGCGGCGAGGTCAGCGTGACGGAGATGAACAGGACGACCATCAACCGCCTGCCCCAGCGGAGGAGATGCTCGGCGGGGTCGGCTTCGGGCGCCGTCTCCTCGTCCGGCGGCGCGGCTTCTTCGCCCGCGTCCGTCGCGTGCGCCTCGGGCATCGCTGCGGCGTCGAGGACGTCGCTGCGCTCCGCGGGTTGGGCAGACGGCGGCTCTGGGTGCTCGTGTTCGGCCAGGACCTGGCGGGCGTCCTCCAGGCGTCCATGCGGGACTATGACCCGCATCCCGCCCGGGCTGATGGCGTATTGCAGGTGCCAGTACCAGCCGGCGGTGGCCCGGTCCGGCACCCAGGCGGGGATGTCGGCCGCCCGCAGGGCAACGGCCAGCAGTTCGGCCTGCTCCAAGTCCCGGGCGCGAGCGGCCACCGCCAGGCCGCCGTCGCGGTAGGCCTCGGGGTCGGTGGGCAGGCCCAGTTCCCGGGCGCGGTTTTCGAGCCGTCGGCCATAGGCGTCGCTCCGGGTCCACCGGGCGAACCGCCGGATGGCCGAGACGCCCAGGCCGAGCGCTATGACGGCCAGGAGCGCGCCCGCCGCGCCGAAGACGATCCGCGACCACGTCGGGCCGGGGGCGCCCACGGCTTCCGTCACGAGCCAGGTGCCGACCGCGCCGCAAACCGTCATCCCGAGAATGTGGCCCAGGAAGGAAACCAAAGGCAGCCTCAGCCCTCGCGGCACGTCGGCATCGTCGGGCGGATGGTCGTTCTCGGCCATGGCGGATGGCTGTGATTGCGCGTGCTTTCTTCTACACCCTTTACGCCGGGATGGGAAGATTTATTTGTGCACCGGGGGTTCTTGCTCCCTCTCCCTTGATGGGAGAGGGGCGGGGTGAGGGTGAACGTCGCGAATCCATCCGGCGATCCCCCTCACCCTTCCCTCTCCCGCCGGGGGAGAGGGTGAATGCCGGTGCGGCTACTTCTTCCGCTTCTGGGCCAGGAGCCATTTCCAGAACGCGGGGTTGGCGTAGGTCCGGGTCCAGGAATCGTGGCGGGCGTCGGGGTAGAGGGTCAGTTTCGGATGGCCGCCCGCCTTCTTCAGCGCCTCGACCATCGCCTCGGAGTGCCGTGGAGGTACGACCTTGTCCTTGGCCCCGTGGAAGACCCACGTGGGGATGTGGGCGATGCGGTCGGCCGTTGCCGGGTCCCCTTTGCCGCAGATGGGCGCGATGGCCGCAAAGCGATTCGGCTGATGGGATGCCAGCGCCCACGTGCCGAACCCGCCCATCGACAGGCCGGTCACGTACACGCGGTCGGGGTTCACGCGCCAGGTTTCCTGGAGGTGGTCGAGCAGGGCCACGAGGCCGGCCAGGCGGTCCGGGTGGTGCCACCAGCGGCCCCTCGGGCACTGCGGCGAGGTGCAGAGGAACGGGAAGTCCTTGCCGGCGGCGATGAGTTTGGGCGGCCCGTGGACCTTGACCTTCTCCAGGTTCTGCCCGCTTTCGCCCAGGCCGTGCAGGAAGAGGACGAGCGGCCACTTCTTGTCGCCCTTCGTGTACTCCGGCGGCACGTAGAGCAGGTACCGAACCTCGCGGGCTTCGGTGGCCTCGGTGGTCAGGGTCTGCGGATGCTGGCCGGAGCGGGCCTCGGCCGTCGCGGCCTCGCCGGCCCGGACGGCGGCCCAGCCCGCGAGCACGATGCCGGCGGTGAGAAGGACGGACAGGACGGTTCGCATGACGAGCCTCCTCTAGAAACCCTTCTTCGCCGCAGCCTGCACGGCGTAGCCTTGGCAGAGCCGACAGGCTGCGGTGAACGCCGCGCGTGGTCACTCCGCCAGGCGCAGCGACCCGGCGGCCTCGATCAGCCGTTCCACCTCGCGCTGGTCGGTGCCCCAGGCCATGACGTGGACCACGAGGTCCTGGGCGTCCAGCCGCCAACACCGGGGCCAGCGGAACAGGCCACGCACGTACGTCTCGGCGTGGTAGATGGTCCGGCCGCGATCGTTCTGCCAGGAGTCGCCGAACCAGGTGACCTCCCGGCCGGCGATGCGGCCGGGTTCGGCGATGGCCTTGGACCGGGGCTCGCGTGGCCGGCGGCCGAGGAAGACCGTCAGGGAGGCGGTCTCGGGCGGCGCCTCGTCCGGCGGGCGGCGGAACAGGTGGACCATCACGTCTTCCTCCGACCGCAGCCCGCGTTCGTACGCCTCCGGAACGTTGATGGCCAGCGGGGGCACGCCCCAGCCCCACCGCGGCAGGCGATGGACCTGTCCGGGCCAGGCGTCGCATGCCTCGGACCGCTTCGCCCCCCCGCCGCAGCCAACGGCCAGGAAGACGACGACGGCCGGAAGGGCGCCGGCCAGGATGAGCGACCGGTGGGCCGGGGGCGTCTCTCGCATGCGATGCTTTACATCCATGTTATGATTCGATTTCCGGTCCGCGTCCCGGATCCGTATCTGTCGATTCCCTCGCGGCGGCCTTCCCAAGCCACCGCGCGGGAAAGCCCGGCGGCGGCATGGCGGTGGGGGTTACTCGCGGGTGCCCTTGGCGGCCTCGTGCCGGCGGAGCCACTGGCGCCAGGCCGCCTCGTCGAACTCGAAGTCCTGGCCCGTGATCGCCGCCAGGGCCTTCCGGACCTCCGGGAGGCGCACGAGGACGACGACCTCCCGGCGGACCGTCTCGTACTGGTCCTCGGCCGGGGCGACGGTCCCCACCCCCACGGGCAAGCCGCCGATGATCGGGTCGAACGCCACCGTGCCCGGCGCCACGACCGGGTCGACGTCGGCGATGTAGGTTACGATCTTGCCGAAAAAGAAGTGGGGGCCGGACGACCGCTTCTCCTTGAACGTCTTGGTACGGGTCTGGCGGATGGTCAGCCGGGAGATGAGTTTGGGGACGGCCGGCCAGGCGTGTAACTCGCCCAGGGCGTGGGCGGACCGCTGGACCGCCTCCTCCGAGCCGTCCAGCGCGTTCAGCAGCGGGGTGAGGGCGTGGTCGTCGGACCGCATGGCCAGGGCCTCGACCGCCGCATCGTAGACGGCCCGGGAGGCGTCGGCGAGCAGGACCCGGACCAGCCGGCGGGCGGCCTCCCGGCCGGGCAGTTGCCCGAGCACCTCGCACATCAGCCGGCGCGTCCGCTCCGTGCCGGACGAAAGGATGCGGTGGACCGGCTCGGCGGCCGCGGCGTCGCGGATCATCCGCATCCGCTGGGCGCCCTCCTGCCAGGTGGCCTCGTCGCCGGCGTTCAGGTAGGTGGAGTAGATCGTCTGGACGGAGCGCGAGAGGGCCCGGCGTCGGGCCTCGCGGGAGGCCTCGGCCGGCTCGCGCGCCGACGCGGCCGGGACGCCGGGCGAGGTGGCGGCCTCCACCCACTCGCCGCCGCGGCGGACGTGGCCGAGCGCGGCATGGGCGGCCTCGTGGTCGGGGTCGCGGAAGAGGACCTCCCGCCAGTGCCGCTCGGCCTTCTCGTCCAGGCCCGCCTGCTCGCACCAGCGGGCGAGGTCGGCGTGCCCGGCGGCGGTGTTCGGCACCTCCAGCAGACGGTCGGTGTAGGCGCGCTGGGGTTGCAGGTCGTCCGTCTCGGCCCGGGTCGCCGCCGCGAGGACGGCCAGGAGCAGCATGGTCAGGATGGGCCGGCGCATGCTCGCCTCCCTGCCCGCAGGCATGAGCGCGTCCACAGGTATTATACGGCAAATGGGCGGGGCCGGGGAGAGCAAAAGCCTCGGCGGTGGGGGGCACTATAAAGGTAGCCGCCGCGTCAGTAAGCGCCGATGTGCAAAAAGAGCCGCGATCGTCAGGGAGCGGCCGCGCCGCCCGAGGCCTCTACGTTTGATTGGGCGGGGACTCGGCCACCCGGTTTGCGGCGGCAAGGTAGGTGTCGATGCTCTCGCCGGCGTCGGCCCACCATCCCTCGACCACCTCGTAGGCCATGCTGCCGGCGTCGACGTAATGGTTGTTGACGTCGGTGATCTCGAGTTCGCCGCGCGCGCTCGGCT
>CAYTJE010000034.1:0-20809 GCA_964437855.1 uncultured Anaerolineales bacterium | reverse complement strand
CTCAGCGTCAGTTTCCTGGTCATGGGCCCGGCCTCCGATACGTATCGCTCCGCAAAGAGTATACGTGCGAACCCCCGGCGCGTCAACTGCCTTTTCGCCAGTCGGCGGGGAGGTGGCGCGTGATGCAATTGCGGCCCTACCAGGAGGAGGCCGTGGCGGCGGTCTACCGGCATCTCCGGGAGCGGGACGACCACCCGTGCGTCGTGATCCCGACGGCGGGGGGCAAGACGCCCGTCATGGCGGCCATCTGCCGCGACGCGGTCAGCCGCTGGGGCGGGCGGGTGCTCATCCTCGCCCACGTGAAGGAACTCCTGGGACGGTGTGGATTTCCTGGCGTGTACCCCGCCCCCCGCGTGCAACAGCATTCCGCTGGCAAGATGGGTGGGCTATTCACCGCGCGGGCTGACCTTGAACTGGTCCCCGGACCGTCGCCACAGCCAACGTGACGACCAGGCCGCCCTTGACGCCTGTGGCCTTCAGGATGGATCGAGGCATTTCCTCAGCCGTTGCGGCACCAAGGGTGCCTGGCCCGCCAAAACCGCCTCCACAACGGCCGCAACGGCCAGGCCGCACGTCTTATTTGCGCGAATCGTAATATGTTTTCCTCGTTGTCAGTTGTTTTCTTGCAGACAGACGATCCGGCCTTCGGTGTCGGCCAGGTACAGGCGTCCGCCGGTGGCGATCATGCCGTCGAGCACGGGCGGGCTCGTCAGTTCGTGTTCGGCCAGCCTCGTGCCGTCCGCGGTCGAGACGGTCCACAGGCGGGCGCCCAGGCGGCCTTCGAAGGCGGCCCAGGGGTCGTCCGGGTCCACGGTATCCGGCGGGCCGGCCAGGAAGAGCCGCTCCCCCGCCAGGACCATCGCCTGCGCGCGGAGGGGCACCCGCACCTGCCACCGGTAGTCGGGTTTCTTGCGTTTCTTCCCCTTGGCCTCGGCCCGCCGGCCGGGCCGGCGGTCGGCTGCGAACAGTTGGTACCCCTTGCCCGGGAAGAAGAACTTCGAGCGGCCGCCGCCGGCATAGGCGCGGATGCCGCAGACGGTCTCCTCGTCGAACACGAGCAACTGGCCGGCCACGCCGTCGAGCAACCATTTCGTGCGGTTGAACCACGAATCGTCCAGGAACCCGGAGGTGCAGAGCAGGTGGCCCGGGAGGCCCTGCGAGGGACCGCCATCGGCATCGATTCTCCTGTGCCGCATGGTCACGCCCCGCGGGCTGCCCACCAGGATGTCGGAGAGGGCCCCGGGCAGTTCCTGCGGGCCGCGCTGCGGCGGCTGCATGCCCGTCTCCGGGTCGGGGCTGTAGATGCAACGGGTCGACAACACAGTGCCCCGTGCCGGGTCGACGGAGTACACCCGGATGCCGCTGTCCAGGTACGACGACCGTCCCGCGGCAAACCAGGCGACGCCGTCGCGCACCAGGACACTGCCGTGGACCGGCCAGGCCGACTCCAGCCGGCCGAAGGCGACGACCCGCCGGTCCTGCGGTGCCGCCTCCAGCCGCCAGAGCCGTTTGCCGTCGGACGCGCCCACGGCCGTGACCGACCCGTCGGCGCAGCCGAACAGGACGAGGTTGCCGTAGGCGGTGGGCGGCGAATCGACCCGTCCGCCGACGGGACGGCTCCAGAGGCGGGTGCCGTCGTCTGCATCGAGGGCGTGCAGGGTGTGGGCGTCAACGGCCGACACGAAGACCTGCCCGCCCGCGACAACCGGCGGCGAGAGACGGCCGCCGATCTTGGTTCGCCACGCGGGTTTGACCCGGGCTGGAACCTGGGCCGGGGTCGAACCGCTGCGGGCGGCGTCGTGACGGTAGGTGGGCCAGTCATCATTTCGGATGTCGGATTGCGGTTTGCGGATTGGCTCGCCAAACGCCGGGCCGCGCTCCAGGCGCGGCGTTTCGTCGGCGTTCGGCGTTGGGGTTTCCTCTTCATACGCGGGCGCCAGGGCGTACAGGCCGTTGAGTTTCGCCTTGATGTAACACTCACACGGGTGAGGCGTGGAGTAAAGGAGCCCGCCCGCCGGCAGGATGCCGTAACGGCAGGCGCCGCGGCTCCAGTGGTGAGGCATGCGCGCCCCGGTCTCGAGGTCGAGGAATTCGACGCCGCGGTAGCCCGTCAGGATGAACCGCTCGGTGGCCTTGTTCCGGTAACAGCGATGGTGATGCCCCTGCTGGAACCACGTCTTCGTGGAGATCCTGGCCTCCTCGTCGCCGGAGTGCAGGTCGAGCCCGACCATGGCCACCGTCTTGTAGTCGTGGACCCAGACGCGCCCGCGCACCACGAAGACGTCGGGCACGCAGAAGTGGCCCCAGTTGCCGACGACGCGAGACCACTGCCTCCGGCCGTCCTTCGCCGAGAAGGCGTACAGGCCCGTCTTGATCACGCCCCACCCGATCCGCTTCTGGACCGGCTCCAACTGGGCGAACAGCACGAGGTCGTCGGTTGCCACCAGCGTGCACAGGTCGGACATCAGGTGATGGTACCGGCTGGTGTATCGCTTGTGCTCCGGCCGCGCCTGCTTCCAGAGTTCTTCACCGGTTTCGAGGTCCAGCGCGACGATGGCCTCGGTGTCCGCGAGGAACACCCTTCCTCTGCAAGCGGCCAGGAGCAGATGCGACACCCGTTCCACGGAGCCTGTCTTCGAACTGGTGCCGACATAGCGGCCCGTCTTCCACAGCGTTCGACCCGTGTCGGGGTCCACCGCGGCGACCGACTTCGTGACCGGCGGGTTCTCCGCGGCGGTCCCCGGTTTCTGGGGACCGTGGTTAACGGAAAGGACGAGCGTCTTCCGGTGATACAGGATCTCGTCGGCGGACTCGGTGCCCGGATACGTCTTGACGGTTTTGCCGGTGGCGGCGTCGAGCGCTGTAAGCGGCGCATTGAAGCCCAGGGTACAGAACAGGCGGTTGCCGACGGCCACCATGCGCTTGGGCACGTGGTTCGGCTGGTTGAATCGCCCCCGCCACGTGCCGCTCCACGCCTTCCATCCCCAGCGGTCCACGGGCCGCTTCCACAGGAGCACGCCGTTGAAGGCGTCGCGGGCCGCCAGAGACCACTGGTCCGGAATCTGGCCGCCGATGCACGCGGGGGCGTCGTCCACCATGTAGAAGATCCGTCCGCCGGACCACACCAGCGCGTTGACGCTGGGCACCGTGTCGTGATGCCGGGACCACACCGGCCCTTCGAGCCACTGCACGTGTTCGGGCGGCCCCACGCGGCGGTCGCGGGCGACGGCGTTGCCGTCCGCGCCGTGCAGGAAATGCGTCCACTCGTCGATCTCGTCCGGCCACGGATTGACGGTTTTCTTCCACGCGCCGCCGTCTTTGACGTACACCACGCCGCCGGGCACCAGCACCCGCATCACCTCGGCCATGGCGACGCGGCCCGGGTTCTCCGCGACCAGCAGGTTGACCAGGTTGTCGGCGTAGGGCAGGCGAGCGCCGGCAAGGCGGTCGATGGACACCGGCCCGTGCACGCCCCGCTCCAAAAGGTGCGCCCGCGCCGCCGCCATGTTCGCGGGGTCGGCGTCCAGTCCGTGGACGAGGTACGCGTCAGTTGCCCGCAGGGCGGCGGTGAGTCTGCCGTGCCCGCATCCCAGATGTACCACCAGGCCGCCCTTCACGCCCGATGTCTCGAGGATCTGCCGGGCCTGATCCTGGACGTCCGCGGCCGCGTGCGACGTCGTGGCCGGAGTCAGCGCTGTTGCTACGACCATGGCAACAAGGGGCGGGACACCACGGATCATCGCCAACCTCCTTGAGGTTTCGGTTCGAGTGTGCCAGCCCCTGTGTGCGGCCCGCCGTCTTGCCGGCCAGCAGCGCCGGGGCGGTGCCCGGGCGCATCGGGTGGCGGCACCGCTTATTTCGGGCCGAAGCACCGGACCACGCCCGCCTTGTCCGCCAGGTACAAGCGTCCGCGGGCGGCGGCCATGCCGTCGAAGACGGGCATGGCGGCCAGTTCGATGCCGGACCGTTTCTCGCCGTCGGCGGTCGCGACCGCCCACAGTAGCCCGCCCTTCTCGCCGGCGAGGGCGTCGGCGGGCAACTGGGCCCCGGTCGTCGGGTCCGGCGCCCCGGCCAGGAAGAGCGTCTCGTCCGCCAGGACCATGGCCCGGACGATGATACCGACGCGCTTCGACCACCGGTAGGCCAGGTCTTGATTCTTCTTGCCCTTGCCACCTCGGTCCTTCCCGGTCTTGGCCGCCTCGTCGCGGTCATACGCGAACAGGTGGTAGTACGTGTTGCCGAGCCCCACGTGGCCGCCGCCCCGGAAGTACCGGTTCCGCCCGTAGCCGTACACGGCGGTGCCATCGGTGACAAGCAGGCGGCCCGAGGGCACCTGGTTGCCGACGGTGGGCCAGTGCGACCAGCCGTCGCCTATGCGGGGCGCCACGACCCAGTACGTCCGGTGCCACCAGGCATCGTCCAGGTACCCGGCGGGGCTGAACAGGTGCGGCACCGTGTCGGGCTGCTCGGCGCCCTTGTCGTCGAACCGCCGGTGCCGCATGAAGATGCTCCCCTCCTGGGCGGACAGGATGTCGGGCAGCGCGCCGGGCATGCTGAAGTCGTGGACGGTCTTCTGCGGCTCCAGGCCGGTTTCGGGATTGCGGTCGTTCAGGCGGGTGACCGAGAGCATGCGGCCGGTTGTCGAGTCAAGGCGGTACAGGTAGAGGCCGCCGTCGAGGAACGACGACCGCCCGGCGACCACGTAAGCAACGCCCTCGCGCACCAGCACGCTGCCCGGCACCGGCCAGGCCGACTCGAGTTGCCCGTAGGAGAAGACGCGGCGGTCCTCGGGGGCGGCGCGGAACCGCCAGACGAGTTCCCCGTCCTCGGCACGAAGGCCGTAGACGACGCCGTCGGCCGAGCCGAACAGGACGCGGCCGCCGTCCACGGTGGGCGGCGAATCGACCCGTCCGCCGGCCGTGAAACGCCATACCGGCGCGCCGTCAGACGCATCGAGCGAGCAGACGGTGTGCGCGTCCACCTGGGTCACGTACACGCGGCCGTCGGCCACGGTGACCCCGCTGAGCCGGCCGCCCAGGTCCCGCTGCCAGTCGGTCTTCAGGTCATGCGCGACGGCGTGGGGCGTGGCGCCGCTTCGGGCCGGATCGTGCCGATAGGTGGGCCAGTCAGAACCATTTCGGATTTCGGATTTCGGATTTCGGATTGGCACATCGTACGCCGGGCCGCGCGTCAGCCGGCGGTCACCCGGCTTCGGTTCGGGCGGCGGGGCAGGCCGTTTCGGGGCCAGGGCATTGAAGCCGCTCAGTTTCGCCCGGATGTAGCAGGCGCAGGAATGGGGTGGGGCGTACAGGAGCCCGTTGCACGGCAGAATGCCGTACTGGCACGTGCCGCGCACCCAGTGGTGCGGAATCAACTCGCCGGTCGCCATGTCGACGAATTCCACACCGGCCCGGCCCAGCAGGACGTAGCGATTCGTCGCCTTGTTCCGGTAACAGCGGTGATGGAACATGCCGACGTCGACGAACTTCCTGTCCGCCGGCCGCTTCTTCACGACCTCGCCCGTCTTCAGGTCGCGGACCTCGGTGATGCCCGGCTCGTTGCGCTTGACCATCTGGCCGGACCATACGAGCCCGTTGCTGACAAAGACATCGACCGGGGCGTTGTAGACCTCGCGGCAGGGGGCTTCCCAGAGGGGCCGGCCCGTCTCGGCCGCGAACGCCATCATCTTGCCGGGCGGCGCGTTGCCGCCGTCGCTGGTCACCACCCACAGGACGCCATTCGGGCTGTCGGCCTTCTTGGCGAACTTCGACCCGGCCCCCCGGTCGGCCGACAGGACCACGCCGTTGTGGACGACGAGTGTGGGGCCTGACCAAGTCGGGCGGTTCATGCTGACGGGGCGGTCGGCGTGCCACACCTCGCTGCCCGTGTCGGCCTCGAGGCAGATGACCGCCTTGGGGTTTTGGAAGAAGAGGCGGCCGTCCGCGACGGCCACGGCCGTCGGCATCACCTCGGCCGTATCCGTGTCCTCCTTTCTCCACAGCGCCTTGCCCGTCTCGGCGCGGACGGCCAGGAGGCGCTTCGGCGGGACGCGTTGCGTATGGTTGGGCATGAAGTGCCAGCCGCCCTGTATCCGCCGCGACGCCGGTTTGGGCCCCTCGAACTCGCCCGTCACCACGTACAGGACACCCTCGTCGCAGACGAATTCGCGGGCCCCGCGGGTCGCGGGATAGGTCCGGACCGTCTCGCCGGTGGCGGCATCGAGGGCGGTCACCGGCTTGCCGTAGCCGAGCGTCACGTACACGCGGTCGCCGACGGCCACGAGCCGGCGGGCCAGGTTGCTGGGCCCGCTGCGGAAGCCGCGCAGGTGGTCTTCCCACGGGCCGATCTTGCGCTTCCAGAGCACGACGCCGCTGAATGCATCGCGTGCCACGAGCCGCCACTGAGCCGGCAGCGTCACCGACGCCACCGGGCCCTCGTCCGCGATATAGAAGAGGCGTCCGCCGCTCGCCACGGCCGCGCTCATGCTGGCGAAGTGTTCGTGGCTGCGGCCCCACTGCGGGGCGCCAACCCACTGGAGATGGTATGGCGGCCCGACCTCGTCGTCTGCCACGGCGTCATTGGTCGGGTCGTGCAGGAAGTGCGTCCATTCGTCGATCGTGTCCGGACGGGGCTTGACGGTTTTCTTCCAAGCGCCGCCCGCCTTGACGTACGCCACGCCGTGGGGCGCCAGGACGCGCATCACCTCCGCCATCGGCACGCCCGCGAGGTCCTTGGCCACCAGGAGGTTCACGAGGTTGTCCGTGTATGGCAGTCGGGGGCCTTCCAGGCGGTCGATGGACACCGGACCGTACAGGCCGCGCTCCAGGATAGGCGCGCGGGCCGTCGCCACGTTCGCCGGGTCGGCGTCCAGGCCGTGGACGAGGTACGCGTCGCTTGCCCGAAGGGACGCCGTGAGTCTGCCGTCACCGCATCCCAGATGCACCACCAGGCCGCCGCGGACGCCGGTGGCATCCAGAATGGACCGGGCCTGATCGGCCTCCGGGGCGGCGGCGCAGGCGGACGCAACCAGGGCGCCCCCTGCCAGAACCAGTGCCGCCATGTAACCTGCTGTCCGTTTCCGTCTGATCATGACGAATAAACCTCCCTCTGTTCCAATCCCCAAGGTCGGGCCGTCCGTGCAGGACCAGGACATCGTGAAACCATCGTAACGCGGCGCCCTACCGTGTCAAACCCGAAGAAGGGATTCCGGTTCCCGGAATCCGTCCTCGGCAGTTCGCTTCAGTGCATGCCTGTCCGAGCCAGAGAAGGCTTGCGGCTCTCCGAGGCCGTGATAGCATCGTTGGAAAGGCCCGCGGGGTCGTGGGCTGGGGTTCCTCCGGGAAACGTCGGTTGTAGGGAAGGGCCCTGACAATGCCTCGGAGATACGGCTCTACGGTTCTGGGGGTGTGCCTGGTCGTGCTGGTCGGGGTGGGCAGGGTCTGGGCACGGGACATCCACGTCGCGAAGACGGGCGACGACGCCGCCCCCGGCAATCGGGCCCGCCCGTACCGGACCATCGGCAAGGCGGCGGCCGTTGCCCAGCCGGGCGATACGGTCACGGTCCACACCGGGACGTACCGCGAGTGGGTCAGGCCCGCCCGCGGCGGGACGGGCGAAGCGGCGCGCATCACCTACCGGGCCGCGGCGGGTGACGACGTGTTCATCAAGGGCTCCGAGCGCATCACCTCCTGGACCCACGAGGGCGGCGGCGTCTGGAAGGCCCGACTCCCCAACGCCTTCTTCGGCGGATACAACCCCTACGCCCTGAACCTGTCCGGCGGGTGGCTGCATTACGGCAACTGGCACCACCGAGGCGACGTCTACCTCGACGGCGAGGCCCTGCGTGAGCAGAGGACGCCGGAGGCCGTCAGGCGGCTCGCAGGTACCTGGCACGCGCAGGTGGACGGGGAGACCACGACGATCCGGGCGAACTTCGGGCCGGCCGACCCTAACCGGCACCTCGCCGAGATCAACGTTCGCGAAAGCATCTTCTTCCCGGCCCGCAGCGGCCTGAACTACATCACGGTAGAGGGCTTGCACCTGATGCACTCGGCCGAGAACTGGCAGCCGCCCGGTCTCAAGATCCAGAAGGGCGCCATCGGCCCGCGGATGGGCAAACGCTGGATCATCCGCAACTGCCGCATCACGAACGCCCGTTGCGTGGGCATCGTCCTCGGCCATGCGCCGGGCGTGGACTACAACGACATCGACGCCTTCGGCGACCACGTCGTCCGCCACAACGTGATCCGCCGCTGCGGCGAGGCCGGCATCGCCGGTCAGAAAGGCGCCACCCGCTGCCTCATCGAGGGCAACCTGATCGAAGACACCAACTACCGCCGCGAGTTCGGCGGGTGGGAGACCGCCGCCATCAAGTTCCACCAGTCCGTCGATACGGTGATTCGCGGCAACCTGATCCGCCGCGTCGACCACCGGTCCCACGGCGCCTTCGGCATCTGGATGGACTGGGGCAACCAGGGCACCCGCATCACGGGCAACGTCATCTACGAGACGAAGACGGCGGGCGTCTTCCTGGAGATGAACCACGGGGCGATCCTCCTCGACAACAACGTCCTTGTCGGCGGCGGCGTCCGAAGCAACTCCGAAGGGTCGGTCTTCGCCCACAACCTGTTCGTGGACTGCCCGTTCCAGATGGTGTCGGACCGCAAGCGCCGGAGCGAGTATTACAGGCCGCACACCCGCAAGGTCCTCGGACGCAAGGACGGCGTCCCGCGGGACGACAAGTGGTACAACAACCTCTTCGTGCGGCGGGGCCTGGACAAGGTCAAAGACGCTCCCGGCTACGCCTCGGACTACAACGTCTTCCTGGAAGGGGCGAAGAAGAGTTCCTTCGGCGACCGGCACAGCATCGTGGATGCCTCCTCCGCGCAGTTCCATCGCGAGGACGCCCCGGCGGGCGTGACCGTCACCTTCACGGTGGGCGAGGCGCCGTTCCGCGTGGAATGCCCCCGCGCGGGCGCCGACCTTGTCGGCGTGTTCCCCCGGATCGGTCAGACGATCGAAGACCGTCACGGGCACCCGGTTACCATCGACATGGACCTCAACGGCCGCAACCGGCCCCGGCCCGTTCCCGGCCCCCTCGCCGACCTGAAGCGGGGTCGCAACACCATCGCCTGGTCCGCGAGACAGGCCCCGGAGCCTATCGACTGAGCGGGGCTGGAAACGTCTTGCGCGGCCTGTTCCGTACGGACTCGTGCTGTGGAAGGGAGCGGGATGCGCCTTCTGGCCAGGTGGCGCGGCGGATGCGGGAAACGGTTTTTCAAGAGCAGGCTGTGTCCGGGCAAAGGAGGCTGCGCATGAAGGAGACCGCAAGGATGTCCTGCCCCCGCCGTGTGGTCTGGCTGGGCGGTGCCGCGACGGTGATGTTGCTGGGGATGGCCAGCGCGAATGCGGCGGAGCCGCTGGCGGTCGGGTCGCGCCTTGAACTCTTCGTTGACGACGCGCTGATCGAAACGCTCCGCGGGGCGCGCCGGGTTCTGCATCACCCCACCCCGCGCGAGGTCTCCCTGGAGCGGAATAAACCGTGGGAGGGCAATACCAGCGGGTATACCACGGTGTTCCGGGACGGGAACGTGTACCGCATGTATTATCGCGGCTCCCACACAGTTTACACGCAGGGGAAGGTCCGGTCGCCGCATCGCGAGGGGGTCTGCTACGCCGAGAGCAGGGACGGTATCCACTGGACGCGGCCGGACGTGGGCCTGGTGGCGTTCGAGGGCTCGAAGACGAACAACATCATCTGGGACGGCGTCGGCGCGCACTGCTTCACGCCGTTCAAGGATGCGAACCCCGATTGCCCACCGGCCACGGCGTACAAGGCCGTGGGCCGGACCCGCGGCAAGCGGGGGCTCTACGCCTTCTGCTCGCCCGACGGCATCCACTGGAAGCAACTGCGCGACGAGCCCATCATTACCAAGGGCGCGTTCGACTCCCAGAACGTGGCGTTTTGGGATTCACTCCGCGGCCAGTACCGGGCTTATGGGCGCGACTTCCGCAACGGCCGCGACATCCGCACCTGCACCTCGAAGGACTTCGTGCACTGGACCGAGCCGGTGTTCCTGGCGTACACGCCGGGTCGGGTCAGCCAACTGTACACCAATGGCGTGATCCCTTACGACCGGGCCCCGCACATCTTCCTCGGCTTCCCCACGCGATACGTGGATCGCGGCTGGGCGCCATCCACGAAGCGGCTTCCGCAGCGGGCGTACCGGGAGCGGGTGGCCAGTTCGTCGCGGCGGTCGGGTACGGCCATCACCGACGGCATGTTCATGAGCAGCCGCGACGGCTTGCACTTCGACCTCTGGCCCGAATCGTTCCTTCGTCCCGGCATTCAGCGCCCCGGCAGTTGGTTCTACGGTGACAATTACCAGAATTGGGGCATCGTCCGGACCCGGTCGCACCTGGAAGGGGCGCCGGACGAACTGTCCTTCTACGTCAGCGAGGCCGGCCGCCAGCCCGACGGCAACCGCCTGCGCCGCTACACGCTGCGGGTCGACGGCTTTGTCTCCGTCCGGGCGCCGCTTTCAGGGGGGGAATTCACCGCCCGGCTGCTCGTCTTCAAGGGCCGGCGGCTGGAGATCAACGTCGCCACCTCCGCCGCGGGCAGCGTCCGCGTGGAGATCCAGGACGCCGACGGCCGGCCCATCCCCGGCTTTGCCCTGGCGGACTGTCACGCGCAGTACGGCGACGAACTCGACCGCGTCGTCTCGTGGAAGTCGGGCACGGACGTCGGCCAACTGGCCGGCCGGCCCGTCCGGCTGCGCGTCGAACTCAAGGACGCCGACCTGTACGCGCTGCGCTTCGTCGAGAGGGACGGTGGACCGAGCCCCCCATGACCGTCATCCGTGCCGCGTCCTCTTGGCTCCGATTATCCGGCACGCCCGTGACGGCGGCTCGAGGTTGACGCAACCCATATCGTCGCGGGGCGCCGAACGCGCCGGCCGCTTGTAACCCCTGGCCATCCGTCCGGCCGGCGGGTATGGTGGGGGGGCGTGCCCGACGCCTTCCGACTGTGGAGCCTCGTATGGGCAGCAAGTACGCCGAGTTCGACCGCAACGCGCTCGACGTCCGGCCGCTGGCCGACCGCCAAAGCGACATGGACCTGAAAGACGTCCTCGCGGTCGGCGATCGGCCGATGGCCTTCGACCATCCGGACCTCCCCCCGCTGGCCGACGCCATCGCCGCCGCGCGTGACCGCGGCGCCAGCGTCATTCTCCTGATGGGCGCCCACGTCATCAAGCGGGGCCTGAGCCGGTACGTCATCGACCTGCTGCGGCGCGGTTGGCTCTCGGCCGTTGCCATGAACGGCGCCTGTGCCATCCACGACTACGAACTGGCGCGGTTCGGCGAGACGACCGAGTCGGTCGCCCGCTATGTGGCGGAGGGCCGGTTCGGCCTGTGGGCCGAGACGGGGGATCTCAACGAGGTGGTTGCGGCGGGCCGGCGCGAGGGGTTGGGTTTCGGCGAGGCGCTTGGGCGGCACATTGCCGCGAGCGATTTCCCGCACCGGGATGTCTCGATCTTTGCGGCGGCTTACCAGGCCGGCGTACCCGCCACGGTGCACGTCGGCGTGGGGTACGACATCGTCCACGAGCATCCGAACTGCGACGGCGCGGCCGTCGGGGCGGCGAGTTACCGCGACTTCCTCGTGCTCGCGCGGGTCGTCGAGGGCCTGGAAGGCGGCGTCGTGCTCTGTGTCGGCACCGCGGTCATGGGGCCGGAGGTGTATCTGAAGGCGCTGGCGATGGCGCGAAACGTGGCGCACCAGGCGGGGCGCGAGATCCGCCGCTTCACCTCGGCCGTCTTCGATCTCGTCCCGCTGGCGGGCGACCTCGCGACCGAGCCGCCCAGGGACTCGTGGCAGTATTACTATCGGCCGCAGAAGACGGTCCTGGTCCGTACGGTGCGCGACGGCGGCACGAGTTACTACATCCGCGGCGATCACCGGGCGACGCTGCCGGCGCTGCACGGACGGCTCGTCGAACGGATGGGCGGCTGACATGGGGCCCGCGCCCCCCGGTATCGAGATCGTCCGCCGGCCCGAGGGGCGGCGGTTCCGCTTCGTCCTCTTCGATTTCGACGGCACCCTGTCGCTGCTCCGCGAAGGCTGGCAGCGCGTCATGATCCCGATGATGGTCGAGGTCCTGGGGCCGGTGGCGACCCGCCTCGACCGCGATGCCCTCACGCGACTCGTGACCGAGGATGTGGAACAGACGACCGGCCTGCCGACGATCCGCCAGATGATGCGCCTGGCCGACCGCGTGGGCGAGTTCGGCGGCTCCCCGCGCTATCCGAAGGCGTACAAGGCGGAATACCTGCGGCGGCTGCGCGCACACATCAAAGGCCGGCGCGAGGCTCTGACTGCGGGGCAAGCCGCGCCCGACGAGATGCTGCTGGCCGGCGCGAGGCCGTTTCTGGAGACCCTTGCCGGCCGCGACCTCGTCCTGGGCCTGGCGTCCGGCACGGACGAGCCGGACGTTCTCGAGGAAGCGCGGCTGCTGGAGATCGACCGCTATTTCGGCCCGCACCTCTACGGCGCCCGCGAGGACGACGAGGCGTCGAGCAAAGGCGCGGTCATCGGCCGGATGCTGGCCGAGAACCGCATCCCCGGCGATGAACTCCTCGTCTTCGGCGACGGCTTTGTCGAGATCGCGGACGGCAAGGCGGCCGGGGGGTACGCCGTGGCGGTCGCCAGCGACGAGGTGGCGGGCGGCGGCCGCATCAACGCATGGAAGCGCGACCGCCTTCTCCGGGCCGGGGCCGACATGGTCGTCGCCGATTATCTGTGCCGCGACGACCTCGTGCGGCTGCTGTTCGGCGGGCCGGCGGGCCGGGTCAGGCCCTGGCGGCGTGGAGCATCTTCATGAACTGACGCATGAACGGCGCGTTGTCGTGCCAGGTGCGCGCGGTGACGAGGTTGCCGTCCACCACGATGGGCCGGTCGACGTACGTGGCGCCGCCCTGCTCGCAATCCAGGGCGCATTTGGCCACCGTGGTGACGGTCCGGTCGCGGATGCCCCCGGCGGCGCTGACGATCTCGATGCCGTGGCAGACGACGGCCACGGGCTTCTTCGCCTCGAAGAAGTGTCGGGTGATTCGCATCAGGTCCTGGTCGTACCGCAGGTACTCGGGCGCCCGGCCGCCCGATACGAACAGGCCGGCGTAGTCGTCGGGCTTGACCTCGCGGAAGGCAATCTCGGCCTTGATGTGGTAGCCGGGGCGCTCCTCGGTGATGTCCCACGGAATGCCCGGCGCGGGCGGGACCTCGTGCAGCACCATGTGGTACCGGCGCGCCTCGGGGCCGGCCACGACGGCGCGGTAGCCGTCCTCCGCCACGCGGAAGAACGGGTACAGGGTGTCCATGGCCTCGGTGGCGTCGCCGATGGGCATGAGGACCTTCGGCGCGTCGGGCGGGGGCGAGGCCTCCCCGGCGGCGCGGGAGACCACAGCCATCAGACCGGCGGCCGCGGGGGCGCCCGCCAGCATCCGCAGCACGTTGCGGCGGGTCGGTTCGGTCGCATGCATGGTCGTCCTCCTTACGGAATGCAGAGGGAGCGCGGGGCCTTAGAGCCTATCCGGACAGGCTTTTGGCCGGTGCCGGTCGGGGCGCGGGCGCCCTTCGGCGGGCCCGGCCTGGCCGTGAGGGCCGACGGGCTCCGGGCCGGCGTCTACGGGTTCTTTCTCTCCCCGTTTACTTCTCGCCCAGGCAGAGGAGTCGGCCGTCCTGGAGGGCGATGAAGAGCCGACCGCCCGCCACGGCCATGGCGTCCCAGGCGGGCGGGGCGTCGAGTTGGACCTCGGCCATCTTTTTGCCGGTTTGGGCCGAGGCGGCCCAAAGGCGGCCGCCCATCCGGCCTTCGTAGGCCTTGGCCAGGTCGTCCTCGGGAAATGTCACCGGAGTACCGGCCACGAAGACGCGGTCACCCGCCAGAACCAGGGCCTTGCCGGTCAGGGGGATGGGGCTGGTCCAGCGCTCGTCGGCCACGCTCTTGACGCGCGTTCTCCTGGGGCGCCTCTTGCGGCCTCTCTGCTGGGTGTGGGTGGTGTTCGCTTTGGAATAGACGCCCGAGAAGAGCGTGTAGCCGTGCGCCCGCGGGTCGAACGGGCTGATCCGGGCGGGCCGGTAGCCGCGCACCTCGTAGAACTCGTTGCCGTCCATGACCAGGATGTCGCCGTGGGCGGCCTGTCGGCCGGCGGCAATGTCGTACCGGATGGTGGTGTCGATGGTCCAGAACGTGCGGTGGTGGGGGATGGCTTCGAGGAATCCCGGCGAGGGAATCAGGTGCGGCGGGCGGGGCGCCTCCGGCGCCAGGGGCGTCAGGTCCGCCCGGAACGCCTGCTGCCTCAGGTACAGGAAAGTGCCGTCGGTCAGGAAGATATCGCCCTTGAAGCCGTCGAGCCCGCTGCCCGAGGTGAGTTTGCTCATGATGATCGGATGGCCCTGTTCGTTATACGGCCCGTACATGCGGCGCTGGTGGATCACGCGGCCGGTCTGCGGGTCCAGGCCGTACAGGAAGATCCCGCCGTCGAGAAAGGAGTTCCGCCCGGCCGCGACGTACGCGATGCCATCCTTGAGAAGCACGCTGCCGCAGACCGGCCAGGCCGATTCCACCTGGCCGTAGGCGCAGATGCTCCGGTCGGGCAGGTCGCGGAAGCGCCAGGCCAGGGCCCCGTCGGAGGCCCGCAGGGCGTACACCCAGCCGTCGCGCGAGCCGAACAGGAGGAGGCCCTCGTGCCAGGTCGGCGGCGAATCGACGCGGGCGCCGGTGGTATACCGCCAGAGGAGGCGGCCGTCGGAGGCGTCGAAGGCGCAGACGGCGTGGGCGTCGACGTCCGCCACGAAGACCGTGCCCCCGGCGACGACGGGGGCGCTGGCGCGCGTCGAGACCTTGGCCTCCCAGCACGGCTTCAGTTCCGCCGGGGCCTTGCCCTTGGTCACGCCGCTGCGGCCGGGGTCGTGCCGATAGGTGGGCCAATCCCGCTCATTGGCGATTTCGGATTTGGGATTTCGGATTTGGCCGTAGGCGGGGCCCTTTTCCAGCCGCGGCGTCCGCGTGACCTGGGGCGCTTGGCCGGAGGAGGCCAGGCCCGGCTCCGGGGCCAGGGCGTTCATGGCGTTGAGCATGACCCAGTTGCAGCACGCACAGGCCGGCGGGCCGCAGTAGAGCAGGCCGTTGCAGGGCAGATGGCCGATGCCGCACGTGCTGCGCGCCCACGGGTTCGGGAACTCGTTGGAGGTTTCCAGGTTCAGAAAGTCGCTTCCCCCCGTCTTGGTATTGATATAATAGCGCTCCGTGATCCGGTTGCGGTAGCACCGGTCGTGCCCCATGGGGCCGTTCATCTTCTGCTTCAGCCTCTTGACGACCTTGCCGGTCTTGGGGTCGTGGCCGTTGTAGTAATTAGACCACACGACCCCGGCCGCCAGGAACAGGTCGGGCGGCTTGTGGTGATTCAGGGTGGCCTTGCCTTTCCACAGCTGCGTGCCGTCCTTCAGCGCAAAGGCGCGGACGCGCTCCGAATCGGCCAGGTAGGCCCCATCGTCCGAGAGCACCAGCGACGGCGCCACGCCGCCGATGCCGATGCGGTCCTTCAGGACGATCGGGGCCGGCACACGCCACGTCTCGCGGCCGGAAGCCCGGTCGAGGCACACCAACTCCTTCGCCGTGGCGAAGACGAGGTGGGACCCGCAGACGCCCAGGGTGCCGCCGTAGTACCCCGCGGTGGCGTCGCCGGCTTTCCGCCATATCGTCCGGGCGGAGTCGGCCTCGACGGCCACGATTGTGCTCTTGGGGTCGTCCAGCACCGGGATCTTGGGGCCGTACACTTTCAGGGGGAACTCGCTGTTGCGCAGGGGGCCTCCCTGGGCCACGCCCTGGGTCTCGGTCGGGTTGCCGGTGACGACGTACAGCACGCCGCGGTCGTAAACGAACTCCGTGGTCCGCTCAGTGCCTTCGTACGTTCGGAGCACCTTGCCGGTGGCCGCCTCCAGCGCCGTGACTGGCGCGGTGTAGCCCGGCGTGCAGTACACGACGTCGCCGATGGCCGCCAGCCGGCGCTGCAACTGGACGGGGGTCAGTTTGGTGCGGATGTTGACCGGGTGCCAGTCGGGAAACGGCCGCTGCCAGAGCACGATGCCGTTGAAGGCGTCGCGGGCCACCAGGGCGAACTTGCCCGGCAGGGCGGGGTGCTCGGCGCTGGCCCGGTCCTCGACGGTAAACAGCCGGCCCCTCGACGACACCAGGCTGCTGATGGACGGCATGGACATGTGCGACCGCATCCACTGCGGCTCCGCCACCCACTGGTACCGCCGCGGCGGGCCGACGAGGCGGTCGCGGGCCACGGCGTTGTTGTCGGCATCATGGAAGTGCTGCTGCCACTCGTCCATGGCGTCGGGCCACGGCTTGACGGTCTTGGTCCAGCCGCCCTCCTGCTTCACGTACGCCACGCCCAGCGGCGCCACGACCCGCAGCACCTCGTCCATCGGCACCTTGCCCGGGTCCTCGACCACGAGCAGGCGGACGAGGTTATCAACGTACGGCAGGCGCGTGCCGGCAAGCACTTCGGCGGACGCGGGGCCGTAGAGGTCGAGCGACCGGAAGTGCCGGCGCGCCGTCTCCACGTTCTTTGTGTCCGGGTCCAGCCCCTGGACCGTGTAGGCGTCGCCGTCGCGGAGGGCGGCGGTCAGTTTGCCATCGCCGCAGCCGAGGTGGACGATCAGGCCGCCCGTGACGCCGGTGGCGTCCAGGATTGTCCGGGCGCGGTCGCGGGCCGCGGCCATGTTGGGGTGCTTCGCAGCGCCAGCGCTGTCGAACACGAAACCGAAAAGCACCGGGGCAACGCACAGGATCAGCCGAGCGTGCTTCATGGATTCAGCGCTCCTTTCCATGTTCCGTAACCAGTCCGTTCCGCCCGGGCCGCATGCTTCCCGGCGGGCCTCGCCCGTCCTGTGGGCGAAGCGGCGCGAGTGTCCGGACGCCGCTCCCCGTACGCCGCGGCACACCTCCGACACGGGCCTCCGGGACAGTGGTGATTGTAGTCCAGCCGCCGCCGCGCCGCCATGATTTTGCGTCCTCCGGCGTGGGCGGCGACTACCGGTTGCGTGGCTCATGCCGGAGCCGTCGCGGCGCTTGGGAGGCGGCACGCGTGTGGCGGCGCGAGCGTCCGCGGTTCGCCCGCGGCGGGTGGCGGGACTTGTGGCGAAAAGGGTCCGGACGGCCGGCCGCTCTTGGTGTCTCGGCGCCGTGTCGGGGGTGCGGTTGCGGAGCGCACGAAGCGACGGGGCGCCGTTCCCCCGAGGTCCGCCTGCCGGCGGCTGCGCCCCGTCGGTCTGACCGAAAGGCCCGCGCCGACGGGTCATGGAAAAGGTATGGGGGATGGCCCGTGGCGCGGGGCGATTCGCCGGTTTGTGGTGCACGGGGGCCGTCCGTTCCGACCGGTCCCCACGCAGGCTCCGTGGTCCGGGGCCGTCCTTCGCTGACGGAGGTGAGGCGCCGCGGGGCCCCTTCCGCTTCCCCTTCCCATCCCAGGGCAGGGGCCTGCTTCATCGGATCCGCGCCCTTCAGTATCGGTCATGGCTGGGCAAAGTCACGTGATTACGGGAAGGGGTGTGACAACCCTGTGGCACAGGGGTCACCTTGCCGGTGCCCTGGGGGCCGAGCGGGGGCGCATCAGGGCACGGCTGCCGCACGCCTGGCCCCGGCAGGCCGGTCCGAGCCCATGCCCGTTTTCCCTTGTGACCCTCCGGAGGCGGTGATACGATTCGCGGTTGCCGACCCTCGCGGTGTCGAAGGCGTGCCTCGGAAGCGGCAGCCCATGGCCGAGACCCAACCACAATCCGTCCCGCAGGTTCTCCACGACCGCGGCAATCGGGTGGAGGCGGCCCTGGATCGCCTGCTCACCGCGCCGGACGAGCCCAGCCGCGACCTCTACCGGGCCATGCGGTACATGGTCCTGGGCGGTGGCAAACGGCTGCGGCCGGTGCTCGTGCTGCTGGCGGCGGAGGCGTGCGGCGGGTCGGACGAGGCCGCCATGCCCGCCGCCTGTGCCGTCGAGATGGTTCACGCCTACTCGCTCATCCACGACGACCTGCCGGCGATGGACGACGACGACCTGCGCCGAGGCCGGCCGTCGTGTCACAAGGCGTTCGACGAGGCGACCGCCATCCTCGCGGGCGATGCCCTGCTGACGGAGGCGTTCGGGGTCCTGGCGCGCGAGGTGGCCGACGGCGAGACGGCCCGCCGCCTGGCCGCCGAACTCGCCGCCGCCGCCGGCGCCGTCGGCATGGTCGGCGGCCAGATGGCGGACCTGGAGGCCGAGCGGACCGGCCGCCGCGACGAGCACCTGCTCGAGGTCATCCACCGCCGCAAGACCGCGGCACTGTTGGCGGCCAGCGTGGTCATGGGCGGCATGGCGGCCGGGGCGAGCGAGCACCTCGTCCGGAGCCTCCGCGCCTGCGGCGAGCACCTGGGCCTGGCGTTCCAGATCGCCGACGACCTGCTCGACGCCTCCGCCACCACGGCGGATCTGGGCAAGACGGCCGGCAAGGACGCCGCCGCCGGCAAACTGACGTACGTGACCCTCTACGGCCTGGAGGCGGCCGGCCGGCGGGCACGGGCCGAGGCTGACCGCGGGGTCGATGCGCTCTCGCCCTTCGGGCACGAGGCCGACCCGCTGCGGGACGTGGCACGCTTCGTCGTCGAGCGGACCTTTTAGAATGCGAACATTTAGCCGTCGGCCCTGCCTTCGCCCTTTGGGCTACGGCGGGTGAACTTGGCCGGCGCGTGGTCTTGGCTGAATGTGATGTGAAGGAATCCCCGTGCCTGAATCCTTACTCGACCAGATTGAATCGCCTTACGACCTGCGGGGCCTCTCGACGGAGGACCTGGGGCACCTGGCGGCCGAGATCCGGGCCCTCATCACCCGGACCGTGGCGGCGCGCGGCGGGCACCTCGCGAGCAACCTCGGCGTGGTGGACCTGACGCTCGCGCTGCACCGCACGTACGATTTCGCCAGCGACCACCTCCTCTGGGACGTCGGGCACCAGTGCTACGCCCACAAGATTCTGACCGGCCGGCGCGAGGCGTTCGACGGACTGCGGACCGCCGCCGGCACGAGCGGGTTCCCGAACCCGGTCGAGAGCCCCTACGACGCGTTCCGCACCGGCCACGCGGGGGCGAGCGTCTCGACGGCCCTGGGCCTCGCGCTGGCCGAGCAGGCCGCCGGCACCGATGCCCGGACCGTGGCGGTCATCGGCGACGCGTCGTTGGCCTCGGGGCTCGCCCTGGAGGCGATGAACCACGCCGGCGACGTCGACGCCGACCTCCTGGTGGTCCTGAACGATAACGAGATGGCCATCTCGCAGACCGTCGGGGCGCTGGCCCGGCACCTGACCCGGCTGCGGGCCACGCCGGCCTACGGCAACCTGAAGCGCGACGTGCACGAGGTGCTGGACCGTGTGCCGATGGGCGACCTGCTCTCACGCTCCATCCACACCTTCAAGGACGTGCTGAAGGAGGCGGTGGTGCCCGAGCACATGTTCGAGCGGCTGGGCTGGCGCTGCTACGGGCCGGTCGACGGGCACGACATCGCGTTGCTGGTCGAGGTCCTGGCGGAACTCCGGGCCGCGCGCGGCCCCGTCCTGCTGCACGTGGTCACGGAGAAGGGCCGGGGCTTCCGCCCGGCGGCCGAGAAGCCTGAGGCCTGGCACTCGGCCTCGCCGTTCAGGGAGCGCAACGGCCAGGTGCTGGCCGGAGCCGAGACCGCCGGCCGGGAAACGTGGACCCGTGCGGCCGTCGACGAACTGCTGACCCTGGCTGAGGCCGACGCCCGGATCGTGGCCATCACGGCGGCGATGCCCGAGGGCTCGGGCCTCATCCGTTTCGCCCGCCGCTACCCGGACCGCTTCTTCGACGTGGGCATCTGCGAGCAGCACGCCGTGGGGCTGGCGGCCGGGTTGGCCAAGGGCGGCCGGCGGCCCGTGGTCGGCATTTACTCCACGTTTCTCCAGCGGGCGTACGACCAGTTGTTCCAGGAGATCGGGCTCCAGCACTTGCCGGTCGTCTTCCTGCTGGACCGGGCCGGCCTGGTGGGGGCCGACGGGCCCACCCATCACGGCCTGTACGACGTGGCGTACGTCCGGCACCTGCCGGGGTTCACGGTGGCGGCCCCAGCGGACCGGGACGAACTGGCGGGCATGCTCCGCCTGGCGACGGAGGCCGAGGGGCCCTGGGCCGTCCGCTATCCGCGCGACGACGTGCCGTCCGCGGCCTTTGGTGATGAGGCAGTGCGGCCGGGACGGGCCGCCGTGGTCCGCGAAGGGAAGGACGGGGCCGTCCTGGCCCTCGGGGCGGCCGTCGCCCCGGCCGTCGAGGCTGCCGGGCACCTGGCCGAGGACGGCGTGGAGGTGGCGGTCGCAAGCGCCCGCTTCGTCCGGCCGCTGGATACGGACCTCCTGGCGGACCTGCTGGCGGAGCAGCCGTGGCTGCTGACCGTTGAGGACGCTGCCGCCGCGGCCGGGTTCGGCGCCGCCGTCCTCGAGGCCGCCGAGGCGATCGGACTGGACGCCTCGAAGATGCGCCGCGCGGCCGTCGACGACGAGATCGTGGAACACGATACGCGGGCCGCCCAACTGGCCGGCCAGGGGCTCGACGCCGACGGCCTGGCCCGGCGGATCCGCGCCTTGGCGGGCGTGGCGTAGCGGTAAAGCCGGAGGCCATACTCCCTCTCCCTTGACGGGAGAGGGATGGGGTGAGGGTGAAGGTATTGCGCGGTGCCCAGTCTTGGGCACCGCGCG
>CAYTJE010000033.1:0-21408 GCA_964437855.1 uncultured Anaerolineales bacterium | reverse complement strand
GTCCTACGGACCCGTCCATACGGACCCGTGCCGTAAAAGGGTCGGCGTAAAAGGGGCGGCGTCGGCCTCACCCCAGGCCCGAAGGGCGCCGGGCCGGAACGGGGCCAGCCGTCGGAGCCGACGCCGAGGCGACGGGGCGCAAGGGGCGCCCTCTGGCAGCCCCGGAGCCGAGGCCGAGGACCTCATCCCGGTATTGGGCGTTGAACCTCAAAACAGCCGCAGGCCGCGCACCTGCGCGACCTGCGACCTGCTGACTGGCGATTCACCGGGGGTTACACCACCCGGCTGACGTTCTCGGCCTTGGGCCCCTTGGGACCCTGGGTTACCTCGAACTCAACCTCGTCACCCTCGGCCAGCGTCTTGAAGCCTTCGCCGGTGATGCTGCTGTAATGCACGAAGACGTCGCCGCCACCCTCCTGCTCGATGAACCCGAACCCCTTCTGGTCGTTGAACCACTTGACTTTGCCACGTGCCATGAGACCGGGCTCCTTCACCTTCCCGGATGATTCGTCCCACAGGTTCCCGCCGGGAAGAACGAGATGAACCCAGGGTCCCAGGCCGCCACCGTCGCGGCCCGGCGTCGGGCGGTGACCTCCGGCCCACGTGCCGTCAGGCTCCCCCGCCCGCACTCTCGCCCGACCAGTGTATCAGTCGCTCTCCCCGCGTCAATATAAATTCCCAGGCCGCGTGGTGGCGGGTGTGACAACGATTTCCGGCTAGGGCTACTTTGTCAACTCTTACCAACCGACAACGACTCTAGCGCGGTGGGCCGTCTTGCCCACCGCGCGGTGCCCACGACGGGGCACCGCGCCACGGCCTTTGTGGATGATGGCGAAGTGGACAAAGTCGCCCTAGATTCGACCCTACGCGCAGCGGCGGGACCTATCCCCGCCGTATGGCCGGGGCCCCGGGGGTTGATCCCCGGCGCACGCCCTGCCGCAGCGCGGCGGCCGGGCATAAAGCCCGGCGCTACAGCGCAGGGCGGAAGTGGCGGTGCGGTCGGGCACCGACGGCGAGCCGCGGAGGAAACCCGCACCCCCCCGGACCGGCATGGGCGACCAACTGAACCGAGCGGGCGGGATATCTACGTACGAATCGGCTTTCCGCTCAAGCCCGCCCGGCATCGAACGATAATAAGGTAGGCAGCCCGAACCTCGCCGCGCCACCGGCCAAAGGGGGGACACGATTGCACCTGCACGCCCTGTTGATGGACCCGTCGGCCATTAGCCGGGAGGCGCTGAAGCAGGCCCTCACGGCCAGCGGCGTGGCCCGCTTCACCTTCGCCGAGGCCGGCAGCCCCGAAGAAGCCCGGTTCCGCTTCGACGCCGCCAAGACCGACATCGCCTTTCTGGCGTTCGACCGGCAGACGGCGTTGTCCACGGCATTCCGACTGGTCGGGGATCTGCGGCTCGAGCAGAAGCGGCCGCTGCTCATCGTCCTCGTGGGGTCCGAGCGGTCCGTGGAGCGGCTCGGCCTGCTCGACGTCGACCACTCGCTGGTCAGGCCGGCCCGGCCGAAGACGATCGAAACGCAACTGGCACCCCTGTTGAAAACGATCCGCTCTGCCCGTTGAGCGGCGGCGCAGGGCTACTCGCCGGCCTCCCAGACGACCCGGCCGGCGATCATCGTCAGGCTCACCTGCACGTCGTCATCGAACAGCACGAGGTCGGCCGCCTTGCCCGCCTCCAGGCTGCCGTGGCTGCCGTCCAGACCGATGACGCGGGCGGGGGTGAGGGTGGCCATCTCCAGGGCCTCCGGCAGGGTCAGGTCGGCGAATCGCATCACGTTGGCCACCGCCCGGTCCATCGTTAACACGCTGCCCGCCAGGGTGCCGTCGGCCAGGCGGGGCGCGCCGCCGCGGACCTCCCCCCGCCGGCCGCTGACCGCGTCGGTGATAAGACACGTCCGGCTGGTTCCCTTGCACAGGACCGTCATCCGGACCACGGCGGGATGCAGATGCACGCCGTCACAGATGATCTCGGCGGTCACGTGCGGCCGGATGAGGATCGCCCCGATGGGCCCCGGCTCGCGGTGGTGCATCCACGTCATCGTATTATAGAGGTGGGTGCAGTGGCTCATGCCGGCCCGGATGCCCGCCACGGCCTCGTCGTACCGGGCGGCGGTGTGCCCCAGGGCGCAGACGACCGGCCGGCCGGTGGGCCCCCGCTCCTGCCGGAATCGGCGAACCAGGTCCAGCGCGCCCGGCAATTCCGGCGCGATGGTGACCGTTGAGAGCAGGCCCCGGCTGAAGGCGATGACCTCGCCGGCGGCCTCCTCCGAGGGGGCCCGCAGGTGTTCCGGCGGGATGGCGCCCCGCTTCGCCTCGGCAACGAACGGTCCCTCGAAATACAGGCCGGCCACCCGGGCCCCGCTCACGCTCCGGCCGATGCGCGGCCGCATGACCTCGCAGACCTCCGGGCTCGCCTCGACCGACGCCTGGCACGCCACCACCCCCGTGGCCGCCAGCCGACGCATCGCCCGCTCGAAGCGGTCCTCGGACGGCTCCCACAGGTCGTACCCGCTGATGCCCTGAACGTGCAGGTCGATGAAGCCGGGGGCGATGAAGCGGCCGGCGGCGTCGATAACGCGGTCGGCGGGCGGCCCTTCGCCGCACCCCGTCTCGGCGATGCGGTCGTCCCGGACGAGGACCCAGCCGTCCTCGACCTGCTCGGTGGGCGTCAGCAGCGTGCCGCCTGCGATGAGAGTGGTCACAGAATCGCTCAGAATCTGGGCCAGCTCTCAGCCTTCGCAGGGCACACCTTGTCCGCGTGCACATGATAGCGCGGGCGGACCACCAACTCTTGGCCCAGCGGACGGCACAGGTGCTGGCTTTCCTTGCCGTTCATTGTGTAGAAGGCAGGTATCTGCGCAGACTCAATCGCAATCATCAGGTCGCCCACGCGAAGGCATGGCTCATCGCGCAAAGCATCTTCCGGTTTGTTGAAATAGAGTGCAATGAACGCCTCTGCTCGCTGTAATTCATCCGACTTCTCGTTACTGTCAAGAGTTGACAGATGCGCGCGGACTTTTCGGAGATCGTTCTTGTGAGCCTGCAGAAAAGCTGCCATGCCGCAGGCCTTATGATGTGCATCGCATTTGTCACGACCAAGGTCGTATTTATGATATTTCTTTAGTTCACGTACCCCGAGCCTGGCACAGTAAAGGCCCGATTCCTTCAGCACACTATCGACGACGGCGTCGAATTCACGTAGGCCCTGGGTTAGAAGCGATCTCAGATAGATTCTGGCCCGCTCAGTAAGGTCAGCATCCCCTTCGTCTAAGACGGTTTCTAATGCTTCAAGGCAAATATTGCGCTTCCTGGCTTGTTGTGGAGGAAGGTTGTCGGTCACATGCCGGATGACCTTGCGATACGAGCCAAGGCGATTCAGTAGACGTAGTAGGTATTCGGCTTCGCGAAGTAGTCTTCGCTTAAACTCAAGCCTGACAACAAGGCCAGTAACGGAGACGTCGTACGCCGAAATTCTTGCTCGAATTCGTTCCTTCATCTCGGGCGCGTGCACAAAACGCCCGATCTGTATGGTCGTGTCAAGGAATACCGCTGTCCCCGACGCCAATACTTGGCTCCTACTGAGAGGATATGCCTTTCCAGGGGTCAAGGCCGCTCTTCTGCAGAATTTCTCTGGCCCGTGTCACGTCCTCGTCACGAACCGCAGGGCCAGCTAAGAACGAGTCTATGACGTTGGCGACTGCTTGGCATTGTTCAACAGTGAATTGCTCAAACTCCTCCTTCGCAATGGCTGCCTGGAGAAAACTCAGTAGCGAAGCCCACTCATCATCGCGAACTGAGCGTCTTTGCCACAGGGAACCTAGCGCGTCACTTAATGCCATTCCTGCGGATGCAGTTTCCATGGCATCCTGCCCTTGAGCGGCCTCCAGCATGCGCGAAGATTCCTTCTGAGCTTCCTTGGTCAAATGCCTGACAGCATAGCGCTGGCTCAACACCTTGTGCTCGGCCAAGGCTTTGGTCTTGTGTTCGGCCTCTCGTATGCGCGACACACGCATTACACCGGACTTCTCGGTGTGAAGGTCGTAATGTTGACATCGCGCCTCGTGCACATCCGTGTTTTGGGTTATGCGAGAGCCGGGCGTTTCGTATTCTGAAACTCCGAATTCTTCACCTGTCAGTGATATGGACATCATTTATCTCCTCTGCCGAGTGCCTTTCGCAAAGATGGAAGAAAACGCTCAAGGCATGAGGCCACAAAATCCTTTGGGGCCACCACTTCCGGGTCTTCTTGAAATCCGTCCACGTCAATCATAACGGCGTATTCGGGCGACTGACGCAATCTCGCTTTGGCTCGTTCCTGTTTAACAAGGAATTCACGTTGGCCCTCGTGCAGGTCTCTCGCCCTTACACCCAATATACCTTGCCCGATGTCTATCTCGGCTCTGCGCTCCACTCCGTTGAATGCAATCCTGTACTTGCGGTCTTCCCCCTGTACGACTACGGACATGCTGCTTGAATCGATCTGTGAGCCGAATGCACTCACAAGATGCGGAGCGACAGTGTAGCAACCGCAATCAGTAAGCCATTTCTCGGATTCATCTTTCGAAGAGCAGGGAAAGAGATACCATGCTCGGAAGCCGACTCGAGTAAAATCTTCTAGTCCGAGATTATCAGCTACAATGGGGTGCATTGACTCGGCCTGATCCGAAAACAGGCTCGCGTCCTCATCGGACAGGGGCGCCTCGCCTGTAGGCCTTTCAAGCGACAGGCTGTATTTCAAGGCGGAGAAGTTGAAAAGACAGCCGTTTCGGAGACTCACCAGGGGGGCGTTCTGAGGGTTTGGGCTGTCTGACCTGAGAATCCACTCTGGAAACTCGCGCATGATGGTATTCGCGGTGCGCCCGCAGGAGTCCAAATACGAGAACCCGAAGCGATAGCGCACGTCGAACACGAGTTTGTGGAGGAGCGCTTCTTGACCCCTGATACGCCTTGCCTTGGTCATGTCAGAGCCCCTGTTCTTCCGGCGGAGCAAGTCGCACCCAAAGCCTACGGCACACAGATGGGCTAGAGCCCACAGCCTAATAGCCTACGCAAAGTTGCGGCCCCTGTCAAATCAGAAGATTGGGGCACGGGCGCGCTACATCCTTGCCAACGGCCGCCCGGCGCGGTACAAGATGCGGCTCGAATCGCGAGAGGAGACCACGACATGGCCAGGACGCATCGCATCGCCGTCATCGGCGGCGACGGCACGGGACCCGAAGTCGTCGCCCAGGGCCTGAAGGTCCTCGCGGCCGCCGCCGACGTCGGCGGGTTCCCGTATGAGACGGAGGAGTTCGACTTCTCCGGCCGGCGGTACCTGGCGCGCGGCGGGAGCCCGGCCGAGCCCACCATCCCCGTCATCACCGACGAGGAAATCGAACAACTCAAGACCTTCGACGCCATCTACCTGGGGGCCGTCGGCGACCCGGACGTGGCCCCCGGCATCCTGGAGAAGGGCCTCTTGCTGCGCCTCCGGTTCGAACTGGACCAGTACATCAACCTGCGGCCGGTCAAACTGTACCCCGGCGTGCCGTGCCCGCTCGAAGGCAAGGGGCCCGAGGACGTCGACTTCGTCATCGTCCGCGAGAACACCGAGGGCCTCTACACGGGCATGGGCGGCAGGCAGTACCCGGACACGCCCCACGAGGTGGCCACGCAGATCATGTGCAACACCCGCCACGGCGTGGAGCGATGCCTCCGGTACGCCTTTGAGGCCTGCCGGCGGCGCGACGACAAGAAGATGCTGACCCTCGTCCACAAGACGAACGTCCTGACCAGTTGCGGCGACCTGTGGTTCCGGGCCTTTAGCGCCATCGGCGAAGCCGATTACCCGGACATCCGGCGCGACTACAACCACGTGGACGCCTGCTGCATGTGGATGGTCAAGAACCCGGAGTACTACGACACCATCGTCACGGGCAACATGTTCGGCGACATCATCACGGACCTGGGGGCGATGATCCAGGGCGGCATGGGCATCGCGGCGGGCGGCAACATCAACCCGGACGGCCTCTCGATGTTCGAGCCGATCGGCGGCTCGGCCCCTAAGTACACGGGGCAGAACAAAATCAACCCGCTGGCCGCCATCGCCGCGTGTCAGATGATGCTCGCCGAACTCGGCGAAACGCAAGCCGCCGACGCCGTCGAACGGGCCATCGCCTACGTGACGGGCGACCGGCTCGACGGCATGGCCGCCGGCCGCATGGGCTACACCACCCGCGAGGTCGGCGACCTGGTGGCCGAGCGCGTGGCCCAGTCGGCCCCGTAGACCTTGCCCCGTATCCCCCTGGTGCGTGACCATTGATTGGATGGGTGCCATACTTTCCCGCCGCCCGGAAAGCATGCCACTCCGAGGCGGGACCCATGCTTTCTCACGCAAAAGCATGCCACCCACACTCACACGTTCAACGGTCATGCACCCCAATCCCCGGAACCCGCCCGGACCCTCCGGCCGCCCCCCGCCGTCGGCCGGCCGGAACGCGCCGGGGCCGGTCGGTCCGGAGAAGCCGCACGGCTCACGACGGGAAGAGGGTCTGGACGTTCCCCGGCCAATCGTTTACCGTGATGGCGCCTGAGCAAACCGCGGCCGAGCGTCACGCCGGCGCGACGGATGGCGCGTGGCGGCGGGGCACCAGGGGTCCAGGCATCCGAGCCACACCGGGAGAAACGGGATGAAACGCTACGGCATGGTCATCGGGCTGAAGCCGGAGAAGGTCGAGCAGTACAAGCGCCTCCACGCCGACGTCTGGCCGGACGTGCTGAAGCAAATCGGGCAGTGCCACATCCGCAACTACTCGATTTACCTGGCCGAGACCGAGCCGGGACGCTTCTATCTGTTCAGTTATTTCGAATACCACGGGGATAATTTCGAGGCCGACATGGCCAAGATGGCCGCCGACCCCGTCACGCAGGAGTGGTGGACCCACTGCGAGCCGTGCCAGCAGCCCATCCCGACGCGGGCCGAGGGCGACTGGTGGACCGTCCTGGAGGAGGTCTTCCATTGCGCTTGACGCCGCGCGAGCGCATGCTGACGGCCTTCGCGCACCCTGAGCCCGACGCCGTGTCCAACGGGCAGTCGGCAAGCACGCAGTCCCGGAGCCGCCGGTACTGACCCGCCCCAGGCCGTCACGCGCGGAAAGGAAGGCGCGCAGGATGACGCGGATGTCCGCAGGCCAGCCCGGTTGCGCCGCGGCGCGCCTCTCCGGCTCGCCAATCTTCAAGGTCCCGGGCGAGATGCCCCGGGAGGTCGCACGATGACCCCCATCGGCACCGCCCTTGAGTTGCGCGCCGTCTCCAAGCGCTTCCCCGGCACCCTGGCCGTGGACGGCGTGGACCTGGCGGTCCGCGCCGGCGAGGTCCACGCGCTGGTCGGCGAGAACGGGGCCGGCAAGAGCACCCTGATGAAGGTCATCGCCGGATCGTTCGACGATTACACGGGCGAGATTCGTCTGGGCGGGCAGCCGGCCGCCCTCGAGAGCCCGTCCGCGGCGAAGGCGGCCGGCATCGCCATGATTTACCAGGAACTGAGCCTGGCCCCGCCGCTGAGCGTGGCCGAGAACATCCTGGCCGGCCGACTGCCCACCCACCGCGGCCTGCTCGATCGCACGGCCATGCGGCGCGAGGCACGCCGGGACCTGGCGATGGTGGGGCTGGAGGGGCTCGACCCGCTCACGCCGGTCGAGGCCCTCTCGCAGCACGAGGCCCAACTGGTCGAGATCGCCAAGGCCCTCTCGGGCCGCCCGTCCATCCTGGTCATGGACGAGCCCACGAGCACCCTCAGCCGGCAGGAGGTGAGCCGGCTGTTCGAGATCATCGGCCGGCTGCGGGAGCGCGGCATCGCGATCGTCTACATCTCGCACCACCTGTCGGAGGTCTTCGAAGTGGCCGACCGCGTGACCGTCATGCGCGACGGCCGGAAGGTCGGCACGTGCGCCGTCGGCGAGGTGACGAAGAAACAGTTGGTCGAGATGATGGTCGGCGGGGCCGTCTCCGACCTCTACGCCGAGCGGACCCGCGGGCCGGGCCGCGTCCGCCTGCGCGTGGAGCGTCTGACCCGGCGCGGGTTCTTCCACGACTGCTCGCTGGTGGTACGGGAGGCCGAGATCCTGGGCATCGGCGGCCTGAGCGGCGCGGGGCGGAGCGAGTTGGCCCGCTCCCTCTGCGGCATCGACCCGCGCGGCGCCGGGCGCGTCCGCCTCGACGGCCGCGAGGTCACCCCCGAGGCGTATCCCGAGGCCCTCCGGGCCGGCCTGGCGTACCTGACCGAGGACCGCGCGACACAGGGCCTGGCCCTTCGGCTGAGCGCGGCCGAGAACCTCCTGGCCGCCGTCATCCCGCGCCACTGCCGCCTCGGCCTGTACCGGCCCGGGCCCGGGGCCGCCCTGCTCCGCGACCAGTTCGACCGGTTGCAGATTGTCCCCAACGAGCCGAAGCGCGAGATGGCGACCTTCTCCGGCGGGAACCAGCAGAAGACGCTCCTGGCCAAGTGGCTCGCTTCCGACCCGGAGGTGCTGGTGCTCGACGAGCCGACCCGCGGCGTGGACGTCGGCGCCAAGGCCATCATCCACCGGGCCATCGCCGAGGCGGCCGACCGCGGCATGGGCGTCATCCTGATCTCGTCCGACCTGCCGGAACTGGTCGGCCTCTCCGACCGGGTGCTCATCATGCGCGAGGGCCACCTCATCGGCGAGATGGCCGGACCCGACGGCACCGAACAGGCCGTCCTGCTGGCGGCAAACGGCGAGGCCACTACGGGACCCCCATGAGCGACACCGCCCCCGCCACCGCCCGCTGGCACCGTTTCCTGGCCGTCGGCAGCGTGTACCTCTTTGTGGGGGCGCTGCTGATTGCAGGCCGGCTCATCTGGGACGACTTCTGGTCCGCCCACAACCTTCTTCTGACCATCAAGGACGTTTCCATCCTGGGTATCGTGGCGGTCGGGTGCGCGTTCATCACGATGAGCGGACACTACGTGGACCTCTCGATCCCGGCGATCATGGCGGTAGCGGGCATCGTGGCGGTGTCGCTCCTGCCGGCGGGTTTTGCGGTCGCCCTGCTGGGGGGGATCGCCACCGGGGCCGCCCTCGGCCTGGTCAACGGCCTGATGGTGGGGTACCTGCGGCTGAACCCGATTCTGTGGACGCTGGCGGCCATGTCGATCTTCGACGGGATCACCCGCTGGGCGTACGGCGGCAAGTGGGTCTACATCGAGAAGACCACCGCCGCCGGCGCCGCCTTTGCCGACCTGTACCGCGGCAACTGGGCAGGGGGCGTGCCCGTCAGCGTGGCGCTGCTGGCCCTGGTGGCGGCGGCCGGTTACGTCCTGATGCGCCATACCGGCTACGGCCGCCAACTCAAACTCACCGGCGCCGCCTACGAGGTCGCCCGCCTCTCGGGCGTCCGCGTGCGGCGGACCGTGATGACGGCGTTCCTGCTCTCCGGCATCGCCTCGGCCCTGGGCGGGATGATCAAGACGAGCCTCAACATGTACGGCGACGTGGCCATCGGCCTGACCTACGATTTCCAGGCCATCACGGCGGTGGTGATCGGCGGCGTGACGCTGGCGGGCGGGCGGGGCATGATGGTCGGCGTCATGGGAGGCGTCCTGGTGATCGGCCTCCTGGGGCGGATCCTGCCGCTGATTCCCGGCATCGGGCAGGACGAGCAGTTCATCATCCGCGGCCTGATCTTCATTGCGGCCGTCGGCATCAACGTGGCGGTGCTTCGGCGCGCGGGGAGGAGCGATGCCTGACCGCCCGGCGTCATCCCGGCTGTCGCGCCTCGGGGCGGTCGCCCAGCGTGCCCGCCTGCTCCTGCTCGGGCTCGCGGTCTTCGCGCTCATGTCGGCCCTGGCGCCCCGGGTGTTTCCGACGGCGGAGAACCTCGGCAACATCCTCCGCGCCGCCAGCACCGACGCCCTGGCCGCCGCCGGCTTCACCCTGGTCCTTATCTGCGGCGAGTTGGACCTGTCGGTCGGCATGACCATGACGACCGGCGGCGTGGTGGCGATGTTCCTGGTGCCCCCACTCGGCTGGGTGGGCGCCCTGCTCGCCGTGGCGGGGGCGGGGCTGGCCGTCGGACTCTTCAACGGCCTGCTCGTCAGCAAGGTCCGGATCAACTCGTTCATCGTGACGCTCGGCACGCTGACGATCCTGCACGGGCTGAACCGCACGCTGCTGGAGGGCGGCAGCCAGTCCATCGACGACGTCGCCCTCGGCATGCAGGCCGTGACGTGGCTCCGGCCGGTGGCGCCCTGGTCGCCGCGGGTCCTGCTCATTTTTCTGCCGATCGTCCTGCTGGAGATCGCACTGCGACGGACCCGGCCCGGCCGGAACCTCTACCTGATCGGCGGCAACGTGCAGACCGCGTGGTACGCCGGCGTCCGGACGGACCGGTACCTGGTGGGGGTGTTCGTGGCGTCGGGGATCCTGTCGGCCCTGGGCGGAGCGTTCACCGCCATCTCGCAGAACGTGGCCATGCCGAACCTGGGCGGAAAATCGTTGATGCTCATCGTGGCGGCGGTCATCGTGGGCGGGACGGCGATGTCGGGCGGCCGGGGCAGCGTCCTCATGAGCCTGCTGGCCCTGGTGATCCTGAACGCCCTGACGAACGGCCTGAGTTACCTGGGCGCCTCGAAGTCGGTTAAACTGATCGCGGGCGGCGGCGTCCTGGCCGCCGCCATCGCCTGGGACGCCTGGCGGACCGCCCGCTGGAAGCGTGTGCGCGGCCAGCGGCGTGAACTGCTCGCCGAACCTGTCCCGCCGCCCACCGAGCCGGGACAAGCGGAAGCCGAGGAAGGGATCGACCCCATGAAGACGTCCGACCGGACCTTTGCCACCGTGTGCGTCGTGGCCGTGGCGTGCGTGGCGATCGTGGCTATCTTCGCGATCACGCTTTACCACCTGCGGACACCGGCCGTCGCCCCCCCACCCTCCGAAGGCCCGGGCCCTGCCGAGGCCGGGGACGTTTCCTCGATGAAGGCAAGCGACGGCCAGCCGCTCATCTGGCTCGACGACGCCCCGCTCCAGGCCCCGCCCCGCCCGGAGAACCCCGAGGCGCTGCCCGACGACCACCCCCTCCGATGGTACGACTACGAGTACGCCGGCTGGAACGTGGACCGGCTGCCCATGCCCCCCAGCCCGGGCGACGGGCCTCGCGGCAAGAAGGTGGTCAGCCTCCAATACATGGACCACCCCTACTGGGCCGGCTACCGTAACGGGATGCGGCGGGCGGCCGAGGCCTACGGCATGGACCTGACCATCATGGAGGCCGGCAACGATAACAAGGTCCAGGCCGACCAGGTGGAACAGGCGATCGGCATGCGGCCGGACATGGTCATCCTGACGCCGGTGGACTCCAACGGCGTCGTGCCGATGCTTCGGCGTCTGCACGAGCAGAAGATCCCGGTCATCGCCAGCAACCTTCTGCCGGTGGACGAGGGGATGAAGTACGTCCTCTGCTGGACCGGCCCGGACGACTGGGGGCAGTTCCGCATGCTCGCCCGCGAGTTTGCCGACGCCCTCGACCGCCGGGGCGGTTACTGCGTGGTCCGGCACGTGGCCGGGACCAGTTGTTTTCTCTCGCGCACGTGGTCGGCCGTCTCGGAACTCAAGACAATCGCCCCCGACATGCGGCTGCTGGACATGCAGTCGACCGACCTCAAGACCGAGGAAACCAAGACCCAGGTGGCCGCCTGGCTCAAGAAGTATGGACAGGACCTGAAGGGCATCATCTCCGCCGACGACTCGAAGGCCATGGTCGGCATCGTCGAGGCCCTGAAGGAAGCCGGTCGGACCGACGTGGTGTGCGTGGCGGCGGGGTCGTCGCGGACCGGGCTTCAGTACATCAGGCAGGGGCTCCTGCACGCGGTGACGTACCAGTCGGCGGAGGGCGACGGCGCGCTGCCCATCTTCATTGCCGCCCAATGGTTCCGGGGTGAGGAAATCGAGCGACCCGTCTACTACCTCAAGAAGCACATCATCACCGCGGACGACGTGGACGCGTTCTGGCCGGCCCAGTGGTGAGGCAGCGCGCGGTCCGACCTCCCGGGCCGCGGGAAGCGGAATGTAGATGTCTGGGAGCGGCGCAGCAAGGGCGGCGGGTACGGAGACCCGCCGCGCATCGTTATTCGGAGTTCATCATTCCTCGTTCATCATTCGGCGTTGTCATCCGTCCAGCACCCATCCCTCGCGATACTGTTTGCGGATGTACTGGTCGGCCTCGGGGCAGTTCGTGGCCTTCAGGTTCTCGGCGTCCCACTTCAGTTTCTTGCCCACGCGGTAGGCGACCAGCGCCAGGAGGTTATGTTCAATCAGGGCGCCGGAGTAATCGAAGTTGCAGAGGGTGGGCTTGCCGGTCTTGGCCCCGATGATCCACTCCTCGTGGTGGCCGGGCGACTTCGGAATCAGGTCCTTCTCGCTCTCGGGGGCCGTGTAGTGGGTCATGTCGCCCTTGGTGGGCATAAGGAGGCGGTAGCCGTAGTCGCAGAGGAGGAACCCCTTGTCGCCCTTGAAGATGACGCCCTTGAACATGGCCTCGCGGTCGAAGATTTTCGACGGCATGCCGGGCTTCTTCCCGCCGTCGTACCAGTAGACCTTGACGGCCGGCCGCCAGTCGTTGGCCGGGTGATCCCACTCGGCCGTCAGCCACGTGGGGCAGGTGGCGTCGCTCTTGGGCTCGGAGCCCTCGGCCTTGCAGGTGGTCGGCAGCCGGAGGTCGAGCCCCCAGTAGGCCATGTCGATCATGTGGGAGCCCATGTCGCCGATCTGGCCGGAGCCGAAGTCCCAGAACCGGTTCCACTTCAGGCACCCGCCGACGTAACCCGGGTTGTAGGGATGGAAGGGGGCGGGGCCGATCCAGAGGTCCCAGTGGAGGTGGCTGGGCGGGTCGCCCTTGGGGGGCAGGTAGTCGCCGCCCTTCGGTTCGCGGCTGCACCAGACGCGGGCCTCCTGCGGCGTGCCGATGGCCCCGCCGCGAATCAGTTCGACCATCCGGCGGTAGGTGTCGGAGGCGTGAATCTGCGTGCCCATCTGGGTGGCCACCTTCCCCTTCTGCTTCAGATAGGCGTTGCGGACGGTGCGGGCTTCCTCCACGGAATTGGCCAGCGGCTTCTCGGAGTACACGTGTTGGCCGCGGTTCAGCGCCCACGTGTTGATGAAGGCGTGCGTGTGGTCGGTCGTGGCGCAGACGACGGCATCAATGTCTTTCTGCTCCAGGCACTTGCGCCAGTCGACGTAGGTCTTGGCCTTGGGGAACTTCTTGGCCGCCCGGGCCAGGTTCTTCTCGTTCACGTCGCACAGGGCGACGATTGTTTCGCTCTTGCAGGCGTTCAGGTCGGCCCATCCCCGCCCGCCCACGCCGATGCCGGCGATGTTGAGTGTGTTGCTCGGGGCGCCCGCGCCCATCAGGGTACCGGACCGCAGGACCAGTACCCCGGCGCCGACGGCGCCGGCCTTGAGCATCTCGCGGCGTTTCATACGGCATCTCCTCCTGTCAGAGTCGTCCCGCCCGGGACAACGGTTTGCGTGTTCGGGTTTGCGTCTTCACCCTAGCCCGGCGGCAGGTGGAGGTCAAGCATCTACCAGCCCGCCCCCCGGCTTCTTTTCGTGCGTTGGGAGGGGCCGGTGCGTATAATCCACCGACCCAGCAAGACGGTTCCGATGAATCAGGAGACTCATGCCATGGCCGCCCCACGCCTCGCCGGACTGACCGCGTGCATCGCCGTCCTCGGCTGCACCCTTCCCGCGCCGGGCCTGCCGGCCGCTGAAGAGACGACCCAAGAAAAGGCCGAAGAAAAGGGCGACGGCTTCGTCTCGCTCTTCAACGGCCGGGACCTGACCGGGTGGATCGGCGACACAAAGGGCTACGCCGTCCAGGACGGCACGATCGTCTGCCTCCCGAAAGGCGGCAAACTGTTTACCGAGAAGGCGTACAACGATTTCCACCTGACGTTCGAATTCCGCCTGACGCCCGGCGCAAACAACGGCCTCGGCATTCGCACGACCACCCTGAAAGGGCAGCCGGCGTTCACCGCCATCGAACTCCAGATCCTCGACAACACCGCCCCCAAGTGGGCCAACCTGAAGCCCTACCAGTACCACGGGTCGGTCTACGGCGTGGTGCCGGCCAAGCGCGGCCATCTGAAGAAGGTGGGCCAGTGGAACCGGCAGGAGGTCATTGCCCGCAAGGGCCGCATCCAGGTCATCCTGAACGGCGAGGAGATTGTGGACGCCGACGTCTGGACCATCGACCCGGAGAAGACGATGGACGGCCGCCCGCATCCCGGCCTGCACAACAAGAAGGGGCGCATCGGCTTCATCGGCCACGGAGACAAGGTGGCATTCCGCCGCATCCGCATCAAGGAGTTGGCCAAGTGACGCGACCCCACATCCTTCGCCGGATGGTTTTGACATGGATGACCCTGCTGGCGGGGGCGACGTCGGGCCTCGCCGCCGAACCGCAGCGACCCGCCGGCCCGGAGGTCCACCCCCCCGCCCGCGGGGCTTACGCCGTCGTCGCCTCCGAGGGTACCCTGGCCGACCCCGGCTGGAAGGCCGTGTGCGACGCCCTCGTCGCGAAGTACGACGGCCGGCTCATCGCCTACGAGGAGGATGTAACCGAGGCCCGCGACCCCCTCGCCAGGTCCCTGCCGAACTACGCCTGCTTCGTCGCCCGGCCCGGCGAGTGCGGCCGGGGGTTCGTCGTCCGGGTCCATCGCCTGACCCGCCGCCTCGACGCCGACCCGTACACCGACCTGCTCTGGGGCATCCTGACCGGCTACGAGGCGGCCGACGCCCTCCGCCTCGCCCGCCTCGCCGGGCCGCTCACCCTCCGGAAGGTCCTCTCGGGCACGACCGGCGCCAAGGTCGGGCCGTTCGAGGCCGGCGCCCTATTCAACGAGGGCAAGCCCGGACGCATGCGCGTCAAAGAGCCCGGCGGCGCCTGGCACGACTCGGAAGGCCCCAACGACTCCACCCAGGCCATCGTCGACTCCTTCAACACAGAGGCCCCCGACTGTTTCATCACCTCCGGCCACGCCACCGAGCACGACTGGCAGATCGGTTACGCGTACAGGGACGGGCAACTCCGGTGCAAGGACGGCCGCCTGTTCGGCCTGGATACGAAGGGCAAGAAGCACGTGATCCGCTCGCCCAACCCCAAGGTGCACCTGCCGGTCGGCAACTGCCTGATCGGCCACGTGCCGGGACGCGACTGCATGGTCACGGCCCTGGTCCACTCGGCCGGCGTCGTACAGATGTTCGGGTACACCGTGCCGACGTGGTACGGCAAGGGCGGGTGGGGCATCCAGCAGGTCTACCTGGACCAGCCCGGCCGGTGGACCCTGGCCGAGGCCTTCTTCGTGAACCTCCAGGCCATGCTGCACGAGATCCGCGAGCGGTTCCCGCAACACGCCGGCACGGATTTCCGGCGGTACGACCTTCGCCGCATCCGCCGCGAGACCGGTATCACGGACCGCGACTGCCTGGGCCTGTTGTGGGACCGCGATACGGTGGCGTTCTACGGCGACCCGGCCTTCGACGCCCGGCCCGTGCGGGGCAACCTGGCGTGGAAGCAGCGGCTGGCCGTCCAGGGGAACCGCTACGCGCTGACGCTCTCCTGCCGCCGCGACGGCACGTGGCCGAAGCAGCCGGTCCTCGCGTTCCTGCCGGGCCGCATCGACGCCGGCTCCGTCACGGTCTCCGAGGGCGAGGACCTGGGGCCCCTCGTCACCGACTCGTTTCTCATGGTGCCCCTGAAGGGCAAGTTCGCCGCCGGCGACACGGTCAAGGTCGTCTTCACGGCCGAGGGGGCCGAATAGCCACGTGCGCCTGGCGGCAGGAGCGCCCGTCCGTTAGGATGGGGGCAGTGTCCGCCATCGTCTGCGATCCCGAAAAGGAGACCTTCCATGCATCGCGCCGCACGCACCGCTCTTGCCTTGACCGTCCTGTCGGCCGTCTGCCTGCCCGTCGCGTCCGCCGCCGCCGACGACCCCTGGGTCACTTACGAGGGTGGCGAGGGGCCCGGCAAGGGCAAGCACGTCATCTTCCTGGCCGGCGACGACGAGTACCGCAGCGAGGAACTCATGCCGCAACTCGCCAAGATCGCCGCCGTCCGCCACGGGTTCCGGTGCACCGTCATCTGGGCCATCAACCCGAAGACCGGCGAGATTGACCCGTCCGCCAAGGCCAACATGCCGGGGCTCCACCTGCTCGCCGACGCCGACCTCATGGTCATGTTCCTGCGGTTCCGCGCCCTGCCCGACGAGCAGATGAAGCACATCATGGACTACACGAACTCCGGCCGGCCGATGATGGGCCTCCGCACCACCACCCACGCCTTCAACTACCCCAAGAACAGCGACAGCCCGTACGCCAAGTACTCCTTCCGCAGCAAGGACCCCAAGGGCGGGTACGGGCGGATGGTCTTCGGCGAAACCTGGGCCGGTCACTACGGGGCACATAAACGCGAGAGCACGCTCGGCACCATCGCCCCGGGGGCCAGGGACCACCCCGTCGTCCGCGGCATCGACAAGGTCTGGGGACCCAGCGACGTCTACGGCATCACGACACTCGAAGGCGAGTGCACGCCGCTCATCCTGGGCCAGCCGCTCGCCGGCATGACGCCCGACGCCCCACCCAACGAGAAGAAGAAGCCCGTCCCCGTGGCCTGGACCAAGACCTTCACGGGCACCAGCGGGGTGGCGGCCCGGGTCTTCACCACCACCATGGGCCACGCCCACGACCTGAAGAACGAGGGGTTCCGCCGCCTCTGCATCAACGCCATCTATTGGTGCCTGGGAATGGAGGCGAAGATCCCCGCCAAGGCGAACGTGGACCTTGTCGGCGAGTACGACCCGAAGCCGATCGGCATGCGCGGCCATCGGAAGGGCATGAGGCCGGACGACTTCCGGATGAAGTAGGCCAGCGGGCCGGCCAGGAGGCAACCCGGCCCACGACTCTCCCGAAAGGAGGGCGACCCCCAATGAATCGACGCCGCTTCCTGAAAACCATCGGCCTCGGCGCCGCGGCGGTGGTTGGGGCGCGGGCCGCCGGAGCCGGGGCCGGCGCACCCGCCGGCAACAGGCCCGACATCGTCATCCTCATCGCCGACGACATGGGCTACTCCGACCTCGGCTGTTACGGCGGGGAGATTGCGACCCCCCACATCGACCGCCTTGCCGAGCGCGGCATCCGCTTCACCCAGTACCACACCGAGAACATGTGCGCCCCCACCCGGGCCACCCTGCTGACCGGCCGGTACTGGATTCGGCGGTTCGACGCCGGCGACAACGTGACCATCCCCGAGGCCCTCTCGACGGCCGGTTACCACCGTTGCATGGCGGGCAAATGGCATAACACGAACGACGTCCGGCCGCCCCGGCAGGCGCCCCGGAAACGGGGGTTCGACCGCTTCTTCGGCACGCCCATCGGGTGCGGCAGTTTCTTCGCCCCGCTCATGCTGACCCGCGACGACCAGCCGGCCGAGGACGAGTGGCGGGACAACGACGACTTCTATTACACCGACGCTATCAGCGACCAGGCCGCCGCGTACGTCCGCGAGACGCCCAAAGACACGCCCCTGTTCCTGTATGTGGCCTACACGGCCGCCCACTGGCCGCTGCACGCCCTGCCGGAGGACATCGCCAAATACGAGGGCCGCTACGCCGGCGGGTGGGACCGGCTCCGCCGGGAGCGTCTGGCCCGTATGAAGGAACTGGGCGTTGTGGAGCCCGATACGCCCCTCTCGCCCCGGCATCCCAACGTCCCCGCCTGGGAGGACGAGAAGCACAAGGCCTGGCAGGAGCGGCGGATGGAGGTCTACGCCGCCCAGGTCGACCGCATGGACCAGGGCATCGGCCGCATTGTGGACGCCCTGAAGGACCGCGGCCGGCTCCAGAACACCCTCATCCTGTTCACCATCGACAACGGCGGCTGCCACGTGGAGTACGGCGCCAACCGCAAGGGGCCGTTCCTGAACGAGACGACCCGCCACGGCCGGCCGCTGCGCGTCGGCAACCGGCCCGACGTCATGCCCGGCCCCGAGGACACCTGGCAGAGTTACGGCTACGGGTGGGCCAACGCCAGCAACACGCCGCTCCGGATGTTCAAGCAGTACGACCACGAGGGCGGCACCCGCGTGCCGCTCATCGTCCAGTGGCCGAGGGTCATCGACCGCGGCGGGCAGATCACCGACCAGGTGGCCCACGTGATCGACCTCATGCCGACCGCACTCGACGCCGCCGGCGCGGCGTATCCCGAGACCTTCAAAGGCCGCCCCATCGGCCCCGCCGACGGCAAGAGCCTGGTGCCCGTCTTCCGCGGCGAGCGGCGCGAGGGCCACGACGCCCTGTTCTGGCGATTCGCCCACGGCCGGGCCGTACGACAAGGACGCTGGAAACTCGTCAAGATGGACAAGAAGCCCTGGGAACTCTACGACCTCCGCACCGACCCCGTCGAACTGGAGAACCTCGCCGACCGCCACCCCGAGACGGTCCGCCGCCTCGAATCGCTCTGGCAGGCGTGGTTCGACAGCGGCAAGGTCGGCCGCCGGAAGCGGGCGAAGAAGGCCAAGTAACCTTCCCGCACGGGCGGCGTCGTCGCCCTGCCCGGGCCCGCGCGGATCTTCGGGGGCGAGCCGCGATCGTAAGATCGCGGGGATCGCTCCGCCCGGGCCCGCGCGGGTTTTCGGCTGGACTCCCGCACAGAACCCGTTACACTGTGCCGCTCTATCGCCCCGGACCCACCGCAGGGAAACGGATCCATGGGCAAGACGGCGTTCCTGTTGCCCGGCCAGGGGGCCCAGTACGTCGGCATGGGCAAGGATCTGGCCCAAGCCCGGCCCGAGGCCCGCTCTCTATACGAGCAGGCGGATGAGATCCTCGGCTTCCCCCTGTCGGACATCTGCTTCGAGGGCCCCGAGGACCGTCTCACGGCCACGGACGTCAGCCAGCCCGCCATTCTCGTGACGAGCCTGGCGGCCCTGGCGGCGATGCGGGCCACCGAGGCCGGGCGGGCCCTGGCGCCCCAGGCCGCCGCCGGACTCAGCCTGGGCGAGTACACCGCCCTCGTGGCCGCCGGGGCGCTCGACTTCGAGGACGCCGTCCGCATCACGCACCTGCGCGGCCAGGCGATGCAGGAGGCGTGCGAGGCCCAGGCCTCCGGCATGGTCAGCCTCATCGGCGTGGACCCCGAGGGGGCGGAAAAGATTTGCGAGGCCGCGCGCCACGCCGGTATAATCTGGCCCGCCAACTACAATTGCCCCGGACAGGTGGTCGTCAGCGGCGTCCAGGCGGCGTGCGACCGGGTGGTCGAGATCGCCGAATCGCTCGGCGCCCAGCGGGCGGTGCCCCTGACGGTGGCGGGCGGCTTCCATTCGCCGCTCATGGCCCCGGCAAGGGAGAAACTTGCCCCGCATCTTCGCGGCCTCCGGGTCCGGGACCTCGCGTTTCCGGTGGTCGCCAACGTCGCGGGGACCTATTACGGGGGGCCGGCCCAGGTGGCGGACCTGCTGGCCCGCCAGATCGATGGGCCCGTCCGCTGGCAGCAGGGCATGGAGCGGCTGCTGGCCGACGGCTTCGACCGGTTCGTCGAGATCGGTCCCGGCCGGGTCCTGACGGGCCTGCTGAAACGGATCGACCGCAAGGTCGGCCGGGCCGCCGTCACGGTCGGCACCGCGAGCGACATCGAGGAACTCGCCGGCGAGTAAGTTTGTCATTCTGAGGAGCCCGAAGGGCGACGAAGAATCTCGCCGTGGTCGTGGCCTGTTCGCCGTTCAGGAGCGTCCCACGGCCGGTCTTGTCCGGCCGTGCGCCCGGAAGCGCAGGTCACGGCGGGGCAAGGACCCGCCGCGCGAAAGCCGAATTCCCTCTCCCCTGGCGGGAGAGGGCAGGGTGAGGGGGAACAAAGCCGCAGGCGACAAGCCGCGAGCGACAAGCAACGGCAAGACACGTGCGGGACCACAGGTGACCCCGTATCTGGCTTGCAGCCTGCGGCTTGAGGCTTGCAGCCTTGTCACCCTCACCCCAACCCTCTCCCATCGAGGGAGAGGGGGACGAAGGAATCGCTCACGGTTGCATGCAGGGAGAACGGATGAACTTCGAGGGCAAGACGGCCATCGTGACGGGGGCGGCCCGGGGCATCGGGCTCGCGATCGCGCGCGCCCTGGCCGCCGGCGGGGCCGACCTGGTCCTGGTGGACGTGCTGGAGGACGAACTCCAACAGGCCGCCGACTCGCTCGACGGCGCCACCTCCGTCCGCACCTTCGCCGTCGACGTGACCGACGAGACGGCCGTCGAGAAGATGATCGACGACGTGGTCGAGCAGACCGGCCGCCTCGACATCCTCGTCAACAACGCGGGCATCACGCGCGACGACCTGCTCCTCAGGATGGACGCCGACGAGTGGGACCTCGTGCTTCGGGTGAACCTGAAGGGCACGTTCCTGATGACGAAGCACGCCGCCCGCACCATGGTCCGCCAGAAGGCCGGCCGGATCGTCAACCTGGCCAGCGTCTCGGGCCTGGTGGGCAACCCGGGGCAGGCCAACTACTCGGCCTCGAAGGCGGGCGTCGTCGGCTTTACGCGGACCGTGGCGCGCGAACTGGCGCGCAAGAACATCACCTGCAACGCCGTGGCGCCGGGCTTCATCGATACCGAGATGACCCGCGTCCTGCCGGAGAAGGCCAAAGAGAATGCGCTGGCGGCCATTCCCATGAAACGCATGGGCCGGGCCGAGGACGTGGCCAAGGCCGTCTGCTTCCTTGCCAGCGACGACGCCGCCTACGTCACCGGCCACGTGCTGCCGGTGGACGGCGGCATGGCGCCGTGACCGACGAGCCCGCGGCAAACGCCGGGCCGGCGTGCCGGCCCCCATTCAGGACACTCAGGACCGGAGGGAGGATTTACGTTGGCAACCATCGAGGAACGTGTCGCCGAAATCGTGGCCGAGCAAATGGGCGTCGATAAGTCCCAGATCACCCGCGAGACCTCGTTCGTCAACGACCTGGGCGCCGATTCGCTCGACACCGTCGAACTCGTCATGGAGTTCGAGGACGAGTTCGACATCAGCATCCCCGACGAGGACGCCGAAAAGATCCAGACCGTCGGACAGGCCATCGACTACGTGGAGGCGCATCTGTAACCGATGAGGCGCCGTGTCGTCGTCACCGGTCTGGGGTTGATCACGTCGCTCGGGCGGCGCGTGGAGGTGTTCTGGCGCCGCCTGCTGGCCGGCGAGTCCGGCGTCAGCCGCGTCGAGGCCTTCGACGTGTCCGGCTACGACGTCCGGATCGCCGGCGAGGTCAAGGACTTCGATCCCACCGACTACATTCCCAAACGCGAGGCCCGGCACCAGGACCGCTTCAGCCAGATGGCCGTCGCCGCCGCCATCGGCGCCGTCGAGGAC
>CAYTJE010000032.1:0-21699 GCA_964437855.1 uncultured Anaerolineales bacterium | reverse complement strand
TTGAAGATTTCAGGCCCGTAATACAGGATCACGTTAATCCCGGTAATCTGCTGGAGAATCGCCAGGACGACGCCGATGACCAGCACCAGCCGCAGGCCGGGCGCGAGCAGTTGGCGGAGCAAACCGGTCTCCATGGCGAGGGCCTCGCGGATTTCGGCCATGGCGCGGTCGGCGCTGGCGGTGCCGTCGACCCGCTCAAGGATGCGGTGGGCCGCGTCGCCCCGGCCGCGCTCCGTCAGCCAGCGCGGGCTCTCCGGCACGGCCATCAGCAGGACGAGCAGAAGGGTAGCGGGGATCGCCTCCGAGCCGAACATCCACCGCCACCCCTCTTCCGTGTTCCACGCGTCGTCGCCCAGCCCTTCGATGAAGTAGTTGACGAAATACACCACCACCATGCCGGAGACGATCGCCAACTGGTTGACCGAGACCATCCGACCGCGGATGCGGGCCGGGCTGATCTCCGCAATGTACATCGGACTGGTCAGCGATGCCGCCCCCACGCCCAGCCCGCCAACGATGCGAAAGACGATAAACTGCGTCAGCGTGCGCGGCAGGGCCGTCCCGATGGCCGAGACAAGGAACAGCACCGCCGAGACGATGAGGGTGTTCCGCCGGCCGAACCGGTCGCTGAGCGTGCCCGCCAGGGCCGCCCCGAGGACACAGCCCAAGAGGGCGCAGGCGGCCGTCCAGCCCTTCATTGCGGCCGTCAGGACGAAATGCACCTGGAGGAAACCGATGGTCCCGCTGATGACCGCCGTGTCGTACCCGAACAGGAGCCCGCCCAGCGCCGCCACCAGGCAGATCAGGACCAGGTACGTCAGGCTGCCGCGGTCGGGCGGCGGCTGGCGGGCGGAAAGGTCGGTCATGGTGGCCTTTCGGTATGCGAGTGCGTTGAGCCGAGCCGGCGCGGCGGGTCTCCGCCCCCGCCGCGCTCATCGCGGTGGCCCAGGAGGGCCACCGCGCGGGATTCGTCGTCTTACTTCCTCTCCCCTCGCGGGAGAGGGTAGGGTGAGGGGGCATCGGCGGGCCAGTCACCCTCACCCCAGCCCTCTCCCGTCAAGGGAGAGGGAGATGACTGAAACGGGCATGCGGTCGCCTCACCCCGCCACCCCGGCGATCATCTCGAGTTCCAGCGGCGACCCGAGCGGTAACTCGGCCGCACCGAGAGCGGCCCGGCTGTGGCGGCCGGCTTCTCCGAAGACCTCCGCCACCAGGTCGCTCGCGGCGTTCATTACCTTGGCCTGGTCGGTAAAGCCGGGGGCGCTCGCCACGTGACCGGTCAGGCGGACGATGCGCGCGATGTTCGAAAGCCCGCCGGCCGCGTCGGCGCAGGCGGCCAGGGCGTTGAGCGCCGCCTGCCGCGCGCAGTCCTGCGCCTGCTCCAGCGAGACCTCATCCCCCACCTTGCCTGTGGCCATCAGCGCCCCCTCCCGCATCGGCAACTGGCCGCTCACGAAGACCAGGTTGCCGGTGCGGACGGCGGGCACGTACGACCCGACCGGCGCCGGGGCAGGGGGGAGCGTGAGGCCGAGGCGGCGAAGGTTTTCCTCGGGCGTCATGGGAGCACTCTCCCGACGGTTGCAAGGTACCCGCTCCGCTCGGGGCTTCGCCCTGACGGACTCCGCCCCCGGGACCCGCGTCTCGGCCAACACGTCTGTCGTAGCCGGCGCGGCGGGTGCGGAGACCCGCCGCGCACCATGCTATGCCTTCGCCTTCCGTGCGATGACGATGAGGGCCGGGCTCGTCTCCGGGTCGAACGGCTTCGGGTCGCACGCGCCGTAGCGCTGGAGGCGTCCGAAGCCGGCCTCGGTGAGCATGGCCGCCAGTTCGTCGGGCTTCAGCGCCCAGGCCTGCTCGTGGTGTTCGTGCTTGGCCCACTCGCCGGCCTGTTTTTCGAGGGCGACGCGGGTGTGGTCGCAGCGCCGGCGGATCTTCCGGAAGATTTCCAGGAAGAGAATCTCGCGGTCGTCCACCTGCCGCACCCGCGGCCCCTGGACGACGATCCGCCCCTCGGGCACCGTTTCGAAGTTGCGGCACTGGACCAGGAGCAGGCCGTCCGGACGGAGGACGGCGTGCATGCCGGCGATAGCCTCGCGGATCCGGTCCGGCGAGCCGGCGAGCGGCAGGGCGCCCACGCAGGTGACGGCGTCGAACGGGCGGCTGAAGACCTCGGGCAGCCGGCGGACGTCGGCGACCTCGAAGCGGACGGCGGCCCCGGCCTCGCGGGCCTGCTGCCGCGCCGCCTCGACGACGGCAGGCGAGGGGTCGGAGCCGACCGCGTCGAGCCCCCACCGCGCGAACAGCCGAACGTGATGACCCGTGCCGCAGGCGCAGTCCAGGACCCGCTGGGCGCCGACGCTGGAGAAGGCCCGCTGGAAGAACGGCCCCTCGCGCTGGAGCCGTTCGTCCCAGTCGGTCATGAGTTCGGTGTAGGGCAGGAAGGCCTCGGCAGCGGGCGTCGGGTCGTCGGGCATGGCCGGTTCTCCGATTCAGCGGCGCTCGGACCGGGCCGATTCTAGAAGCGCCGGGCCGGCCATGCAAGCGCCTGAACCGGGGCGACCTTGCAAGTCGGCCTGCAAACGGTATAATCGCGGCGCTTGAGCGGCCGGGGCGGTTGGCTCGGCCGTCATCCTGTGCGCCGATGCGGGGATAGACCGTGAGACGACGCCTCCGCGATGTGGTCGAACTGGTCGGCGGTCGGCTCGTTGGCGACCCCGCCCGCGAGGTGACGGGCGTGGCCTCGCTGGCCGATGCCGGACCCGACGACGTGGCCTTCGTCTCCCTCCCGCGGTATCGGCAGGCGGCGGCGAAGTCGTCGGCCGGATGCCTGGTTGTGCCGGAGGACTGGCAGCCCTCGGCGGAAGACGGCGCCTCGGCCGGGTCCGGGCGGATCCCGTTGGGTCCGGCCGCCATCCTGTACGTGGCCGACGTGAACCGGGCCATGGCCCGCCTGGCCGAGGCGCTGTGCCCGCCGCTGCCGACGCCGAAGGCCGGCGTCCACCCGAAGGCCGCGGTGGCCGAGACGGCTCAACTCGGCCGCGACGTGCACGTGGGGGCCTGTGCCGTCGTGGGCGCGGGCGCCCGGGTGGGGGACCGCGCGCGCATCCGGGCCGGCGCGGTCGTGGCCGACGAGGCCGTCGTCGGCGCCGGCTGCGACATCCATGCCGGGGCCGTTATCCGCGAACGGTGTCGGTTGGGCCGTCGCGTGATCGTGCACGCGGGGTCGGTCATCGGCAGCGACGGGTTCGGCTACCTGCCGGGCGAGACGGGGCCGGAGAAGGTTCCGCAACTCGGCACGGTCGAGGTCGGCGACGACGCCGAGATCGGCGCCGCCGTCACGGTGGACCGGGCCCGCTTCGGCGCGACGCGGATCGGGCCGAAGGTTAAGATCGACAACCTCGTCCAGATTGCCCATAATGTGGAGATTGGCGAGGGGACGGTGATCGTGGCCCAGGTGGCGATCGCGGGGAGCACCCGCATCGGGCGCGGGTGCCAGATTGCCGGCCAGGCCGCCATCGACGGGCACCTGGCCATCGGCGACGGCGCCCGCGTGGCCGCCAAGGCCGGCGTGACGAAGGACGTACCGCCCGGGACCGACGTCAGCGGGTATCCGGCGCGGGAGCACCGGGCGCACCTTCGCCGGGAGGCGGCGCTGCGGCGGATGGACGAGGTGCTGGAGCGGCTCAAGCGCGTCGAGCGGCGGCTGGACGGTTGCGAATCCGAGGAGTCAGCGTGAGTCGTCGGCAGCGGACCATCTCGCTGGAGGCCGAGATCGAGGGCAAGGGCCTCTTTACCGGCCAGTCGGTCCATCTGCATCTGAAGCCGGCCCCGGTGAACACCGGGGTCCTGTTCCGGCGTGTGGACCTGGGCGAGGAGGCCACGGTGCCGGCCACGATCGAGGCCGTGGCCAAACGGTTCCAGCGGACCACGCTCGCGGGCGGAGAGGTCTGCGTCGAGACCGCCGAGCACCTCCTGGCCGCCCTCACCGGCCTCGGCATCGACAACCTCTACGTGGAACTCGACGCGCCGGAGTTGCCGGGCGGCGACGGGTCCGCGGCCGACTACGTCCGTCTGCTGCGGCAGGCGGGCATCGTGGAGCAGGACCAAGACCGGCCGGTGCTCCGGGTCACCGAACCGGTCACGGTCCAGGACGGCGAGTCGGTGATCACGGCCCTGCCGGGGCCGGAGGAGGAGTTGTCGCTGACGTACCACCTGGATTACGGGCCGGAGGGGGCCATCCCGCCGCAGATTTACAGCCTGAAGTTGACGCCCGAGACGTTCATGGAGGAGTTGGCCACTACGCGGACGTTCATCCTGGAATCGGAAGTGGAGGCCCTTCGGCAGCGCGGCTACGGGCCGCAGGCCAGTTACGAGGACCTGCTGGTCATCGGGCCGGAGGGCCCCATCAACAACACGTACCGGTTCAACGACGAGCCGGCGCGTCACAAGATCCTGGACCTGGTGGGCGACCTGTTCCTTCTGAACGCCGACCTGCGGGGCCGCATCGTGGCGATGCGGTCCGGGCACGTGTTGAACCACCGGTTTATCCGTCGGCTGCTGGAGCAGGCGGCGGAGCGGGGCGCGGCGCCCGCCGCCGCCCGACGCCAGGCCATGGACGTCAACCAGATCATGGACGTCCTGCCGCACCGGTACCCCTTTCTGCTGGTCGACCGCATCGTCTCGCTCGAGGACAACGTGCGGGCGGTGGGCATCAAAAACGTATCGATTAACGAGCATTTCTTCCAGGGGCACTATCCGGGCGCGCCCATCATGCCGGGCGTCCTTATCGTCGAGGCCATGGCCCAACTCTCCGGCGTGGTGCTCCTGAAGAAACTGGAGTACACGGGCCAGGTGGCGGTGCTGCTGAGTATGGACAAGGTGAAACTGCGCAAGACCGTCCATCCGGGCGACCAGTTGCGCCTCGAGGCCGAGGTGGTCCGGGCCAAGGACCGCCGGGCCCAGGTGAACACGCGGGCCTGGGTGGGCGAGGAGTTGGCCGCCGAGGCCAAAATCCGATTCATGCTCGTCCCGGCGGACCAGGAGTAAGGCGAGCCCCATATGACCATCAGTAAAATGGCGGTTGTCTCGAGCAAGGCCGAACTGGCCGACGACGTCGAGGTGGGACCGTTCTGCTACGTCGGGCCACACGTGGTGCTGGGCCCGGGCACCGTCCTCCATCACCGCGTCACGGTCGTCGGGCACACCCGCATCGGCCGGGACAACGTCATCTATCCCAACGCCACCGTCGGGACGCCCCCGCAGGACAAAACCTACGCCGAGGAGCCGACACGCGTGGAGATGGGCGACGGCAACGTCATCCGCGAATGCGTGACCATCCACCGCGGCTCCACGAAGGAGGAGGGCGTGACCCGCGTGGGCAGCGGCTGTTACCTGATGGCGTGCAGCCACGTGGCGCACGATTCGGTGCTGGCCGACCACGTGATCTTCGGCAACAACGTGCTCATCGGCGGCCACGTGCGCGTGGGCGACGGCGCGAACCTGAACGGCGGTGCCGCCGTCCACCCGTTCACGACGATCGGCCGGCTCTCCTACGTTGGCGGCCTGACGCGGATCGTCCAGGACGTGCCGCCGTTCATGATCGTCGAGGGCCATCCCAGCCGGGTTCGCGGCATCAACAGCGTGGGGCTGCGGCGGGCGGGCATCTCCGAAGACGTGATCGGCGCGATGGCCAAGGCCTATCGCCGCATCTACCGCCGCGGCCGGCCGAGGGCGGAGGTCCTCGACGAGTTGGAAAAGGAGGACGGCTGGCCCCGCCAGGTCGTTGACCTGTGTGCCGCGCTGCGCGCCAGCGCGGCCGGCAAGAGCGGCCGGTACCGCGAGGCCCTCCGCCGGAAACCGCTGGCGTGAGGTCGCCGTGCGAGCCGGCCGCCGTGCGAGCCGGCCGCCGGAGCGGCCGGTCATCACCACCCGCCATGGCACTTGCGACGGCCGATGAGGATAACCCGCTGCTTCCGCAGCGGGCTCGAACGGCGGCGCGCTCGACACCCGAAAGCCCCCCTGAAAGGCACCCTATGGCGACCCCCCTGCGACTGGCCGTCGTCGGCGCCGGGCACATGGGCCGGTTCCACGCCCAGGCCGTGGCCGAGCGGGATGACGCCCGCCTCGCCGCCGTCTGCGACATCGACGCCGACCGCGCCCGGTCTCTCGCCGACGCCCACGGTGCCGAGGCGGTGGCGTCCGTAGCCGACCTGGCCGGTCGGGCCGACGCCGCGGTGGTGGCGGCGTCCACGTCGGCCCACGTGGAGGTGGCGCTCGCGCTGGCGGAGGCGGGGACGGCCATGCTCATCGAGAAGCCCCTGGCCGGCACCGCCCAGGAGGCCCGACGCATCGCCGACGCCGTGAAGCCCGCCGGCCCCGTCGTCCAGGTGGGGCACATCCTGCGGTTCGATCCCGTCACGCGGGCCGTCGCGGGGCGAGGCCGCCGGCCGGCTTACATCGATGTGCTCTGGGTCGCCCCGTTCACGTCCCGCAGCATGGACGTCGGGGTGGTGATGGACGTGATGATCCACGGCCTGGACGTGGTCCTCGCGCTGGCCGGCGAGGACCCCGACCGCGTCGACGCCGTGGGGGGCGTGGTCGTCGGACCGCACGAGGACTTCGTGAATGCCCGGCTGACGTTCCCCGGCGGGTGCGTGGCGAACGTCTCGGCCAGCCGTATGAGCCGAACGCGGGAGCGGCTGGTCCGCGTCTTTGCCGAGGGGGCGTATCTGAAGATGGACTACGGCCGTCGGACGGTCGAGGTGCTCAAGCCCGGCCCGGACCTCCCCCGGCGATTGGAGGAGGGCACCCTGGGCGATGCCGGCATGGACGACTTGGTTTCGACCGAGTCGATTCCCGTCCAGGCCGAGCCCGACGCCCTCCGGGCCCAACTCGCCGCCTTCCTCGACGCCGTCCGCACCGGTGCCGAGCCGGACGTCAGCGTGGACGACGGCGTGCGGGCGGTGGAATTGGCGGAAGCGATTCTGCAAGGGATGGGGCCGTTGACCAATGCCCAATGATCAATGCTCTATGCCCAAGGACGCTGCGCGTAAGGAGGAACCGGGAAGGCGGAACGTACGGCCGCGGCCGGGGGGATGTGCCGGTTGCCGGCCGAGGTGCGGCTTCCCCTCTAGGCCGCAGGTCTCCTTTGGCATTGAACATTGAGCATTCTCTGGCCGCTGCCTTGCCATCCCCCACCCCGTTCTCTAGAATGTGTCATCTTCGCTTCGGCTGCAAGGAGGCACTATGGGTGCGCTGACCGACCACGTAAGCGAGCGCCTGCTCAAGCGGGTCCGCATCGAAAACCGCGAGACGCCCGACGGGGTCGTCCATACGGAGGTCGCCGGTCCGATGGGCGTCCGCCTGCTGACGCTGAAGACCTGGCGCGGACCGGAGAAGAGGATTCATTGCGATCTCTCCGGGCCTCTCAAGGGCGCCTTTGCCGATAAGGTCGATGCCTTCGTGGCGGTGGTCAATCGTCTCAAGGTCATCGCCGAGGTGGACGGCAAAAACGTCTACAACCTGTACAACCCGGCCATGCCGACGGCGGCGGCCATGCGGCACCTGGAACGCAAACTGCGCACGATGGCTGAGACAATCGTCTTCCCCGGCACGTGCACCCTGTCGGTCACGCCGCGATGCCCCTGCCGGTGCGTGCACTGCTCGGCCGACCGGTTCATCGTCAAGGATCGGCGGGAACTGACAACCGAGGAATTGAAATCCGTCATCGAGCAGGCGGTGGACCTGGGCGTCTCGAACGTTGTGTTCACGGGCGGCGAGCCTCTCGTCCGCAACGACCTGCCGGACCTCGTCGCCCACGTCGACAAGACCCGCGCCCACGCCATGATCTTCACGAGCGGGGTGCTGCTCTCGGAGAAGAAGGTGGCCGAACTCGCCGAGGCCGGCCTCGACAGCATGAATGTATCCATCGACGCCGATACGCCCGATGTCCACGACCGGCTCCGCCGCCTGCCCGGGGCGTTTGAGAAGGCCTTTGCCGGCGCCCGCCTGGCCCGCCAGGCCGGCATCCTGACGGGCGTCTCCACCTACGGCAGCCACGAGACGGTCACGGGCGGGGCCCTGGAGCACCTGGTCCGGATGGCCCGCGACGAGGGGTTCCACGAGGTCACGATCTTCGACTGCGTGCCGACCGGCAAGTTCCTCTCCCGACCCGACGTGATCATGGGCCGCAAGGACATCAAACGCATCCGCGCCCTGGCCGATGCGTACAACGCCGACGACCATCCGTTCGGCGTCATCGCGCAGGCCAAGGCGAACGGGTACGACGGGGGCGGATGCTTCGGCGGCTTCGCCCAGTTCTACATGACCTGTTACGGCGACGTGAACCCGTGCGACTTCAACCCCGTCTCGTTCGGGAACGTGACCGAAGAGCCGCTCGAGGGGATTTGGCGGCGGATGGTGAGCCACCCCGAGTTCGGCCCGCACCGCCACTCCTGCCGCATGCAGTCCGCCCGGTATCGCGCCAAATACATTGAGCCGATCACAGATGAAGAGACGTTGCCCGTCCGCATCGACAGGCTGCCGGGCGACGGGACGCTGCTCGATGGCTCCGCCGGCCTGCCCCGGCGGCATACGGTTCCCGTCGAGGCGGACGAGGGGGACGCGTAACGTCGAGCCGGCCGCGGGAGCGGCCGGATCTCGCCATGCGCCTTGGTCAACTCGCGCCGCCGATCGAAAGTAACCCGCTGCTTCCGCAGCGGGCTCGGGGAGTCGCTCGATGCTGTTTTGTCCTTGACCCTCCCGGAGGCCGAAAGTAAGGTGTCGGCCTGATTCCCCTTCCGCAGGGCCCACTGGATCGGGAGAGCCGCGCACCATGCCGTACAACCTTGTTGCCCTGGTCAAGCAGGTGCCCGACACGAAACGGGTCACCGGCGAGGCGATGCGCGACGACGGCACCGTGAACCGCGGCGCGCTGCCGGCCATCTTCAACCCGGAAGACCTGAACGCGCTGGAAGCCGCGCTCCGGCTGCGCCAAGCGCACGGCGGGCGAGTGACCGTCCTGACAATGGGCCCGCCCCAGGCCGCCGAGGTCCTGCGGGCGGCCCTGGAGCGCGGCGCCGACGACGCCGTCCTCCTCACCGACCGCCGCGCCGCCGCCAGCGATACCCTCGCCACCAGTTACATCCTTGCGCGGGCGGTCCGGAGGCTCGCGGCCGAGGAGCCGGTTGACATGGTCCTGTGCGGTCGGCAGGCCATCGACGGCGACACCGCTCAAGTCCCCCCGCAGACGGCCGAGAAACTCGGCTGGCCGCAGGTTACCTACGTTGAGGCGATCGAGGAGGTCGCCGCCGGCCGCCTCCGCGCCCGGCGCAACACCGGCGAGGGGTTCGAACGCGTCGAGTGTCCCCTGCCGTGCCTCCTGACCGTGACCGACCAGGGGCCCGAGCCCCGGCCGCCGTCGGTCAAGCGGATCATGGCGACGAAGAAGTGCCGGGCGCCGGCGGAGATCGAGGCGGCCCTGCGCAAAGAGATGCCGGACGCCGGCGCCGAGACCCGCGCCGCCCAGGCCCGCCGCCGGGCCGACGCCCTGGCCGCCCGCGGACGCCTCATCACCCAGTGGAACCTTGACGACATCGGGGCCGACCTGGCGTGGTGCGGCCGGGACGGCAGCCCCACGAAGGTCAAACGCATCCAGTCGGTGGTGCTGGCCGGCACGGGCTTCAAGAAGGTGGAGCCGACCGAGGAGGGCGTGGCCGGCATGGTCCACGAACTCATCGAGGACCACACGATCGGGTAAAAGGCAACGACCGTGTGGCGCGAGATGTCATTCTGAGGCCCCGCTTGCGGGGCCGAAGACTCTCGCCTTGACGCTGTTCGTACGGCGAGATTCTTCGTCGCGGCTCCGCTGCTCCTCAGAATGACAGGTGTAGGGAGATGGTTTTGACATGATCGAGCCGAACCGCGACGGCGACGTCTGGGTCGTCGCCGAACAGACCGACGGCGAGTTGCAGGAGGTGGGCCTGGAACTGCTCTCGAAGGGCAGGGAACTGGCCGATGCGCTCGGTGTCCGCCTCTCGGCGGTCGTCCTGGGCGATTCGGCGGCCCAGCACGGCGAGCGGCTCATCCGATGCGGGGCCGACCGCGTCCTGGCGGGCGAGCATCCGCTCCTGGCCCACTACCAGAGCCAGCCGTACGCCAAGGCTTTAGTGTGCCTGGTGGAGCAGCACCGGCCGCAGATCGTCGTCTTCGGCGCGACGCCGCTGGGGCGGGACCTCGCCCCGCGCGTGGCCAGCGCGCTGCGGTGCGGCCTGACGGCCGACTGCACGGATCTGGACATCGGCTCGCACACTGAGCCGGCCACGAAGCAGACGTACGACCGCCTGCTGTACCAGATTCGGCCGGCGTTCGGCGGAAACATCATCGCCACCATCGTCAACCCGGAGCGATGGCCTCAGATGGCCACCGTCCGCGAGGGCGTCATGCGGATGCCGGACGAGTCCCCCGGCCGCACGGGCGAGGTCGTCACGTTCACGCCGGAGGTCTCGGAGTTGGACCTCGCGCTCGACGTGCTGGAACACCACCGGGCCGAACGGACGGTGAACCTGAAGGCGGCCCGGATCATCGTGGCGGGCGGGGCGGGCGTCGGCGGGAAGGAGCACTTCCGACTCGTCTGGGACCTCGCGAACTGCTTGGGCGCCGCCGTCGGCGCCAGCCGAGCCGCCGTCGATGCGGGCTGGATCGGCAAGGACCACCAGGTGGGCCAGACGGGCACGACGGTGCGGCCGGCCCTGTACGTCGCCCTCGGCATCAGCGGGGCCGTCCAGCATCGGTCCGGCATGGGCGAGGCGCAGAAAATCGTCGCCGTCAACGCCGACCCGGAGGCCCCCATCTTCGAGGTGGCCCACTACGGCGTCGTGGGCGACCTGAATCGCGTCGTCCCGATGATGGTCGACGCCGTCAAGAAGCGGGTGTAAGCCGTGCCGAACTTCTACGCCGACAACGCGGACATCCGGTTCCACCTGGACCGGCTGGACCTTGAGCCGCTGGTGCGGCTGCGGGAGCGCGACTTCGCGGAGGCGTCCGAGTACGACTACGCCCCGGAAGACGTGGCCGACGCGCTGGATAACTACCGCCGGGTGCTCGACCTGGTGGGCGAGATCTCCGGCGAGACGATCGCGCCGCTCGCGGAGGAGATCGACCGCGAAGGCTCGCACCTCTGTACGGACGAGGGCTGCGTCCGGTACGCGCCGGGGTTGCGGAAGGCGCTCGACGCCCTGTCGCAGGCGGACCTGATGGGGGCGACGCTGCCCCGTCGATTCGGCGGGCTGAACCTGCCGGGCCTGGTCTACGCGATGGGCACCGAGATCGTCAGCCGGGCCGACGCCAGCCTGATGAACATCTTCGGGCTCCAGGGCATTGCCGAGACGATCAACATGTTCGCCTCCGAGGAGCAGAAGGCCGCCACCCTGCCGCGTTTCGCCGCCGGCGAGGTGACCGGCGCCATGGTCCTCACGGAGCCCGACGCCGGCAGCGACCTCCAGAACGTCGGGCTCAAGGCCACCCAGGCCGAGGACGGCACGTGGCGCCTGAGCGGCGTCAAGCGGTTCATCACGAACGGGTGCGGCGAGGTGCTGCTCGTGCTCGCGCGCAGCGAGCCGGACGAGACCGGCGGCATGGGTCTCAGTCTGTTTCTGGCCGAACGCGGGCCGCGCATCCGCGTCCGCCGGACCGAGGAGAAGATGGGCATCCACGGGTCGCCGACGTGCGAGTTACAGTTCAACGACGCGCCGGCGGAACTGGTGGGCGAACGCCGGCGGGGGCTCGTCACGTACGTGATGGCGCTGATGAACGGGGCGCGGATCGGCATCGCCGCCCAGAGCCTCGGCATCGCGGAGGCGGCGCTGCGGGAGGCCCGCAACTACGCGGCCACGCGGGTCCAGTTCGGCCGGCCGATTGAGCGGTTCCCCGCCGTGGCGGATCTGCTGGCGGAGATGAAACTCGCGGTCGCCTCCGGCCGGGCGCTGTTGTACGAGGCCGCCCTTGCCGCCGACTACGAGTACCTCCTGGAGGACGCCAAGGAGCGGGCCGAGGACCGCCAGGAGCGCACTGCCCTGAACAAGAAGCAGAAACGGTACAAGCGGTTGGCGGGGTTCCTGACGCCCGTCGCCAAGTACTGGCTTAGCGAGATGTGTAACCGCGTGGCGTACGAGGCGATCAGCGTGCTCGGCGGGTCGGGGTACATGAAGGATTACCCGCTGGAGCGGCTGTATCGCGACGCCCGCATCACGACCATCTACGAGGGGACGAGCCAACTTCAGGTCGTGGCGGCGGTGCGCGGGGTGACGAGCGGGACGGCGGAGAAACGCTTCGCCGAACTGGCCGAGGCCGACCCGCCCCGCGGCTTCAAGGGCCGGGCCCGGCGGCTCGAACGAATCCGCAAGAAACTCGCCGACACGGTCGATTATCTTAAGAAGGAGCAGTCGGCGGATTACCTGGATCTGATGGCCCGGCCGCTGGTCGACGTGGCCATCGACGTGTACCTCGGCTACCTGTGGCTGGAGATGGCGCGGCAGTCGAAGGAGCGGGCCGTTCTGGCCAAGCGGTTCATCGACCGGGCGACGGTGCGGTGCGGGGCGCGGCTGCGCGTGATCGGTAGCGGGGACCGGTCCACCCTCGACGCCTTCGGCACGCTGGTCGGCCCCACGTTCGAGGAATCCTGACGAGACCGCGCCCGATGGCGGCGCCGGGCGCTCAGAGGAGGCAGCCATGGCACGCTGGCAGCGCGACCCCGTCCGACGGAAGCGGTTGGCGTATCTTCTGGTCGTTGGCGAAGCGCTGTTGCTGACGGTCTGTTTCTATTTCATTTTCAGCGCCTACCTGAATTACCTTAACGCCAAACTCGGCCTGCGGTTGGGTGCGGCCTACGACTATGTGGTGATGGCCGGGACGGTCGGCTGCCTGGGGGCGGCCGGCCTGGTCGGGGCGAAGTATCTTGCGGGGCGGATGTGGGCCCGCCGCGCCCTGCTGGCGGCGAACGGGGTGCTCATCGGCCTCGGCCTCGCCTGGTTCATCAAGCATCAGGCCACGTCCGTGTCCACGGTGGGGAGTGCGTCTGCGTGGGCGGGGCTGTTGCTGCCGATGGTCACGCTGTTCCCGTTGCTCTGGCCTCTTCTGAGGTTCCGCCCGCCCGACTTCGGTGTGGACGACGGGGCCGGCGGGGCGGGCCGCCCGTAGCCGAATCCGCGCGTTTTCTTAATGGCACCGGCCGGCGGGACCCTGTAGAATATCCGCCGACGTGTTCCGATTACGCCCACAGGAGCGGAGTCGAAACCCCAGTATGACCCAGCCACCGGGTACCTGTCTGAAGCGTCACCGATTCCCTAAACGGTTGGCGGCCGTGGGGATGGCTCTGGTGGCGGTGGCCTGCCTGGTCGGCGGACTCCTGGCCGCCGAGGCCGAGAAGAAGGGGCCGCGGATCGTCCGGGTGGTGGTCCGCGGCAACCATCGCGTCAGCACCCACCGCATTCTCGGGCAGATGCGCCTGCGCGAGGGCAGCCTCTACGCCCCTCGAGCCGTGGACGAGGACCTGAAGCGCATTTACGGCCTCGGCGAGTTCGACAACGTGGTCATCCGGCCGCAGCGCGAGCCGGAGGGGCTCGTCCTGGTGGCGGAGGTGACCGAACGCCCCGTTCTGAAGGGATTGGAGTTTGACGGCAATACGGTCTTCGACGACGAGGATCTGACCGAGACGGTCGGCGTGGCGCCGGGCAGCCTGATCGACCGGTACAAGGTGTTCAGCGCGGTCGAGGGCATCGAGCGGAAATACCGCGACAAAGGGTATTACTTCGTCTCGGTCAGCCTGGACGAGACGCGCCTCCGGCGCGAGCAGGTGGCCTGCTACACGGTGACCGAGGGGCCCAGGGTGCGGGTCCGCAAGATCGTGTTCGTCGGCAACGACTCGATCGGTGCGGGTGAACTGCGCCAGCGAATGGAAACGAAGACCTGGTTTCCGATTCTTGTCCCCGGCCTGTACGACGAGGACAACCTCGAGCGCGACGTCATCAAGGTGCGCAGTTACTACGTGGAGCAGGGGTTCCTGGACGTGCAGGTGGGTCGCGAACTGGAGTTCAGCCCGGACAAAGAGGACCTGACGATCCGGATCATCATCGAGGAAGGGCCGCGGTACCGGGTTCGCTCGCTTGCCTTGGAGGGCGTGGAGCGGTTCAGCCGGTCGTACCTGAAGAAACTGATGGAACTCGGCCCCGGCGCCCCCTACACCGCCGATACCGTCCGCCAGGACGTGGAGATGATCCACGACACGTATGGCGAGGTGGGGCACATTCAGGCCTCCGCCAGGCCCGTTATCGATTTCACCGACGAGCCGGGGCAGGTTGACCTGACCCTCAAGGTCGAGGAAGGCCGGCAGGTCCGCATCGGGGAAATCCGCATCGAGGGCAACCGCCTGACCCAGGACAAGGTGATCCGGCGCGAACTCCGCTTCTACCCCGAGGCGCCGGTCAATACCAAACTCATCGAGCGGGCGCAGAAACGGCTTCGCGGCAGCGGGCTGTTCGTGCCCGAATCGGTCCAGATCAGCACCATTCCCACCGCCGACGAGGGGGTGGCCGACATCGTCGTGCGGGTCGAGGAGGCCGAGACCGCCAACCTGATCCTGGGGGCGGGGGTCTCGAGCAACAGCGGCGTGTTGGGCAATATCTCCTTCACGCAGCGTAACTTCGATCTCACGGACTGGCCCGAGTCCAGCGAGGAGTTCTGGCGCGGCGAGGCCTTCCGCGGGGCCGGCCAGACCTTCAGCATCGTCCTGGAACCCGGCACCGAGTTCCAGCGATACAGCGTCCGGTTTTCCGACCCGCACGTCTTCGACACCGAGTACAGTTTCTCGAGTAACCTGTTCTTCTTCAACCGGCTTCGCGACGCGTACGACGAGCAGCGCGTCGGCGGCCGGTTCGGGTTCGGGCGGGAACTCCGGGAAGACCTGCGCGCCTTTCTGAACCTGCGCGTGGAGAATATCCGGATCGATAACCTCGACGCCGCCGTGCCGAACGACGTGCTCGAGGTCGAGGGCTCGTCGAACCTGACGAGCGTCGAAGTGGGCCTCACGAAGGATACGACCGACAGTTTCCTGTTCCCCACCGAGGGGTATCGGCTGACCGGGTCGGTCGAGCAGGCGGGCGCCCTGGGAGGCAGTTACGATTTCACGCGGTTCTCGGTTGACGGACGCCGGTACTGGACCGTGACCCGCGACGTGCTCGACCGGAAGAGCGTTCTGGCGGTGCGCGGGCGTCTGGGCTACATCGCCGGCGACGCCCCCATCTTCGAGCGTTTCTTCGCGGGTGGTCACGGGAGCCTCCGCGGGTTCGAGTTCCGGGGCGTCGGGCCGCGGGAAATGGATACGGCGGTGGGCGGCGACTTCCTGGCCCTGGCCTCCGCCGAGTATTCGTTCCCCATCCTGGGCAAGACCCTGACGGGCGTGCTGTTCCTGGATACGGGGACGGTGGAGGAGAATGTGGGGGTGTCGTCGTGGCGGGCGTCGGTCGGGGCCGGTATCCGGTTTACGGTCCCCTTCTTCGGGCCGGTGCCGTTCGCCCTGGATTTCGGCGTGCCCATCTCCAAGGAGGATGACGACGAGGAGGAGGTCTTCTCCTTCTCAATCGGCACGTCGTTCTAGCGGGGCCCGCGCCGAGGGCGGCCTTGCCCATCCGGTTTTATCTGGCGAGGGCGGCCGGTTTTTCCGATAATGCCTGTGGCAATCGAGCGAGATGTCTTGCGAGAAAAGGAGCGATTCATGCGAAGGATAGGGTTGTGTGCGATTGTGGTCGCAGTCGTTGTCTTGGCCGGGCCGGCCGCGGTGCGCGCCGACCTCAAGGTCGGCGTCGTGGATCTCGTGAACGTGACGAACAACTACGGACGCACCCAGGACGCCAGCGCCGACCTCCAGGTCGAGCAGGCCAACCTCAAGGCCGAGACCGAACCCAAGGTCACGGCACTGGAGGAACTGCGCCTCCAGCGCGACGGCTTCAACAAGGGCACCGAGGAGTGGAAGAAACTCGACGAGCAGGTCCTGAAGAAACAGGTTGAACTTCGCAACTGGATTGCGATGGAACGCATCAAGATCGAACGCCGCCATCGCGACGTCCTGCTCGATATGTACCGCGAGATCGCCGACGTCGTCGAACGCGTCGCCAAGCAGAAAGGCCTGGACCTGGTCTTCACCAAGGCGTTCCTGGAACCCCCCCAGATCGACGTGGACGAGTCCACGGGCCTGGAGGACCTCAAGAAACGCATCATCGGTCAGCGCGTCCTTTACCCCACCGATACCGTGGACCTGACCGAGGAGGTCCTGAAGATCCTCAACACCGAGTACAAGTCCAAGGGAAAGGCCGCCGGCGAGAAGCCGAAGGGCTGACCCGGCGGTAATCGGGCAACCAGATTCCGGTCCGGCGGCCGATACCTTCAGCCGCCGGGCCGGTTTACTTATCCGGAGGATGCGTGTACCGATGAAGGAGCGGGCTGCCTTGCGCATGGGGATCGGCTGGGTGGCGGCGATGGCGTGGGTGCTCGGGGGCGCCTCCGCCCGGGCGGACCAGGCCCCCTGGTTCGACAACGACTGGCCGGCCCGGCGCGTGGTCGACGCCTCCGTCAGCGACGCCATGCAGGTGGGCCCCGAGGTGGCCGTCGCCACCTTCTACACCGGCGGCATGGCCCGCCCGGACGCCGCCGACGTCCGCGTCGCGGTCCAGGGGCGCCGCCTGGTCAAGCACCGCATCCTCCAGGTCGGGCCGGGCGACCTCGTCCGCGTCGCCTTCGAGGCCCTGCCCGCCCTCGACCGCTACTACATCTATTTCGGCAACCCGAAGGCCGAAAAGACCGAACCGCTCGAGATCAAGCGGGGCGTGCTCCTGGAGGTTCGCCACTGGGGCGGCGGCCGGCAGCCGGCGCGGCTCGACCAACTCAAACGCGCGTGGGCGAAGGCTGAACCTCTGGCCGCGGACCTCGTCCCCAACATCGCCTTCGGTCACAACCCCCTCCTGGACAGCCGCAGGCCGGCCATACTGCACTTCACGGGGTGGTTTATCCCGCCCCGGCCGGGAACCTACCAGGTGACCACCAACAGCCAGGGCGGGTCGTGGATCGAGATCGACGGCCGCCAGGTCGTTGCCTGGCCCGGCAGCCACGGGCCCAGCCGGCGGGCGCGGCACGTTGAGGAGGTCGCGCTGACCCAGCAACGGCACCGGCTCGATTACTGGAACGTCTCCCACGGCGGCCGGACGGTGGCCGTGGCCGCCTTCAGGACGCCCGGCCAGAAGAGCAAACGCTTCGGCGAGATACCGGCCGACGTATTCCTGCCGATGGCCCGGGCCGACCTCGTCGAATTGGACCTGAGGGGCGAGCCGTTCGTCGCCGACTTCTTCCCGGAGCACGCCGGCGAGACCTGGTGGCCGGACCACTACGCCGTCCGGATCCGCTTCCGGAACCTTTCCAGGGGCATCAGCGACCGTCACGGGGGATCGTTCGAGTGGGACTTCGGCGACGGCCAGACGGCCGACGTCTCCGAGCCGACCCACGTCTACCTGGCCTCCGGCGACTACGCCGTCACCCTGCGGGCCAAGCGGGGCACTCGCGCCCACACCTTCCGCACGACCGTCCACGTCGACCGCAACTGGCGGACCCAGACCGAAAGGAAGATCGACCCCGCTTCGCGCTACGGCGAGGAGGTGGCCCGGTACGACCTGGCGGCGCTCGACCTGCGCAACCTCCGGTTGGCCGTCGACCTCTTCGACCATCTGACGATGCGCGAGGCCTGTATCGCGGCCGCCTCGGAACTCGTGTTCAAGCGCAAGGGGGTCAAGGAACCCCAGGTGCTGGACACCGGCCTTATGCTGGGCGAACACCTGCGGGCGGCTGAACAGTACCAGGAGGCCGTCCGCACGTACCAGCGCCTCGAGAAACGGCTCAAACGTCGCGACCGCAAGGCGGCGGTGGCTGTCCAGATCGGCGAAACCCTGCTCCGCGATCTTCACCAGTATGAGGCTGCCGAGAAGGACTGCCGCAGGGTCCTCCAGGCCTACGCTAACGGCGGCGCGGCCGTGGAACTCCGCCGGGCCCACATCGGTCTCGGCGATATCTGGCGGCACCGCGGCGACGCCGGGAAGGCACGCCAGGCCTACGAGGCGGCCGACCGGATCAAGGTCAAGGTCCTCGGGCCCAAACGGGAGGCCGTCCGCATCGGCGCCCTGGCACGGTACGTCGAAGAGTATACCCGCGAGAAGGATTGGGAGTGGGTCTTCCAATACCTGGACGATTGGGCCTGGGAGTTTCCCCTCGCCAAACTCGAGGGCCACTGGTCCTGGCTTCGGGCCACGGCCTTGCGGGCCAAGGGCGACGTGCGGGAGGCCCTCCGCGAAGCCCTCGACCTGACCGGCGCCAACCCGCACAGCGCCTACGCCGTCCGCCTGCTCATGCTGGCGGCCGAGTGCTACGTGGACCAGGGTGACCGCCGGAAGGCCCGCCTGACCCTCCAGACGGCCGTGGAGGACTATCCGGAGGATCCCGCGCGCGACGAGGCCCGCCGCCGGCTTCAGGCGCTGGGCGGCCCCGTTGAGACCGATGCCAAACCCTCCCCCTGAGACGCACTCGACTGACAGCCCCCGGCAGCCCTCAGCAGCGCACCCCGGCCGACAAAACCCGGCCAAGGGGGTACGATGGCTGGGGCACTTCCCACACGTCAGCGGCAGGCTGCTTGACACCAGGGTCGACCCCCTTACAATGACCGCCTAACGCTCCTTTGTCAACGCTTACCACCCGACAACGACTCTAGCGCGGTGGGCCGTCTTGCCCCCCGCGCGGTGCCCACGACGGGGCACCGCGCCACGGCCTTTGTGGATGATGGCGAAGTTGACAACGTAGCCCTAATTGACCGCGATGCCCCGGACCATCTTCAGGGGCTCGCCGTGGGGCGCGGCCGGTTGGCCGCCTGGACACGCTGTCCCGAGGGTCGCGGTCCATTGTCTCCTTCCGATCCGCCGAGGGCCCCGTCATCGTGTCGGAAACGGTTCTTGTCGTGGGCGTCGGGAACCCCCTCGCGCGGGACGAGGGGGTCGGCATCGGTGCGCTCCAGCGGCTCCGGGCGCGCGGCCTGCCGGCGCACGTCCGGACCCTGGACGCCGGCACCGACCTGCTGGCCGTCATGCCGGACCTTGCCCGCGCCGACCGGGTCATCCTGATCGACGCGGTCCGGGCCGGTGGCGAGCCGGGCACGATCTACCGGCTGAGGCTGGAAGACCTGCTTGACGCCGCGCGGCCGGAAGGCCCCTGGCGGTCGGCCCACGATGTCTCGGTCGTCTCGGCGGTTCGCCTGGCCGAGGCCGCCGGCCAGGCGCTCCCGCCCACCGTGGTCTTCGGCGTGGAGCCGGGCGAGGTGGCGCTCGGCGAGGGGCTGACGCCGGCCGTCGAGGCCGCCCTCGATACGCTCGGCGAAAAGGTTCTTGCGGAAGTGAATACCCGCGGGTAGGAGGGGATACAGCGTGGTGGGGCAGGCCGGGGGTGACGGCGCAGGCGAGGGAGACGCCGGCCGGGCCTGCCGGATTCCCGGAACACGTTCCTTAAAGGAGACCCCAATGGACTACCAGGGCCCTGAGGCGGGCGAACTGATCGCGGGCGGTATCGGTCTGGTATTCGTGCTGCTTGTCAGCCTTGTTACCCTTGTCCTGACAATCGTCATCTGGTGGAAGATCTTCTCGAAGGCGGGCTACTCCGGCGCCCTGGGCCTGCTGATGCTCGTCCCGATTGCCAATCTCATCATGCTCCTCGTGCTGGCGTTCGGCACGTGGCCGATTCACCGCGAGTTGGCCCACCTGAAGCAGTTTCATTCGCCACAGTAGGGGCCACAGACGCCATGACGGTCGGCATCGTCTGGGATGACCGGTATCTGGACCACGCCGGTCCGGGGCACGTGGAGCGGCCCGAGCGTCTGACGGCCATCCGGGAGGCGCTGGAGGCGGCCGGCGAGTGGGACCGGTTGGCGCCGATCCTGGCCCGACCCGCCGACGAGACCGACCTGCTTCGCGTCCACTCCGCCGAACACCTCGAGCGGGTCCGCCGAAGCGCCGACGCCGGCCGGCTCGTCTGGTTCGACGCCGATACGTACGCGTGCCCCGCCTCGGCGGAGGCGGCGCTGCTGGCGGCGGGTGGCGTGTGCGGGGCCGTCGACGCCGTCCTGGCGGGCGAGACCGCCGCCGCGTTCTGTCCGGTCCGGCCGCCCGGCCACCACGCGTGCCGGGACCGCGCCATGGGGTTCTGCCTCTTCAACAACGTGGCGGTGGCCGCACGCCGGCTCCAGGCCGTCCACGGCGTGAGGCGGATACTCATCGTCGATTGGGACGTGCATCACGGCAACGGCACGCAGGAGGCGTTCTACGGCGACGCGGACGTCCTGTACGTCTCCACCCACCAGTGGCCGCATTATCCCGGCACGGGCGCCGCGGACGAGACGGGGCAGGGCGAGGGCCGGGGAGCCACGCTGAACTACCCCCTCCCCAGCGGGGCCGGCGACGACGTGTTCCTGGAGGCCATCGACGACGCCCTCGGCCGGGCCGAGGCGCTGGAGCCGGAGTTCGTGCTCGTCTCGGCAGGGTTCGACGCCCATCGCGACGACCCGCTGGCCGGCCTCAACCTGACCGAATCGGCGTACGCCGAGGCGACCCGGCGAGTCCGCCGCCTGGCCGACCGGACGGCCGCCGGCCGGGTCGTCAGCACGCTGGAGGGCGGCTACGACGCCGCGGCCCTGGGCCGGTCCGCCGTCGCCCACGTCCGGGCCCTGGCGGGCGAGTGAGAACATTTACCCGCCGCGCGCGAACAGTTACCCGCCGGGCTTGCCCGGCGCGTCATTAGCAAAGTGACGCCCGAAAACCGATCATGCCCGACGCCCTCATCTTCGACCTCGACGACACGCTGTGCCCGGAGCGGCCGTTCGTCCTGGCTCGCCTGGACGCCGTCGCCCGGCGCCTCCGCGAGCGGTTCGGGCCGCGCATCGATTTCCGGGCCGAACTCGTCCGCGGCTACGAGGCGGACCTGCGGACCAACGTCTTCGACACGGTCCTGGAGCGCGCCGGCCTGGAGCCCGACCCGGACCTCATCCGCGACCTGGTCGACCTCTACCGCCGTACGCCCGCCGAGGTGGCGCCGTACGCGGACGTCCGGCCGGCGCTGGCGGCCTGGAGCGGGCGTTTGCCGCTCGGCCTCGTCACCGACGGTTACGGGCCCACTCAGCGGCGGAAGGTGGCGGCGCTGGGCATTGAGCCGTACTTCCGCGCGGTCGTCTATACCCACGACCTGGGGCCGGAGGGCGCCAAGCCGGCCGAGGCCGCGTTTCGCCGGGTCCAGGAGGCCATGGGGTTTGCGGGGCCGGCGGTGTACGTGGGGGACAATCCGCGTCTGGATATCCCGCCGGCCAGGCGGCTGGGTTGGACGGCGGTGCGGATCGTCCGGCCGGGCGGGAAGTTCGCCGCCGCCGCGCCCGACCCCGCCAACCCGCCGGACTACGTCCTCGAGAGCCTGGAGGAGTTGCGGCAGATTCCGCCCCTCGCGGCCCATAGGGAAGGGGGTTAGCACTACAACGCTAACTCGAGCCCGCCGGGCCATGCGTGGCCGCCCGGCAACGTATTTTGGCGGCAGAGGCCCCATCCGGCCGATATGGCCCTTGACAGAGGGGGAGAAACC
>CAYTJE010000031.1:0-21746 GCA_964437855.1 uncultured Anaerolineales bacterium | reverse complement strand
ACGGTTTGACAAGCAAACCGTGGCACCTTTCTTGTTACACATTGGTTTTGCCGGTCTCAATAGCGGAGGTCCTGCGCCGCGCGGCGCCAGGCATCCCGCGCCGTCTGCATCTGGTCGAGCGAGTCGCCGCCGAACCGTTCGACCATCGCGGCCGCCAGTTCCGTCGCCACGACGGCTTCGACCACGACGCTGGCGGCCGGGACGGCGCAGACGTCGCTCCGCTCGTAGGTCGCGTCCTCGGCCTGCCGGGTCTTCAGGTTCACCGAAGGCAGGGGCGTCTTGAGGGTCGAGATCGGTTTCATGGCGGCCGAGAGGACGACGGGTGCGCCGTTGGTGATGCCGCCCTCCAGGCCGCCGGCGCGGTTGGTGAGCCGGACGAAGCCCGCGGCCGGCCCGTCGCGCGCCGCCTCGTCGTAGGCAATCGGATCGTGGACCTGGCTGCCCGGCCGCTCGGCCGCGGCAAACCCCAGGCCGATCTCGACGCCCTTGATGGCCTGGATGCTCATGACCGCGCGGGCCAGGCGGCCGTCCAGTTTCCGCGTCCACTGGGTGTGGCTGCCGAGACCGGCCGGCACGCCCGTTGCGGCGCAGCGGACACGGCCGCCGAGGGTGTCGCCGGCGGCGCGGGCCTCGTCGATGGCGGCCTTCATGGCCTCGGTGGCCGCCGCGTCGGGGCAGTAGACCTCGCTGGCGTCCCGCCGGCGGAGGCAGGCGTCGAGGTCGTCGCACGGGTCGTCCGGTGCGGCGGCGGGGCCGATGCGTGTGACCCAGGCGGCCACGCGGATGCCGAACTCGGCCAGGAGGCCCTTGGCCAGGCCGCCGGCGGCGACGCGGCCGGCCGTCTCCCGCGCGCTGGCCCGCTCCAGGACGGTCCGCATGTCCGGGTCGAGGTACTTCAGGGCCCCCGCCAGGTCGGCGTGCCCCGGACGGGGGCGGGTGACCTCCGGCGCCGTCTCGAGCCGCGAGTCGCGGTTCCGCACGAGCAGCACGACCGGCCCCGGGAGGGTCCGGCCGCGGCGAACGCCGGCCAGGACCTCCACGTGGTCGGCCTCGATCTGCATCCGGCCGCCGCGCCCGTACCCGCCCTGCCGGCGCGCCAGGTCCGCGTCGATGCGGTCGGTATCGACCGGGACGCCGGCCGGGAAGCCCTCGACCAGGGCCAGGATGGCCGGGCCGTGCGATTCACCCGCGGTTCGGACGAGCAGTTCAGCCATAGAAGCCTCGTGGGTCGTGGGGCACCGCGCCGGTCGTGCTGATTGGGCCCGCCGCGTGCTCTTGTGTGCCCGCTTTTCGAGCCGGCCGCGGAAGCGGCCGGGTATCTCCATCTGCCCATGACGGGCTCGCGCCGCCGTTCGACGATACCCGGGAACTCAGGTTCCCGGCTCGAAGGGTGGGGCGCCAACGCCCGTACGGCCGCGGCCCGCCCATACGGGCCCGTACTGGGACAAGCGGGCCGGCGAACACAGCCTCGCCGGGTGACACCCAGCGCACCCTACGCGAACGGCTGCCCGGTCAGCCGCTCGTACGCCTCCACGTACTTGGCACGGGTCCGGGCGACGATTATCTCCGGCAGGTCGGGGCCGGGCGGCGTCTTGTCCCAGTCGAGCGTATCGAGGTAGTTGCGGACGAACTGCTTGTCGAAACTCGGCTGGTCGTGGCCGGGCTCGTACCCGTCGGCCGGCCAGAAGCGGGAGGAGTCCGGCGTCAGGACCTCGTCGACCAGGATGATGTCCTCGCCCGCCCGGCCCCACTCGAACTTCGTGTCGGCGATGAGGATGCCGCGCTCCCGCGCATACGCCGCCGCCTTCCGGTACAGCGCGATGCTGCGCTCCTGAAGCGCGGCGGCCACGTCCGGGCCCACGATCTCGGCCGCCCGCTCGGGCGAGATGTTCTCGTCGTGCCCCGACTCGGCCTTCGTGGCGGGCGTGAAGACGGGCGAGGGCAGGGCGTCGCACTGGGCCAGCCCCTCCGGCAACGCGATGCCGCACACCGTCCCCTGGTCCCGGTATTCGCGCCACCCGGACCCGGCCAGGTACCCGCGGACCACGCATTCGATCGGAAAGACCTCGGCCTTGCGGCAGAGCATGGTGCGGCCGGCCAGGGTGTCGGCGTGGTCGCGGGCCTCGGGCGGCATCTGGTCCATCGCGGTCGCGATCAGGTGGTTCTCCGCCACGTCCGACAGGAAGTCGAACCACCACACGCTCAGGCCGGTCAGGAGCCGGCCCTTGTCGGGGATCCCCGTGGGCATCACCACGTCGTAGGCGCTGATCCGGTCGGTGGCGACGATCAGCAGGCGGTCGCCCAGGTCGTAGATGTCGCGGACCTTGCCCCGCCGAAGGGCGAGGCCCGGAAGATTCGTTTCGTGGACGACGGCCATGGTCTGCCTCCGCCGGAGGTGAACGTTCCGGGACGTTTTAGCGGCGGGGGTCGCGCGGCGTCAAGACTTATTCGCCGGGGGGCGGCGCCTCGGGCCGGCGGCGGGCCATGTTGTTCGAGGCGGCTTCCCGCGCGGCGGGTCTCGGCCTGCGCCTCCGTCTGGACCGACCCGCCGCGCCTAGGCGGGGGCGGCACGTTCCGCGCGGTGGGTCCGGAGACCCACCGCGCGGAATGCGACCGATGACGGCGCCCCGGGCTCGGCGGCGGATGCCCGGCCGGGATTTCAGTTGAGGCCCGCGCCGTCGGCCCTATAATCGCGGCACGTGGCAGGCAACGGAACTCGGCCCCGCCCGTGCGGGTCCGCCCCAAGCGAACGAGAGCCCACCGGTGTTAGCGTTCGACGTTCTCATTGACGGCAAGCCCCCCGAGGCCCTCGACCTGGACCGTATGTACCTGACGAGCCAGGAGGGGCAGCCGGTCCGCGCGCGGTTCCGGTACAACGCCGAGATCGGGCGGCTGTTCTGCGAGCGGTCCGGCCAGGGCCTGGCGGCGCTGAATCTGTTCTGGCCCGTCCAGGAGGGAGCGCGGCTCATGCTGCGCACCGCGCTGTTGCAGGACGCCGACGCCCCCTACCTCCTGCCGATGGAACTGGCCCGCGGCTGCATTGCCGACCTCTGGCGGAAACGCGACGATTGGGGCTACGTCTTCGGCGGCCCCACCCCCGAGACGGAGAAAGAGTTCCAGGCCATCCGCCTGCTGCTGGCCAAGGCGCAGACGGTCTGCGGCACGGCGCGGGCGGCGGCCGATTTGGCCGAGGAGGCCCTCGACCGCAGCGTGGCCCTGGCCGAGACGATGGCCATGGAGAACGCCCGCCAGGGCATCAGCATCCGTCGGAGCCAGGGCGGCCTGGCCAGCGTGGACTTCGGTTGCCATTGGGACCTGGCCGAGGACGACCAGGATCTCCGCCAGCGCTTCGGCCAGACGTTCAACTACGCCAGCATCCCCTTCACCTGGCGGACCATTGAGCCGCGAGAGCAGGAGTACCAGTGGGACTGGCACGACCGGTGCGTTGACTGGCTGGAGGGGGCCGGCATCGTCCTGAAGGGCGCCTCGCCGGTCCGGTTCACCGAGGCGGCCCTGCCGGACTGGGTCTGGATCTGGGAGAACGATTTCGAGACGATCCGCGACCTCGTCTTCGACCACATCGAGCGGTGCGTCCAGCGGTACCGCGGCCGGATCGACCACTGGGACGCCGTTACCGGCCTGCACGTCGAGAACTGCATGGGGCTGGCGCTCGACCGGATCATCGAGATGACGCGCATCTGCACCCGCGCGATCAAGCGGAGCGACCCGTCGGCCACGGTGGTGCTCGACCTCGTCCAGCCGTGGGGCATGTACTATGCCACCAACCAGCGCTCCATCTGGCCGTATCATTATGCCGAGATGTGTATGAACGCCGGCGTCGCGTTCGACGCGGTGGGCGTCCAGTTCTTCTTCGGCGCCGGCGGGTTCGAGCACGCCGCCCGCGACATGCTTCACATCTCGAACCAGTTGGACCGGTTCGGCTGCCTGGGCAAGCCCGTCCACGTGACGGCCTGCGGCGTGCCGTCCGCCACCGATCCCGACCCCAGCGCCGAGGCGGACGGCTCGGAGTCCGGTACGGACGCCGCCGGCACCTGGCGCAAGCCGTGGGACGAGGTCGTGCAGTCCGACTGGATCGACGCGTTTTACCGCATCGCCATCTCCAAGCCGTTCGTCCGCGCCATCACGTGGCGCGACTTCACGGACCAGGGCAGGCACTACTTCCCGCACGGCGGCCTGCTGCGGGCGGACGGGAAGCCGAAGATCGCCTACCAGCGGCTGGCGGGAATGCGGCAGGAGATCTGGCCGGGCGGCGGCCCCGTCGGCGACGCCGACGCCAACGTCGTCTGGCCGGAGTAGGTCGCCGGCGTGCCTTTGACCGCGGGGCTATTTGAATGGTTGCGCGGCCCGTACGGGCCGCGCGGGAAGTAGCGTAGTAGTGCTACGGGCCCCGCTCAGAGTGGCCGGGTGGCTGCGCAGCCGGCGCCCGCGTCTCATGGCTTGCTCGGGCGGTGGGCGTGTTGCATAATGCGGCCATGGCCGAGCCGCCTTCCAGACCCGCCGGCGCGCGGAAACCCCTCATCGAGCGGAGCGAGCAGGTCGCCCTCCTCGTCCTCGCCCTGGCCGTGGTGGCGGGGGTGGCCTGGCGGGCCGTCTCGTACTGGCGGCTCGGCGCCGAGCCGCTCGAACCCGTCCCGGAGGCGCCGCCTACCTACCGGGTCAACGTCAACGCGGCCGATTGGGTGACGTTGGCCCTCGTGCCGGGGCTGGGGGAGACGCTGGCCAGGCGCATCGTGGCCGAACGCGACCGCCGCGGCGGCCGGTTCGACTCCCTCGACGACCTCCTTGCCGTCAAGGGCATCGGCGAGATCCGGCTCGGCCGGCTGCGCCGCTACCTTTTCATCGGCGACCCGGATGCGGCGGGCGAGCCCGTGGAGATGGTCGAGGAACCCTGACCGCGCGGTGGCCCTCCGGGGTCACCGCCCAGGCGGAGGCGCGGCGGCCTGGTCCCTACGGAGGCGTATGCCGAAGGCCGCCGCGCGGGAAACGAAGAGGAGACCCGCCGCGCCGCACTTCGGGGGTAAGCCGCTCTCGCCCGGCCCTCGGCGCTTGACGCCGCCGCCCTCGGCCGGTACCTTTCATGGGGAAGGAGGCCGGCCATGCCGCCCCGAATCGCCATCGACCGCGCTGGGATCGCCGACTTCTGCCGCCGCCATCACATCCGCCGGCTGGCGCTGTTCGGCTCGGTCCTGCGCGACGATTTCGCGCCCGACAGCGACATCGACGTTCTGGTCGAGTTCGAGCCGGGGCACACCGTCGGCCTCATTCGCCTGGCCGGCATCGAGCGGGAACTCTCGGACCTGCTCGGCCGCAAGGCCGACATCCGCAGTCCCGCCGACCTCAGTCCCTACTTCCGCGACGAGGTGCTCGATGAGGCGGAGGTCCAGTATGCGGAAGGATGACCGTATACGTCTGCGCCACATGCTGGAGGCTGCGCAGGAGGCGGTTACCTTTGCAGAGGGGCGACCGCGCGGCGACCTGGATCACGACCGGATGCTTGCACGGGCTGTCGTGCGGTGTATCGAAATCGTCGGGGAAGCCGCTGCCAACGTCAGCCCGGAAGGCCGCAGCCGATTCCCCGACATCCCCTGGGGTGATATGGTCGGCATGAGAAACCGCGTGGTCCACGCTTACTACGCCATCGACACGGACCGCGTATGGGATACCCTTGTCGACGACCTCCCCCCGCTCATCCGCCAACTCGAGCAGATTCTCCAGCGCGAGACCGGTGACGCGTAGCGTCTCCGGCGTCCGTTCCATCGGCCGGCGGCCATGTTGGTCATTGGTCATTCTGGTTGTTACAACGTCCACGGCGACCGCATCGGCCGGTCGAGCAGCCGGTTGGCCGTGGCGTTGCCCGGGAATCGCTCCGCCTTCGGGTCCCATTTCAGGGGCCGGCGCAGGTCGAACGCGATGTTGCCCAGGTGGCAGACGGTCATCGTCCGGTGGGCGATTTCGACGTTGCAGACGGCCGGTCGGCGATGCCGGATCGCCCACAGGAAGTTCCCCCCGTGGTCGTCGCTGCGGTACAGGTGGACTTCGTCCGGCCCCGTCTTCTCGCGCATCAGGCTGGCCGGCCACGTCCGGAGTTTGCCGCGGTTGACGGCCACCTTGCCCTCTTCGCCGACGAACACGACGGCCCACTCGCCCATCCGGTTCATGTGGTGCACGGGGGTGCCGCAGGCATACCGGAACGTCACGCCGGGGCGTCCGCCGGTGCCGGGCGGCAGGATCTCCACGGGGCCCGTGTCGTCGGCCGCCAGGCCCCACTGGGCGATGTCGTAATGGTGGCTGCCCCAGCCGGTCATCCCGCCGCCGGAGAACTCGCGGTATCCCTCCCACCCGCGGAGGCAGATCCGCGAGTTGAACGGACGCCACGGCGCCGGTCCCAGCCACAGGTTCCAGTCGATATCCGGGGGGCAAGGCTCGGCGGGCAGGTTGCACGGCCGCGGCGGTCCGCCCACGTACACCTCCACGTGCTTCAGCCGGCCGATGCGGCCGCTGCGGACCATCTCGCACGCAAACCGGAACTCCCGGGCGCTCCGCTGCTGGGTCCCGTGCTGGAAGATGCGGCCGTAGCGCCGGACGGCCCGGACCATGGCCCGCCCGTTTGCGATGGTCAGGCTGCTGGGCTTCTCGCAGTAGACGTCGGCCCCGGCCTTGGCCGCCGCCACCGTGTGCAGCGGTTTCCACTGGGTGGGCGTGGCCACGGTGACGGCGTCGATGTCGCCGCGCGAGAGCATCTCGCGCCAGTCGCGGTAGACGGCCAGGCCCTTGGCCTTGAAGGGCTCGCGGCGGCGGCCCATGACGTCGCAGATGGCCACGGGTTGAACGCCGTCGCGGCGGGCCAGGTTCCAGAAGACGTACGTCCCCCGCCGTCCCATGCCGATACCGCCGAGTTGGATGCGGTCGTTCGCGCCGAACGCCTCGGCCGCCACGACCAGCGGGGCCGCGGCCGCGGTGGCCGCCCCGCCGGCCAGGAAGGTTCGCCGGGTCAGCCGTTTCGTCCGTGACATGGTTCCCCCTTTCGCAGACGGCCCTGCGCCTGACAGTGCGTCGCGGCTTCCCGGGCGGCCCGTAGGGCCGCCCACGAGATAGCGTTGTGGTGTTAAACACCGCCGCACCGGCCGGGGGGACGGTCCCTCTTTCGGCGGTGCGCTTTCCGGTGCACGGTGGTTTAAGCCGGCGGAGGCTGCCCCAGGAGACGCCGATGGACGACCGCATGGTTCTGCCCCGCGGGGTTCTCTTGGCCGGGATGCTCTTGTGCTCTCTTGGTTCTCCGGGGATGGTGCCATCGGCGGCCACGGCCGAGCCCGTTCTGGAGGGCTGGAGCCGCTTCTGGAGCCGCGACGCCGGCGCCGGGCGGGCCGTGCTCGAGAGCGGCGTTCCCGGCGGCCGGCCGCCCGTCATTCGCATCGACCACACCGGCCGGCGCGACTGGAGCCTTGCCCGCCCCGACCGCATCGCCGTCCGTCCCGGCGACCGGTTCGTCCTCTCCGGCCGGGTCAAGGTCAACGGCGAGGGCTCCGTCACGCTGGGCGTGATTCTCTACGGCCGCGACGGCGAGGCCCGGGACTGGGCCTACGGCGGCCGGACGGCCACCGCGGCCGACGGTTGGCAGACTCTTCGCTCGCGGTTCGCCGTGCCGTTCGGGGCGGGGGCCATCCTGCCGCGCCTCATGGGCAGCGGCCCCGCGACGGTCTGGTGCGATTCCTTCCGCATCGCGCGCGAGGGTCACGTGGAGGCAATGCGAGACGGGGCAGGCTCCCAGGCACCGGTGACGGTCGAGAGCGCGCACCTGGCGGTTACCCTGGACCCGCCGGAGGGCCTGCTGACGGTCGTCCGGAAGCCGGGCGGCCGGCGGTGGACGCAAAAGGCCCGGCCGGGCGGGATCGTGGTCGTCGGCGCCGAGGCGAAAGACGCCGCCGACGTGGCGTTCACCTGGCTTGACCCCCGCAGCGGGCTCCAGGGCTCGGGCACCATTGCCCTGGATGACGGGGGGCCGGAATTCGTGCTCACGCTCTCGGCCGACGGCGACCTGCGCTCGCCGCTCCGCTTCCCCCATCCGTTCACCGCGGACGCCCTCGCTCCCAAGGGTGAGGCGCCCCCCGGCCGTCAGCCGCCGTACCTCGTCGTGCCGATGAACGAGGGCATCTCGTACCCGGTGGACGACGCCTCCGTTCGTCCGCGGCGGCTCGTGGCCTACGGCGGGCACGGCATCTGCATGGGGTTCTGGGGTGTGACGGACGGCGAGGCCGGCCAGGTGGCGATTCTCGAGACGGCCGACGACGCCGCCATCCGCATCCACCGGGCCGCCGGCCGCCTCGTCGTGGCCCCGGAATGGGACCCCCAGAAGGGCCGCTTCGGCTACCCGCGGCGGCTGCGGTACGTCTTCGTCGAGCGGGGCGGGCACGTCGGGATGTGCAAACGGTACCGCGCCTACGCGAAGCGTATCGGCCGCTTCCGCACCCTGGCCGAGAAACGCGAGGTCTGCCCGGCCGTCGACCGCCTTCTCGGGGCGGTCAACGTCTGGTGCTGGGATCGCGACGCTCCGGCCATCGTCCGCGAGATGCAGGAGGCCGGCATCCGCCGCATCCTCTGGAGTCATCGCAGCCCGCCCGACCAGGTTCGGGCCATGAACCGCATGGAGGGCGTCCTCACGAGCCGGTACGACATCTATCAGGACGTGATGAACCCCGCGAACTTCAAGCACCTGCGAGGTGTGCACGGCGGTTGGCCCACCGAGGCCTGGCCCGACGGCCTCAACCTGGATGCCCGCGGCCAATGGCGCCGCGGCTGGCGCGTGCGCGGCAAGGACGGCACGATGTATCCCTGCGGCGTGCTGTGCGACCGGCTGGCCCCGGACCTGGCGCGCAAGCGCATCGCCGAGGACCTCGCCGACCATCCCTACCGCTGCCGCTTCATCGACACCACCACCGCCTCGCCCTGGCGCGAGTGCTACCACCCGGACCATCCCATGACCCGCTCCGACAGCCGCAAGGCCAAGATGGACCTCCTGCGGGTCGTCTCCGGCGAGTTCAATCTGGTCTGCGGCAGCGAGACCGGCCACGACGCCGCCGCCGGCGTCGTCCACTACTTCGAGGGGATGCTCAGCCTGGGCCCGTACCGCGTGCCCGACGCCGGCCGCGATATGGCCCGCATCTGGGACGAGGTGCCCGAGCGCGTGGCGAAGTTCCAACTTGGGCACCGGTACCGCCTGCCGCTGTGGGAACTGGTGTACCACGACTGTGTGGTCGCCCAGTGGTACTGGGGCGATTACAACAACAAGTTGCCGAGCCTGTGGGACAAGCGGGACCTCTTCGGCGCCCTCTACGGCACGCCGCCGATGTTCATGTTCCGCCGCCCGTTCTGGAACGAGCACCGCAAGCGTTTCGTCGAGAGTTACCGTGCGACCTCGCCCATCGCCCGCGCGACCGCTTGCCGCGAGATGACCGACCACCGCTTCCTGACGTCCGACCGCGACGTCCAGCAGACCCGCTTCGCGGGCGGCGTGACGGTGACCGTGAACTTCGGCAGCGAGCCGTACCGGCTGGCCGACGGCGTCCGCGTCGCCCCGATGGCCTGCCACGTGACGGGCCTGGACGACAAGTAAGCGGCTGTTTCAGTTCCCTCTCCCCTCCGTGGGAGAGGGCAGGGTGAGGGCATAGGCGGATCCTTCACCCTCACCTGCTACTCTGCGAAGCGGCGCTTCGCTGCGAAGCACGAGCCGGCCCTCTCCCGTCAAGGGAGAGGGAGATTACGAATTCCCGGGGGTAAGCGCGGTGGGTCTCCGTACCCACCGCGCGACCATCGGCCTGCGCGGCGGGTGTCCCCACCCGCCGCGCGGGAACGGGGCCTCGCGCGTGCGCGGCCCCTTTCCGCCACAAGCCGGTTGACCCTGACGGTCCTGTGCCGCTATAGTCGGTGAAACGCGCGACAAGGGTACCCCCGCAGCCTGCACCAGACAAGGAGGCGACGATGGCCGGCATCGACCAGATTCGCGAGTACCTCGGCGACGAGGCCGACGACCTGCTCACGCACAAGGCCGTCGGCATCCCGAAGGACCAACTGCACCTGCCCGGGCCGGATTTTCTGGACCGCGTGACGGCGGCCACCGACCGGCCCTCGCCCGTCCTGGCCCAGTTGCACCGGGTGTTCCACACGGGCCGGCTCGCCGGGACCGGGTACCTCTCGGTCCTGCCGGTGGACCAGGGTATCGAGCACTCGGCGGCGGCCTCGTTCGCGCCGAACCCGGCGTACTTCGACCCGGAGAACATCGTGCGCCTCGCCATCGAGGGCGGGTGCAATGCCTGCGCCTCGACCCTCGGCGTCCTGGGTGCCGTGTCCCGCAAATATGCCCACAAGATTCCGTTCATCGTCAAACTAAACCATTCGGAACTGCTTACGTATCCGAATTACTACGACCAGACGATGTTCGCCCAGGTGGAGCAGGCGTACTGGATGGGGGCCGCCGCCGTCGGCGCCACCGTGTACTACGGCTCCGAGGAGTCGCGCCGCCAGATCCAGGAGGTCAGCGACGCGTTCATGCAGGCGCACGAGCGCGGCATGTTCACCGTCCTGTGGTGCTACCTGCGCAACAGCGCCTTCAAGACCAAGGAGGCCGACTACCACCTGGCCGCCGACCTCTCCGGCCAGGCCAACCACCTGGGCGTCACCATCGAGGCCGACCTCGTCAAGCAGAAGGCCCCGCAGTGCAACGCCGGGTACCCGGCGATGGCCAAGGACCAGAAGTACGGCCGGACGGACGACCGCGTGTACGACGAACTGGCCACCGACCACCCCATCGAGTGGACCCGCTGGCAGGTCGTCAACTGTTACATGGGCCGCGTGCCGATGATCAACTCCGGCGGCGCCTCCGGCGCGAACGACTTCGCCGAGGTCGCCCGCACGGCGGTCATCAACAAACGGGCCGGCGGGTCCGGCCTCATCACTGGCCGAAAAGCCTTCCAGCGGCCGATGGACGAGGGCGCCAAACTCCTCAACACCGTCCAGGACGTCTACCTTTGCGACGAGGTCACCGTGGCGTAGGTTGTGCTTTTCGAGCCGGCCGCGGGAGCGGCCGGATATCTCCATCCGCCGTGGCACGGGCCAAGGCGGATGAGGATAACCCGCTGCTTCCGCAGCGGGCTCGAACGGCGTTGTACGAGCGGAGCCCCCATGAACGGACGCGACACGGTTACGCTGGAGGCGGGCGGCGGTCGGCACCGGGTCCGGTTTCTCGGGGCCGGCGCCTCGGCTGACCTCCCGCCGTTTGTCGGGGCGTTTGAGGTGGCCCCGGCCGACGGCGGCGAGGGGCGCCGGCTCCGCGTCGCCCTCGGCCTCGCCTTCCTCTGGGCCGCCGACGCCGCCATGGACTCCGGCGCGGCCGCCGACCGCATCATGCGCTCTGTGGGCCTCTTGTGCGTCCGCGCCCATCTGGCCGGCAACCTGGAGCCTGACCGGGAGGGTGTGCTTCAGATCCGCGACTTCATCGGCCGCCGCTACCCCGATTACACGAGCGTGGAGCGGTTCGTCGGGAGCCTGTACGACCCGCCCGGCCGTATCCAGCGCCTCTGCCGCGAGGACCTGCTGCGGTGCCTGGCGGCCCATGCCGAGGCGAAGGGCGCCGACGAGACGCCGACGGGGCCCGGCCTGACGACGGCGGGGTTCCTGGCGTGGCCCGAGAAGCGGCGGTTCTACTCCGCCGAGACCGTCCGCGACGCCGTCCTGGCGTGGGAGACCGAGGGGCTCGTCGAGACGCTCAGCGATCGCTTCCGCCTTCGCCCGGACCGCCTGGACGACGCCCGGGCGCTGTTGGCGTAGGCGCCGCCGGGCGCGGCGCGCTGCATGTCGTTCGAGCCGGGCGCGGAAGCGGCCGGGTATCTTCATCCGCGGTGGCGTGGGCCATGGCGGATGAGGATGCCCCGCTGCTCCCGCAGCGGGCTCGGAAGGCGCTTGCGCCTTTTATCCCAGCGCGTCCAGATTCGCCACCGGCACGAAGTAAGCCAGGTGCCGGTGCGTTTTCTCGAAGCCGGCGTCGCGGTACAGGCGGAGGGCCGGGGTGTTGCGGGCGTCGGCCGCCAGGCCGACCTCCGGCAGGCCCATCTCGGCCGTCTCGCGGATGGCGCGGTTGACCAGGGCCCGCCCGATCCCGTGGCCGCGCATCTCCGGCACCACGCCCAGGTACACCAGTTCGCCGCGCCCGCGGAGACGATTGACCAGGACGACGCCGGCGGGCGACCGGCCGACGACGGCCATCTGCCACCGCTTCGGCCGGTAGGTGCCCGTGCGCTTGTGCGTGCGGATGGAGTCGTGCACCGTCCGCAGGCCCGCCAGGCCGGGGCAGTCGAGGCTTCCGGTGTAGGTGGCCCGGATCGTCTCGGCGAACGCGTGGTGCCGCAGCCGTGTGTACCGCCGCCACAGGATTCCTTTGGGGGGCGGCGCCGCGCGGTCGGCGTTTCGGATGGTCCGGCGCATGTAGATAAGTTCCGCAAGGAGCCGGAACCCGGCCCGTTCCAGGGCGCAGGCGGCGGGGTCGGCCCCCTCCGGGACCAGCAGCGTCTGGATGAGCCGCGCGCCGTGCCGACGCCGGGCATGTGCCGCCGCCGCCCGGAACAGGTCGGCGGCCGTGGCCGGGTCCCACCGGCCCAGGCGCGGGGGGGAGACGGCGGCCGTCCGCCCCGCGCCGGGCGTGTAGTGGATGGCGCCCACGATCGCGCCGTCCCGGACCGCCAGGAGCCGATTCGCCAGGTCGCCCGTGACCGCGGCGCAGGGCGCCGACGAGGCGCCGGGGCTTCGCGGCGCCCACTGGAGAAACTCCACCAGCGGGATCAGGTCGCCGGTGCGGGCGGGACGAATCGGGATGCCGGGCGGGTCGCTCATCCGGAAAGGCTCGAACGTGAACCAGGGGCGGCCGGCCGACGCCGTCCCCCAGGCCGACACTCTATCGGTGCCCGCGGCTCCGGTCAACGGGCTGCCGTTCCGGTCCAGGCGGGCAAGCATGATCGGGACTCCTTCCCCCAAGGCGCGCTCCGGCAATCTAAACGTTGGAACCCCGGAAAGATTGCAGCGGAGCGGGCAAAGTGCCGGCCGGGGAGATGCTCATTCGCGAAGCGCCGGACGAGCCGATGCGCGGCTACGGCTTGGCGGGCGGCTCGTCGGGGAAGGGGCCCGTGCAGACGAACCGGTCCGCACCGATGGGCCGGGTGCCGCGACCGCCGAACCGCACGTCCAGGTCCGGCCGCTTCCCGAAGCCGGCGGTCAGGCGCAGGTGGTGCATGCCTTTGGCCAGGTGGACGGGCAGGAACGTCCACCGGTCGGGGACGGGTGTGTCGAGGGCGTGCCCGCTCATCTCGATCGTGACGCGGCCGCCGGCGCGGACCTGGATCTGATAAAGCCCCGTCCGCGGCGCCTCGACGTAACCTTCGAGCGTCAGGCGGCCGCCTTTCTCCAGGCCCGCCCGCTGAACCCAGTTGCCGCGGCGGGTCGACTCGATGCGGACGGGGTCGCCCCGGCCCGCGGTCAGGCGAAGGCCCTTCTTGCGGGCCGATTCCGGCGGGGGCTCGACGGGCGTCAGGACCGGCGGCGGGAGGACCTCCAGCCGGATCGGCTCGCCGGCGATGTACCGGCCCGGCCGCACCCGGCCACCCGTCAGCGCCGGGGGTCCGGCGGCCGTGGCGAAGTCCGACGGTTTGACCTTGCCCTCCGGCGGCAGGTGGGCCACCGGCAGGAGGCGGACCGGCCCCAGGCCGAGCCGCCGCGTGTCGATCTCGGCCGTGCCGCGGTCGCCCTCGATCGCCGCCAGCACCCGCGCGTGGTGCATAATGCGGATGGCCCGGGCGCCGGGCAGGGCGGCCGAGACGCGCACCGGCTCGCCCCAGGCGGCCTGCTTCCGCTCCGGCGCGGTCACCTCCAGCGCGATGCCCTCGTTGCGGACCGTGACGGGAATGTCCAGAAGGGCGCGCGTGCCGACGGCGTCGCCCGCCACCGCCGCCACCCGGAGGTCGCACCAGCCGTCGGCCAGGGTCGTCGTGTCCAGGCGGAGGGTCTCGCCGGGTCCGCACCGGCCGTGGGGCGACCCCCAGACGAGCAGCGTGTAGTGGTCGACGGCGCCGGGCGCCGGGTTGGCGGTTCCCGGCGTCAGGTGCAGCGTGCCCTTGACGGTCTGGCCGGGACGGACGCCTTCGACGGTGACCTCGGGAATCGTGGCCCACGGCCGGCACAGCGGGTCGCCGACGATGAGCAACTGGTACGGGCCGGCGACGGACTGGTAGAACGCCTCGGCCAGCGAGGCCCCGTCCGCGTAATGAACGTGCATGAGGGGCGAGGGGAACTTGGCCTGGATGGCCATCGGCTCGGTCACCGTCCCGCTCGCGCCGGCGGCGCCGTGGCGGAGGAACGCCGAGAGGGGCGTCTGGCCGGCGCCGGCGCTCATCACGCCGCCGCTGCTCGTCAGGTGCTCGCAGATGGCGCCGGGCAGGATCGTGCTGCCGCACCTCGCCCAGTCGAAGCCGGCGGCGCCGACGACGGCGCCGGCCACGTCGGGCCGGTCCTTCGGCAGGACGCCCTGGCGGACCTCGGCCCGGACGCCGCGCGCCGCCAGTTTCGCGACCGTGGTGGCGAACGCCCACTCGCGCGTCCGCGACCGCACGTTCCCGTTCTTCATGAGGTAAACGGTGCCGGCCGGGCGGGAGCCGTCGGCCGCGGCGCTGCGCCGAAGGTAGGCGCGGACCTCCTCCACGGAGTTCCCCCGGCCGCTGGTGACCGCCAGCATGGTCGAGAGCATGTACCGCCGGCCGGCGTGGGGCTCGGTCAGGTTCCCCTGGCGCGACCAGGCGTATGAACTGCGGAAGGCGGTGGCGGGCTGGACCTGGAAGACGGGTGCCGTCATCGCCTCCAGCAGCCGCTTGAAGTCGTCGCGGTCGCGCAGGGTGTCCAGGTCCGGGTCGTCCGCCGCGTGGTCGGCGTCGGCCCAGCCGGCGCGGACGGCCCGGCGGAGGGCGTCCATCGCCTCCTCCGGCTTCTCGAGCCGGGCCAGGCAGCACGCCAGGTTGTAGTGGACCTGCGGCGTGCCGGGATGCTTCTCGGCGAGGCGTCGGAGGGCGGTCTCGGCCCGGCCCCACTCCTCGGCCCGGATAAGATCGTGGGCGGCGGCGCGCTCGGCCTGCTCGGCGGGCGTCCACGGACGGGTTGCGACGCGCCGCTTGGGCCGGCGATAGTACCAGTTGGACCCGAGGTCCAGGTACGCCAGGTCCTTCTCGCGCACCAGTTCGTGCAGGTACGTCAGGCCGTTGATGGAGGCCCGCTTGGTGATGATCTTCGGCAGTTCCTTCTTGCCGACGTCCGGCGCCACGCCCACGCCCCACGGCAGGTCGCTGGAGTAGACGATATAATCGATCCGGCCGGCAAGGTTCCGGTGCTCGATGGCGGCAAAGACGGGCTCCAGGATCCGGCGCCGGAAGGCGTCCACGCCGGTCCGCTCCAGCGACGGCAATCCCGACAGGTAAAAGACGTTGCCCGCCGGGATGCGGCGAAGGTGGACGTACTCGTTGGCCACCGTCTGCGAGGCCCAACTGTCCCCGTTGACGACGAGGAAGACGCGGTCGGCCCCCCCGCCCGCCAGGGCCACCCGCGCAACGGCCGGCAGAAGGATAGCCAGGCACACGGACCTGCGGATGTTCATGGGGCGCGCCTTCCGGTTCACGGGTCGCTCGCTCTGCACGGCCGCGCCGCCGCCGCGAGGGGCGACGCGGCTCACTCTAGCACCGGGCCGGCCGGTTCGCAAGACGTCGGCCCCGGCCCTATAATGGAGGGGCCGCGAACACCCGCCGGAAGGAGACGCCGTGATTTTCGAAATCGACTCGCCGGAAATCCGCTGGGCCGCCGAGGCTACCGGTCACGCGTGGCACGCCCGCGCGGGACGGACGCTCGAAGCCGCCTGCGCCGTGGGGCTCCCGGAGGCCCTGGCCGCCGGTCCCGCCACCGCCGAGGCCCTCGCCCGCCAGCGCGACCTCGACGCCGCGATGGTCGAGAAGGTCCTGATCGTCCTGGCAGCCATGGGGCAGACGGCTCGCGACGGCCGGGGCTGGCGCCTCACGCCGAAGGCCAGGGCCACCCTCCTGCCGGACGCGCCGCTCTACCAGGGCCACATCCTGGCCCACCACGCGCAGGTCGGGGCGTTCTGGGCGGACCTGGAGTCGGTCCTCCGCGGCGGGCAGGGCGGATGGGTGTGGTCGCCGGACGGTCACGACCGCATGCGGTCCTACCGCGATTTCGTCCTGGGGATGCACAACCTGGCGATGGCCGGCCGGGCCGCCGCCCTCTGCCGGCGCGTCGACCTCTCGGGCCGGCGGACCCTCGTGGACGTCGGCGGCGGTCCGGCGTCCTACGCCGTGGCCCTGTGTGAGCGGTACCCGGACCTCTCGGCGACGGTGCTGGACCTGCCGGAGGCGGTCGAGATCGCCCGCGACCTCATCGGGCGGTTCGGTATGGCCGGCCGTGTCCGGGCCGAGGTCGGCGACTGGAACGACGTGGCGTTCGGCGCCGGCGTGGACGCGGTGCTCCTCTCGAACGTGCTGCACGGCCCGGCCAGCCGGGCCGGGATGAAACTGGCCAAGGCCCATCGCGCGCTGGTTGCCGGGGGGCTGCTGATCGTCCAGGATTTTCTGATGAACGCCGAGAAGACGGGCCCCCTCATCCCGGCGGTCTTCAACCTGATGGTCGGCGCGTTCTCGCTGCCGGAGATGGTCGAGCACGCCCAGGCCGCCGGCTTCGCGGAGCCGGCCGTCCAGCCGATGCCGGAGCCGTTCGGCGGCACGGTCCTGACGGCCGAGAAGCCGGGATAGGCCCGCCACCGCCACGGGCGCTTGAACTGACCGCCGGCCGGGAGTATCATGCCTGCGCCAGGAGGGGGCACGGTCGGACGCCGCCCTGGCACGGTCTGCGCCACGGGTCTTGCTAACACGAAAGGGCTGCCGCCCATGGGAGGATTCTTCGGCGTCGTCTCAAGCGGTGACTGCATCGAGGACCTGTTCTACGGCACGGACTACCACAGCCACCTCGGCACGCGGCGGGGCGGCCTGGCCGCCGAGGACGGCGGCTTCATCCGGTTCATCCACGACATCACCAACGCCCAGTTCCGCTCGAAGTTCGAGGACGACGTCGGGAAGATGCACGGCCGGCGGGGCATCGGCGTCATCAGCGATTACGAGGACCAGCCCCTCATCATCGCGTCGCATCTCGGCGTGTACGCCATCGTCACGGTCGGCGTGGTCCGGAACGTGGACGACCTGGCGCGGGAGTTGTTCGAGCGGCGGGCCACCCATTTCTCGGAGATGGCGGGGGGCGAGTTCAACCCCACCGAACTCATCGCCACCCTCGTCAACCAGGGCGAGACGTTCACCGACGGCATCCGCCGCGCCCAGGAGGCCGTTCGCGGCTCCTGCTCCATGCTGCTGCTCACGCCGGAAGGCCTCTACGCCGCACGCGACACGTATGGCCGGACGCCCATTGTCATCGGGGCCAAGGGCGGCGCCCGGGCCGCCACCCTCGAAACCTGCGCCCTGCCGAACCTGGGATACGAGGTCGAGCGGGCCCTCGGCCCCGGCGAGGTCGTCCGCCTGACGCCCGACGGGGTCGAGCAGACGGCTCCGCCATCGGACCTGTTGCAGATATGCACGTTCCTTTGGGTCTACTACGGCTTTCCGGCCTCCAGTTACGAGGGGATCAACGTCGAGGTCGTCCGGTACCGGTGCGGCGCCGCCCTGGCGAAGCGCGATACGGCCGAGGTCGACCTGGTCGCGGGCATCCCGGACTCCGGCACCGGCCACGCCCTCGGCTACGCCGCCGCCGCCAAGGTGCCCATGGAGCGGCCGTTCGTCAAGTACACGCCCACCTGGCCCCGCAGTTTCATGCCCCAGGACCAGCGGGTCCGCGACCTGGTGGCCCGGATGAAACTCATCCCCATCCGCGAACTCATCGAAGGCAAACGGCTCCTGTTCTGCGAGGATTCGATCGTACGCGGCACGCAACTCAAGGACACCATCCGGCGCCTTTACGACGCCGGGGCCAGGGAGGTGCACATGCGGCCGGCGTGCCCGCCGCTCATCTACGGATGCCCGTTCCTGAACTTCTCGCGGTCCCGCAGCGAACTGGACCTGGCCGCCCGGCGGGCCATCGCCGAACTCGAAGACGCCGACGACGCCTCCCCCCGGGGCTACGACGACCCGGATTCGGAGGCGTACGCCCGGATGGTCGAGGGCGTACGACGCCGACTGAACCTGACGAGCCTCCGGTACCAGCGGCTCGACGACCTCGTCGAGGCCGTCGGCCTGCCGAAAGACCGGCTCTGCACTTACTGCTGGGACGGTGCCGACCCCACCGGCATGGCGGCCGGGGCGCGGGCCGGCGCCGCCCAACCGCACCGCGCCGGGACCTGAGGCGCGGCGGGAGCCGGTTGCGGACCCGCGCGCTGCCCAGTCTTGGGCACCGCGCACTCGGCGCGGCCCGTACGGGCCGCGCAGCATGCCTTTGTCGGGTTGGCGCACTACCCGAGCCGCACGGGAATGCCCCGCCCGTCCAGGTACTCCTTCATCTCGCGGATGGTGAACGTGCCGAAGTGCGCGATCGAGGCCACCAGGACGGCGTCGGCGTGGCCGTCCACGATGGCCTCGTAGAGGTGCTCCAGCGCCCCCGCGCCGCCGGAGGCGATGACCGGCACGCTGACGGCGTCGGCGATGGCGCGGGTCATCGGGATGTCGTACCCCGCCTGCGTGCCGTCGGCGTCCATGCTGGTCGGCAGGATGGCCCCGGCGCCCAGGTCCTCGGCCTTGCGGGCCCACTCGACGGCGTCGAGGCCGGTGCCCTCGCGTCCCCCTTTGACCATGACCTCGAAGCCCGAGGGCAGGTCGTCGCCGGCGCGGGTGTCGATGGCCACCGTCATGCATTCGCTGCCGAACTCGTCGGCGGCCTCGGCCAGGAAGTCGGGGGCCCGGACGGCCGCGGTGTTGATCGAGACCTTGTCCGCCCCGGCCGCCAGAAGCATCTGGATATCTTCGGTGGTCCGGACGCCGCCGCCGACCGTCAGGGGCACCGTCAGCCGCTTGGCGGCGCGCCGGACGGCCTCGATCGTCGTCCCCCGGTTCTCGACCGTGGCGGTGATGTCGAGGAAGACCAGTTCGTCGGCGCCGGCCTCGCCGTAGGCGGCGCCCGCCTCGGCCGGGTCGCCCACCTCCTTCAGGTCCACGAAGTGCACGCCCTTGACCAACCGGCCGTCCTTCACGTCGAGGCACGGGATGATGCGGCGATAATCCATAGTCTCTTTCTCCCGGGTCCCCGAGCGGGTACACTACGCAAGGGGGTGAGCCCTGTCAACCGGGGAGCCTCGGAGCCGGAGCCGACCATGCGCCCCGACCTGTTCGACCTGGCCGGCCGCAACGCCCTGGTGACCGGGTCCAGCCGCGGCCTGGGACGGACGCTCGCGCGCGGCCTGGGGCGGGCCGGGGCGGCGCTCGTCCTGAACGGCCGCCATCCGGACACCCTGGCCGAGGCCGTCGGCGACCTCGCCGGACCGGCGGTGTTCCTGGCCTCGGCGGCCTCCGACTTCGTAAGCGGACACGTGCTGTACGTGGACGGCGGCGTCCTGGCGGCGCTGTAAGGCCGAACGAAGGTTCAGGCGGTACCTGAGCTGCGCATAGGGGTTTATGTTCGCCGGCCCGCTCGCGGGCCGGGCGCCGTCCAAAAACCGAAGGAGGCATAGCCATGCAGTTGCCATGTTTCATGAGGCTCAAAGGTTTAATCGGGCTAGGGCTCGTTCTGGCGACGGTGGCCGGCCCCGCGGCCGCCGCCGAGAAACCCGCCGCCCGCGTCGAGGCCCTCGACGACGCCTTCAAGCAAGTGGCCGAGGCGGGCGCCGAGGTCCGCCAAATCGCCTCGGACCTCAAGTTCACCGAGGGACCCACCTGGTTCAAGGCCGGGGGGTGCCTCCTGTTCAGCGACATCCCCGCCGACCGCATCTATAAGTGGACCGAGCAGGGCGGCCTGACGGTCTGGCGCGAACCCTCCCGCCACACCAACGGCAACGCGACCGACACCAAGGGCCGGCTCGTCTCCTGCGAGCACGGCAGCCGGCGCGTCACGCGAACCTCCAAAGACGGTACGGTGGAGGTCCTCTGCAACTCGTACAAGGGCAAGCGGCTGAACTCGCCCAACGACCTGGCCGTCAAGGGCGATGGCACGGTCTGGTTCACCGACCCGCCGTACGGCCTGAAAGGCACCGAGCCGGAGCAGGACGCCAACTACGTCTTCCGGCTCGACCCCGGGGCGAAGGAGCCGGTGGCGGTGGCGTCGGACTTCACCCGGCCCAACGGCATCTGCTTCTCGCCGGACGAGAAGGTGCTGTACGTGGCCAACAGCGACCGCAAGGCCTCTCACGTCCGCCGGTTCCGCGTCCGGAAGGACAACACGCTCGAGGGCGGCGAGGTCTTCTGCCGCATCCGCCCCGGCGTCCCCGACGGCATCCGGTGCGACGCAGACGGTCGGCTGTACGTCAGCGCGGGGGACGGCGTGCAGGTGTTCTTGCCCACATCGCAAGTTGTGGGAGGCCCTTCTCGGGCACCTGGACATCATGTGACCATGATCATGTGGCAAGGGAAACTGATTGGCAAGGTCCGCACGCCGCAGGGGGCGGCCAACTGTGCCTTCGGCGGCGCAGGCGGCAAGACGCTCTTCATCACCGCCCGTAAGAGCGTGTGGGCGGTCCGCCTGAAGGTGGCCGGCGCCGCCCTCTAGAGAATCGAACCGTATGGAGCCCGGCGGGTCTCGGCGTACGCCTCCGTATGGACGCACCCGCCGCGGCTGAATCGCCGTTTGACAGGTTGCGCGGCGGGTGCGGAGACTCGCCGCGCGGAAGAGGGAGAGGTCCATGAGTCATCCATCGGATACATCGGGATCCCATCGAATCACCCGCCGCCGATTCCTCGGGGCGATGGCCGGCGGCGTCGGAACCGCCGCCCTCGGCGCGGCGGCGCGGGGGGCGGCCCCGTCGGGCAACCGCCGGCCGAACGTCCTCGTCCTCATCACGGACCAGCAGCACGCCGGCATGATGAGTTGCACGGGGAACCCGCACCTCGAAACGCCCGCCCTGGACGGCCTGGCGGCGCGCGGGACCCGCTTCGAGCGGGCCTATGCCGCCAACCCCGTCTGCCTGCCGTCGCGGTTCAGCATGATGACCGGCCGCATGCCCAGCGAACTGGGTATCCGCGCGAACGGTGGCATTCCGAAGCGCGGCCGGGTGCCCGAGGCGATGCTCCAGCAGGCCCTGGGTCACGTCTTCCGCCGCGCCGGGTACGAAACGGTCTACGGCGGCAAGACCCATTGGCCGAGGGGCATGAAGGTCAATACGATCGGCTTCGCGCCCCTGACCCGCGACCAGCGCGACGGCCTGGCCGAGGAGGCCGCGGCGTTCCTCAAACGGAAGCACGGCCGTCCGTTCCTGCTGGTGGCCTCGTTCGTCAACCCGCACGACATCTGTTACATGGCCATCGACGCGTACACGCAGGCGAAGCGCAAGGCCCCGTTTGCTCCCAGGAACAAAACGGAGCGCCGGCGTCTGGCCGAGGCCCTCCAGCGGCCGGCGGGTGTCTCGAAGGACGCCTTCGTCGCGGAGCACTGTCCGCCGCTGCCGGCCAACCACGGGATCCCGAAACGGGAGCCGGCGTGCGTCGACAAAC
>CAYTJE010000030.1:18272-22016 GCA_964437855.1 uncultured Anaerolineales bacterium | reverse complement strand
TATTCTCGCGCGGCGGCCTTCCGGGCCGCCGCGTTCCTTAACCCGACAACGCTAAGTCGGCGGTTTGCGCGGTGGGCCGGTCCAGACGGAGGCGTATGCCGAGGCCCACCGCGCGGAATCCCTTTGTAGTGTTAATTGGCCTACGTCATATCACCGCGTGACAGGGCGGTCCGACACGGTAGAATGAGCAGGTCGCTTGTTTGAGCCAAGCCCTTTGGGCTGGACGGCGATCGCTGCCGCGCTTGGGTTTGTATTTGCCGCGGGAATGGGTGAGCCGGCCCGAGAACGTATGGATGGGAGACAACGCCATGACCGCCGACAGGCCTCCCGCCGGGCATCCAGAGGCGCGGCGCGCCGCGCCCCTTCGGCGGGCACGCATCGCCCTGGCCGTCTTCACCGTCGGCCTCGTCCTCTCGGGCCTGACGGCGATCCCCGTCCGGTGGGAACTGGAGACGCTCGCCGGCTGGCTCGGCGCCGGGCCGGACGACACCGCCGACGACCCTGCCGGCCTCGTGGCCTTCGTCGTCCGGGCGCGGAATGCCGTCCGCGACGCGCTCGGCCGCTGGCCGCTGCTTGCCTACGGGACGGACTGGCTGGCGTTCGCCCACGTGGTGCTGGGCATCCTCTTTATCGGGGCCATCGTCGATCCGGTCCGCAACCGCTGGGTCATCACGTTCGGCATGATCGCGTGTCTGTTGGTGATTCCGTGGGCGCTTGTGTTCGGGCACCTGCGCGGCATCCCGATGTGGTGGCGCCTGGTGGATTGCGGGTTCGGCGTCGTCGGCATTATTCCCTTGTTCCTTGCGCGGCGTTACGTCATAGAATAGGGTGGTCGCTAACTGGTGCGACGTAAGTCTTGCGCGGTGGGTCTCCGTCCCCACCGCGCAGGAAAGCGGTTGATCGCGGCGGGTGCGGAGACCCGCCGCGCACGAACTTCACTGGCCTTGGGCCGAAGCGCTTACGTGGGAGAGCCGGCCGGGCCGGCGCGGGGCCGGCCCGTCGCCCACATGGTCCTGAACTTCACGGCGTGCACGCTCATCGGCCTCCAGATTGCCCTGGCGATCTACATGATGTGGTTGGCGGGGTGATGCCGAATCACGGCGAGCCGGGGTCGCCTGGGTTCGCCGCGGCGCTTGCGCCGCGGGTGCTTGGCGGTGGGAGGTTTTGCTGCGCTCAGCATGGCAGTCCCGGACGAGTCTGTACGCTCGGCATGACACGTATAGCATACCGGGTAACGTCATGGAACTTCTTCGCGAACTTGACGGCGTGCCGGAGACCTTTCGCGGCGGTGTCCTGACCGTGGGCGTGTTCGACGGCGTGCACGTGGGGCACCAGGCGGTGCTCGGCCGGACCGTGGAGCGGGCCCGCGAGTTGGGGGCGGCGGCGGTCGTGTTCACGTTTCATCCGCACCCGCTGGCGGTGCTGGAGCCGGCGTCGGCCCCGCCGCTCATCCAGACGTTCGGCCGGACGTTGGAGAGGATGCGCGCGGTCGGCCTCGACGCCGCCATCTGGCCGCGCGACATGCGCCGCATCCTCGCCACGCCGCCGGAGGCGTTCATCCGCCGGGTGGCCGGCGAGGCCCTGGCCGTCCGGGCGATGGTCGAGGGGCCGGACTTTCACTTCGGCGCCGGCGGGTCGGGCGATCCGTCGCTGCTCCGGGACCTGGCGGCCGCCATGGGTTTCGAGGTCGAGTTCGTCCCGCCCGTGGAAGTGGACGGCGAGCGGGTCTCGAGCACCCGGATCCGTACCCTCGTGGCCGAGGGACGCGTGGCCCAGGCCGCCCGCTGCCTCGGCCGGCCGTACTCCTGGGTCGGCACGGTCGTGGAGGGCCATCACCGCGGCGGCCGGCTCGGTTACCCCACGGTGAACGTCTCGGCCCCGCGGTTCCTGGCGCCCGCGGAGGGGGTGTACGCCGGTTACGCGCAGGTCCGGGGCCGGCGGTACGCGGCGGCGATCAGCGTGGGCCGGGCGCCCACCTTCGGCCGGGACGGGCCTGTCACGGTCGAGGCCTACCTGCTGGATTTCGACGGGGAACTTTACGGCGAGCAGGTGACGGTGGAGTTCGCGGAGCGCCTCCGTTCGCAGCAGGCGTTCGCCGACGCGGAGGCCCTCCGGCGCCAGATGGCCGAGGACTGCCGCCGCGTCCGCCGGGCCCTGGCCTGAGCGCGGGGGAGACGCCTCGCGCCGGGCGGCCGGCCCGGTTGGCCCTGCGCCAACGCCGATCTGGGCGCGGTGGGCACGTCCATACGGAGGCGTATGCCGAGACCCGCCGCGACAAAACGAGTTATCAAGCTACGTGTGAGGATGACGATGATCCCGCGGCGCCTTCTCGTGTTCGGCCTCGTCCTGGCGTGCGGCATCGGCGTGCCGTGCGGCGCCGGCCGCGCCGCCGACTGGCCGCAGTTCCGCGGGCCGGGGCGGGACGGTATCTCGCCGGAGACGGGCCTGGCGAAGACCTGGCCGGAGGCCGGGCCGCCGCGCCTCCTCACGCTGGACGGCCTCGGCGAGGGCTTCTCCTCCCCGGTCATCGCGGGCGGCAAGGTGTTCGTCACGGGCATCCGGAGCGGGTACCTGTTCCTGTTCTGCTTCGACCTGTCGGGCCGGCCCGTCTGGCGCGGGCCGTGCGGGCGGGCGTACACGGGTTCGTATCCCGGCGCGCGGAGCACGCCCACGTTCGCCGACGGCCGGCTGTACGTCATGAGCGGCAAGGGGCTGCTGACGGCCCTGGAGGCCGAGGGCGGACGCAAACGGTGGATGGTCGATATCTTCGAGCGCTTCGACGGCCACCGGCCGCGATACGGCGTGGCCGAGTCGGTGCTGGTCACGGGCGGCCGCGTCATCTGCACGCCGGGCGGCAAGGACGCCGGCCTGGCGGCCCTCGATGCCGACACGGGCCGGGTTGTCTGGACGAGCCGTGGACTCGACGACAAGCCCGGCCACGCCTCGCCCGTTGCCGTGACGTGGGGCGGGCAGCGGCAGGTGGTGACGCTGACGCACGAGGGTATGGTCGGCGTCCGCCTCGAAGACGGGACGCCCCTGTGGCGGCACACGAAGGGCTTCGGCTGGTTCTTCCACGAGAACGTCCTGACGCCCGTCTTCCACGACGGCTACGTTTTTGCCGAGGGCGGACACCGCAGCGGCGGGGCGTGTGTGCGCCTTGTGCCGCAGGCCGACGGCTTCGCGGTCGAGCCGGTCTGGACGAAGTCCGGCCACGCCACCCACACCGGCGGGTACGTGGAGCGCGGCGGGCACCTGTACGGCGGCACGGGCCGGGGCTGGGCGTGTATCGACATGGCCAGCGGCGAGGTCCGCTGGACCGAACCCGCCATCCGACGGGCCGCTACCCTCTGGGCCGATGCGCGGTTTTACTGTGTGGGGGAGAAGGGGACCGTGTGCCTCGTCGAGGCGGACCCCGACGGGTGCACGGTCGTCGGCCGGGTCGAGATTCCAAACGCCGGCTCGCAGACGTGGGCGTACCCGGCGATCGCCGGCGGCCGGCTGTACGTTCGACGCAAGGACCAGGTTCATGTCTACGACGTGTCGGGACGGGAGACGCCGGGCGGCGAAGCGGCTCGGGAACGGGACGTCATCCCGTAACGTGGGTGCGCGGCGGGTACGTCCATACGGAGGCGTATGCCGAGACCTGCCGCGCACGAGGACGGCGTCGGCGGGCGGGAATCGTTTCGGTTTTCGCGGCGGGCGCGTATAATCGGCCGCTAGGAATGCAGCGCGCGTGGCCCGGCC
>CAYTJE010000030.1:0-18172 GCA_964437855.1 uncultured Anaerolineales bacterium | reverse complement strand
GGTCTGGTCCGGCCGGGAGAACACGGATTGACAAGCAATCCGTGGCACCGTGCGTCCCGCGTGGCCCGGCCGGTCTGGTCCGGCCGGGAGAACACGGATTGACAAGCAATCCGTGGCACCGTGCGTTCGGCGCGGCGGGTACGGAGACCCACCGCGCCACACGCAGAAAGGAACCCCTATGGCAACTCGGATGAATCGGCGTCGGTTTTTCCAGTACGCAGGCGCGGGGGCGGCCGCGACGGCCCTTGCCTCGTGCGGACGAGCGGCGGAGCGGAAGGCCGGCCGGCCGAACGTCCTCTTCATCGCCGTCGATGACCTCAACGACTGGGTCGGGTGTCTGGGCGGCCATCCGCAGGCGCGCAGCCCGAACATCGACCGCCTGGCGGCGCGCGGCGTGCTGTTCCGCAACGCGCAGTGCGCGGCCCCGGCGTGCAACCCGTCGCGGGCGGCGCTGCTGACGGGCATCCGGCCGTCGACGAGCGGCGTGTACCACAACCCGCAGCCGTGGCGGCCGGCCATGCCGGAGGCCGTCACCCTGCCGCAGCACTTCATGGCCCACGGGTACCACGTGGCGGGCTCGGGCAAGATTTTCCACGGGCGGTACGACGATCCGGCGTCCTGGGAGGAGTATTGGCCGAGCAAGAGCAGGAGCCGGCCCGGTGACCCCATGCCGAAGAACCGCCCGCTGAACGGCATCCCGAAGACCGCCCACTTCGACTGGGGGCCGGTCGAGGCGAAGGACGAGGACATGGCCGACTGGCAGGTGGCCGAGTGGGGCTGCAAGAAACTCGCCCAGACGTACGACCAGCCGTTCTTCCTGGCCGTCGGTATCTTCCGGCCGCACCTGCCGTGGTACGTGCCTCCGAAATATTTCGAGAAGTTTCCACCAGAGGATGTCATCCTTCCGAAGGTCAAGAAGACCGACCTGGACGACGTGCCGGATGTCGGCCGGCGCATGGCCCGACCCCAAGGGGACCACAAGAAGGTCGTCGAGACGGACAACTGGCCGAGGGCGGTGTCCGGGTACCTGGCGTCCATCGCGTTCGCGGACGCGTGCGTGGGCCGGGTGCTTGAGGCGCTGGACGCCAGTCCGCACGCCGGGAACACGATCATCGTCCTGTGGGGCGACCACGGGTGGCACCTGGGCGAGAAACTGCACTGGCGCAAGTTCGCCCTCTGGGAAGAAGCCGCCCACGCCCCGCTCATGATCGCCGGGCCCGGCATCCCGAAGGGCGCCACGTGCACCCGGCCCGTCTCGCTCATGGACATCTACCCGACGCTGGTGGACCTGTGCGGCCTGGGGCCGAACGACCGCCTCGAAGGGCGGACCCTTCGCCCGCTCATCGAGAAGCCCGACGCCGAATGGGAGCCGCCTGCCCTGACGACCCACGGCCGGAACAACCACAGCCTCCGCTCCGAGCGGTGGCGGTACATCCGGTACCACGACGGGTCCGAGGAACTCTACGACCACCAGGCCGATGAAATGGAATGGACGAACCTCGCCGGCGATCCAGAATACGATGACGTCAAGAAACGCCTGGCGCGGTATCTGCCGGAGACGAACGTCCCCGAGGCGCCGCGGGAGAAGAGGAAACGTCGCCCCAGCAGCAAGAAGAAAGACGGCGCGTGACCGGCCGCGGGGCGAACGGCTTCCGGCTGCGGTTTCTCGTGCCGTATAGGCATAGGGTGTGGCGCAAGAGGTCAAGTCAACTCAGGAGGGCAGGACTATGTCTGATGAAGCGACGCGCAGGCAGTTTCTCCAGGCCGCAGCGGCCGCCGGGGCGATGGGGCTGGCGGGGGCCGGCTGCCAGGGGCCGGCGAGGCAGGGGCCCCGCCCGGCGCTGGTGAGTCCCGGATGCCGGACCTCGAAGGTCCGCGTGGCGCGACTCTTCCTGGGTCGGCCCGGGGCGCTCTGGCCCACGCCCACCCTGGACCTGGAGCAGGAGGTCGCCCGGTACAGGAAGCATATGGCCTCCATGCCGGACGCCTTCGCCGACGTCGACTTCGCGGTGGACGAACTCGTGACGAAGCCCGAGCAGGCGGCCGCCCTGAAGGAGCGGCTCCGGCAGGTGGACGGTATCCTGGCGATTCACCTCTCGATGGGCATCGGACGGATCCTGCCGCAACTGCTCGAGACCGGCCGTCCCACGGTCCTGTTCGCGGCGCCGTATTCGGGCCACGAGTGGACCGGCTTCGGGGCGTGGATGGACCGGAAGGAGGGGGCGCTGCTCGACTGCCTGCTCACGAGCGACCTGGACCAGTTGGCCGTGGCCGTCCGGCCGTTCCGGGCGATCCACCACCTCCGGGAGGCCAAAATCCTTAACGTCACGGCGCGGAACTTCGAGGGCTTCGCCGGCGCCATGAAGAAGCAGTTCGGCACCGAGATCGTGAAACTCGGCCGGGACCGCGTGCTGGCGGCGTACGAGGCGGTGCCCGAGACGGACGCCCGGACCGAGGCCCAACGCTGGATCGCCGGCGCCGAGCAGGTCGTCGAGCCGTCGCGGGAAGAGATCGTCAAGTCCGCCCGGTTGGCCCTGGCCATGGATCGCCTGCTCGCCGACGAGGCGGCCACCGTCTTCACGGTGGACTGCTACGGCACGATGTGGCGGAAATTGCCGGCGTATCCGTGCATCGGCTTTGCCCGCCTGAACAACATGGGGCTGGGAGGGATCTGCGAGTCGGACCTGCAATCGGCCATGACGCACATCCTCTTCCAGGGCCTGGCCGGTAGGCCCGGCTTCATCAGCGACCCGACGATGGACCTCTCCTGTGACGGCATCATCCTGGCCCACTGCCTGGGGACGCCCAGGATGAACGGTCCCCGCGGCAAGGCGGCGCCGTACCGGCTGCGCACCATCATGGAACGCCGCGAGGGCGCCGTGCCGCAGGTACGCATGCGCCTCGGCCAGACGGTCACCCAGGCGAAGTTGGTCGGGGCCGACCGGTTGCTCTGCTTCACGGGCGAGATCATCGACACCCCCGACCTGCCCAGGGGGTGCCGGACCAAGATTACCGTCAAGGTCGACGGCGACCTTGAACGGTTGTGGCGGAACTGGTCGCACGGCCTGCACCGGGTGACGTGTTACGGCGACCTGACGGCCGACCTTCGCCGGTTCTGCCGTTTTGCCGGCGTCGAGTTCGTCCAGGAGGCCTGATCGGATGCCCCCGGACTCCCGGGGTGGCCGCGACCGACGCACCGCCGGCCGAAGAAGCGCAGGAAAGCCGCGGGACCCCAACCGCCAGGGGAGCCGGATGACCGTACAGCAAACCATGCCGCGGTGGCTGGGCCTTTTCGGCCTGGTGCTGGTGGCCGGGCCGGTGCAGGCGACCGAAGCGACGGCGGCCGCCTGGCGGCGGGCGCTGGAGGCCGACTGGCTCCATCCCCGGATGCTCGACCAGGTCCGCCGTGCCCGCGCCGAGGCCGCCATCGGCCGCGTGACCACCGAGCAGGACGCCGCCGGCGCCGTCGACGGCGAAAAGACCGGCCAATGGGGCTTCCACACGGCCCACGAGAAGGACCCCTGGTGGCAGGTGGATCTGGGCGAGGTCCGTCCGCTCGGCCGCGTCGTTCTCTGGAACCGCTGCGACTCCGGCATGGCCGGGCGGATGAAGGACTTCTCGCTCCTCCTCTCCGACGACGGCGAGGCGTGGCGCGAGGTCTACCGCCACGACGGCACCGTCTTCTACGGGCAGACGGACGGTAAGCCGCTCGCGATTCCCGCGAAGAGCGAGCGGGCCCGCTTCCTCCGCATCCGCTTGAACGGAACGAACTATTTCCACCTGGACGAGGTCGAGGTGTATGGGCCGGAGGACGCGACGGCGAACCTGGCCCTCGGCCGCCCGGCCGACCAGTCGAGTACCAGTCCGTGGTCTGATCGCCATGCCGCTCCGGCCATAGGAGCATACCCCGTGGCCGAGGTACTTCAGCGCGGACGCCGCCTGACCGACGATCTTCGCGCCAGGGGCGCGGACGTGACGAGGCACGAGGCGGCGCTGGAGGAGTTGGCGCACCGCTTGGACGCGCTGGCCGCCGCCGCCACGTCCGATGCGCAGAAGGCGCTTTACCTCGCCGGTTGCCGGACCGTCCGCCGCCTCGTTTTCACCAACCCGCTGCTGGATGTTGACCGCATCCTGTTCGCGAAGCGCGCGGCCCCGCAGTTCCCGCACATGTCCGACCAGTATTACGGCTGGTGGTCCCGCGGCGGCGGGGGGCTGTTCGTCCTGGAGGACTTCAAGGGCGACGGCCCGCCTCGTGTCACCTGCCTTACCTCCGACATGCCCGACGGGTCGTTCCTGCGGCCAGACATTTCGTACGACGGTAAGCGGGTCCTTTTCGCTTACGCCCGCTACTATCCCCACGTGGCGGATCTCAAGAACAAGGCCGACAAGCGGAATTTGCCTGAGGATGCGTTCTTCCATGTGTATGCGATGAATGTGGAGGGGACGGGCGTGCGGCAGTTGACGCGCGGCAAGTACGACGACTTCGACGCCCGGTACCTGCCCGACGGCCGGATCGTGTTCCTGTCGACGCGTCGCGGCACGGCGGTGGTGTGCGGCCGGGCCAGCGCCCGCGCCACGCGCGACGCCACACGGCCGGACAGTTACGTCCGCTGCGGCGGAGGCGATTCGCGTCCCGTTGCCATCTATACGCTCCACGTGATGGATGCGGACGGCGGGAATCTGGAGGCCATTTCGGCGTTCGAGAACTTCGAGTGGACGCCTTCCGTCGCGCCCGACGGCCGCATCCTCTACGCCCGATGGGATTACGTCGACCGCCACAACGGGCCGTACATGAGCCTGTGGTCGACGAACCCGGACGGCACGAACCCGGCCATCGTGTACGGCAACTTCACCCGGAACCCGCAGTGCATCTTCGAGGCCCGCCCGGTGCCGGGGTCCGGGCGCATCGTGTTCACGGCATCCGCCCATCACTCGAACACGGGCGGCAGCCTGTGCCTCCTGGACCCGGATGTGGGGGTGGATGGTGAGGGGCCGCTCACCCGCCTCACGCCCGAAGTCTGCTTCCCTGAGACGGAAGACTGGCCCGAAACGTATTACGCCAACCCCTGGCCGCTCTCCGAAACGTACTACCTCGTGGCGTGGAGCACCCGGCGTCTGCCGCCGCACCACCGGGCTACCGGCGACGAGAATCCGATCAACGCCATGGGCCTGTACGTGTTCGACACCTTCGGCAACCTGGAACTTCTCTACCGCGATCCCGACATTTCCTGCCAGTATCCGATTCCCATCCGCCCCAGGCCGATGCCCGCGACCATCGCGGCGCGTGCGGCCGAAGGGGTCGAGCCGGCGCAGGACGGAACGAAGGAAGGCCGGTTCCTCCTCCAGAACGTCTATGAAGGGCTGCGCGGTGTGGAACCCGGCACGGTAGCGCGCCTGCGGGTCGTTGCCGTGCCCGCCAAGGTCCAGCCGCAGAAGAACCGGCCGGTGCTCGGCGTCACGCGCGAGGACCCCGGCAAGTGCGTCCTCGGCACCGTGCCGGTGGAGAAGGACGGCTCGGCGTACTTCCGTGTGCCGGCCGGCGTTTCGGTGTTCTTCCAGGCGCTGGACGCACGCGGCCGGGCGGTCCAGACGATGCGGAGCATCACGTACGTTCAGCCGGGCCAGACGCTGGGATGCATCGGCTGCCACGAGCCGCGCAACGCCGCACCCGCCGTCGGGCCGCTCCTGGCGCAGCGGCGGCCGGCGTCGCGGCTGCGTCCCGGGCCGGAAGGCACCTGGCCGCTGCGCTTCGACCGCCTCGTCCAGCCGGTTCTGGACAGACACTGCGTCCGCTGCCACAGCCCTGCAGGGAAGAAGCGGGCCGTCGCGAAACTGAACCTCACGCCGGGCAAGGCCTACGGCGCGCTTGTGCGGTACGGGGGCAAGCGAAGCCTGGCGAGTCATGTCACCGCGCGCTGGCAGGGGGGCCGGTCCGTGCCCGGTGCAGGGCCCGCCCTCGAGAGCCCGATTCTCCGCATGCTGACCGAGGGCGCGGGACACAACGACGTCCGTCTCCTCCCCGATGACATCGAACGTCTGACCACGTGGATGGACACCTACGCCCAGCGCCGCGGGTCGTTCAGCGACGCGCAGGAACGCCGGCTCCTCGCCCTGCGCGAGCAGTGGGCCGAGATGCTTGAATCCGAGTGAGCCAGGCTGTGTGTGGCCCGGCCGGTCTTGCCCGGCCGGGAGGATAGGCCCTGGCGTGCCGCACGCCGGACACGCCGGCGCGGTGGCCAGGACTGGACACCGCGCGAGGCATAACGATACGCGGAGAGTACGGATTGTTATTCCGACCGAGGCCCTTCAAGGCCGAGCGGAAGAATCTCGCCTTGGTCGTTGTCGTTCTGCTATTCGCACGGCGAGATTCTTCGGCCCCGCAAGCGGGGCCTCAGAATGACATCCTGTCGGGCTTATGATGTAACGATCACTGGACGCCGTGCCGAACCTGAAAGGAGGCACCATCGTGTCCCGCATGTCCCGCCGAACGTTTCTGAGCAAGTCGTCTCTGGCGGCGACGGGGGCGGCCGTCGGAAGCTTCGCGGTGGCGGCCGGCCGGCCCCGCCGCGCCTTGGGCGCGGGCGAGCGGATCAACGTCGGCCTCATCGGCTGCGGCGGACGCGGTCGCTACAACGCCTACGGCATGGCCGAACTGGGGGCCCGCGTCACGTACCTCTGCGACGTCAACCCGGCCCGCCTGGACCAGGCCGCCAAGTTTATCGCCAAGGTCCAGGACCGGAAGCCCCAACTCGTCACGGAGATGGAGCGGCTCTTCGACGCCGAGGACTGCGACGCCGTCATCGTGGCCACGCCCGACCACTGGCACGCCCCGGCCACCATCCGGGCCTGCCAGGCCGGCAAGGACGTCTACTGCGAGAAACCCGCGAGCCACAGCATCTGGGAGAGCCGAAAGATGCTCGAGGCCGCCCGCAAGTACAAGCGGGTCGTCCAGATCGGTACCCAGAACCGCAGCGGGCCGTACATCCTGAAGGCGCTGGACTACATCCGGTCCGGCAAACTCGGCCGTGTCCCGCTGGTCCGGGTCTTCAACATGAAGCCGGGCGGCCCGTTCCACCTGGGCGAGCCCGGCACCAAGCCCCAGGGCTTCGACTGGGACCGCTGGCTCGGCCGGGCGGCCCAGCGGCCGTACCACAAGGGCCTTGTACACCACGGGTGGCTCTACTTCTGGGATTTTTGTAACGGCGACATGGGCAACGACGGCATCCACCAGATCGACCTGGCCCTGATGCTCATGGGCGACCCCGGCATGCCGCGCAGCGTCCGCACCCTCGGCGGCCGGTACGCCTATCCCGACGACGACGCCGAGGTGCCGGACGTGGAGATGGCCTCCTTCGATTTCGGCGACTTCGTCATGACCTTCGAGTTGACCGGCTACCCGCGCTACATGCGGAAGACGACCGGGACCATCCGCCGAAACGACGAGTTCCCCTACTGGACGCAGAACGCCACGCGCATCGAACTCTACGGGTCGGACCTGATGATGATCGTCGGTCGGCACGGCGGCGGATGGGTCGTCGTGCAGTCCGGCGGCCGCGAGGTGGAGAAGGTCTACGGCCGCCCGTGCGACGAGCCGCATTACCGCGACTTCCTGGAGTGCGTCGAGAGCCGCCGGCGCCCCAACGCCGACATGGGGCTTGCCAACGATACGGGCTGCACTATGCATATGGGCAACATTGCCCAGCGCGTCGGCAATGTCGCACTCAACTATGATTCGAAGACCGGCCGGTTCGACAACGACGCCGCCAACGCCCTCATCAAGGCGCCGTATCGCAAGGGATACGAACTGCCGGAGGTGTGAGCGCGGGGACGCTGCATGAGCATTCCGCGCGGTGGGCCTCCGGGCCCCACCGCGCGCCGGGTGAGCCCGGCATTGTCATTTCGAGCGAGCGGAGCCCGTACGGGCCGTGCTCTGTGGGGGTTGTGCGTCGTGTGGGCCGGTTGGCTTGCCCAACCGGATGGATGCACCTTCCCGGCCGGACAAGACCGCCCGGGCCACACACAAGAAGATGCCGGCTGCGAGGAGGTCCGCCATGCACTCCGCTTACCATCGGACGGGGCGTGCGACGGCTGTCGGCTTGGCGGCCATCGCGTTTCTTGCCTGCACGATAACGCCCGTCGCCGCGGCGGCAGCGTCCGCCGATGGTGCGCTCGAGGGCCTCGGCGCTCCCCGCGGCATCGTGGTGGTGCTCGGCGACGAAGGCTGCCAAACGGCCATCGACCTGGCCCGCGCCGGCGAGGGCGTGACCGTCTTCGTCCAGACGGGCGGGTCGGAGCGGGCCGACGCCGCCCGCCGCGCCGCCCACGAGGCGGGTCTCCTGGGCACGCGCCTCTTCGTCAGCGAGGGATCGCTTGGCCGCATCCACCTGGCCGATAACGCGGCCGACGTGCTCGTGGCGGCCGGACCCGACCTGGCCCCGCGCGAGGAAGTGCTCCGCGTCCTCCGGCCGGAAGGCACGGCCCTGGTCGGCGGCGATCGCCTCTCGAAGCCGTATCCCGAGGGCGCCGACGATTGGACACATCATTATCATGGGCCGGACAACAACCCGCAGTCGCAGGACCGCCTGGCCCGCGCGCCGTACCTGACGCAGTACGTCGCCTCGCCGCGCTATGCCCCGGCGCCGCAGTCGGCGGTGGCGGCTCGCGGCCGGCTGTTCATGGCGTTCGGCCACGTGGCCTGGCACCGGCGGGAGGAGCCGTGGATGAACACCCTCCTGGCCGTGAGCGCCTTCAACGGCACGCACCTCTGGCAGCGGCCGCTGGAGCCCGGCATCATGGTCGACCGCTGCACCATGGTCGCGACGCCGGATGTCCTTTACCTGGGTACGAGCGAGTCGTGCCTGGTGCTGGCCGCGGCGACGGGCGAGGTCCGCGACCGCATCGTCGCGCCCGCCGACGTCGGCGACGGGACGTTCTGGAAGTGGATGGCGCTGTCCGGCGGCCGCCTCTTCGCCCTCCTCGGTCCGGACGAACGCCGCGACCCCGATGCCAAGTGGCGCCGCAGGCAGCACGGCTGGCCGTGGAACGGCATCTCCAGGGGCTACAACGCCCCGGAGTACCGCTGGGGCTTCGGCCGGACGCTCCTGGCCATCGACCCGGAGACGAAGAAGGTCCTGTGGCATCACCGGGAGGACCGGCCCATCGACGGCCGCGCCGTCTGCATGAAGAACGGTCGCATCTACTTCTGCCGTTTCGGCGAGTACCTCGTGTGCCTGGACGCGGCGAGCGGCAAGGAGGTGTGGCGCCGCACGAAGGCCGACGACGCCGGCCTGTTCGAGAAGATCGGCCCGTACCGTCCCGGACACGGGTACATCGGCGGGTGGAAGAGCACCGTCTACCTGCGATGCACCGACCGGGTCGTCTACTTCCTGGGGCCCCAGGTGCACCACCTGACGGCCGTCTCGGCCGACGACGGCCGCTTCCTGTGGCGGTACCCCGCCAAGGACCTGCACATCGTGGTCCGCGAGGACGGCCTCTACATGATCGGGCCGCAGAAGAGCACGGGACGGACGCACAAACTCGACCCGATGACCGGCAAGGTCCTGGCGGACTTCCCTCTCTGCCGCCGGGCCTGCACGCGGTCGGTCGGCACGCCGGACGGCATCATCTTCCGCACCCAGGGCGGGAGCCAGCGGCTGGACCTTGCCACCGGCCGGGTCCAGTACATTTCGACGATGCGCCCCTCGTGCCAGGTCGGCGTGGTGGTGGCGGCCGGGTACCTGCACTGGGTCCCCTGGGTGTGCGACTGCAACCTCCAGATGTTCGGGGTCATCGGGTGCGGGCCGGCGGGGGATTTCGACTTCGCCCAAGAGGCCACCGATGCCGCGCGCCTGGAAACGGCCGCCGGGGCCGGGAAGGTCGAGACGCTGGATGTGCAGCCGGGCGACTGGCCCACCCTCCGGCGAGATGGCCGGCGGTCGGCCGCCACCGACGTCGTGGTCGCGGACGACCCCCAGCGGCTGTGGACGTACGCGCCGGCCCGTCCCTGCCGGCCCACGGCCCCGGTAGCCGTGGGCGGCAGCGTGTTTGTTGCCGGGGCGGACGGCGCCGTCCGCGCCCTCGATGCCGCAAGCGGCGAGCCGCGCTGGACCGCCTGGACGGGGGGGCCGATCCGCTGTCCGCCGAGCGTGGCGGGCGGCCGGGCGATCGTCGGCTCCGGCGACGGGTGGGCGTACGCCTTCGAGGCGGCGACGGGCCGGCGGCTGTGGCGGTTCCGCGCCGCCCCCCGGGAGCGGCGCATCCGCGTCTACGGGCGCCTCGTCTCGACGTGGCCCGTCTCGAGCGGCGTCCTGGTGGCGGGGGGCGTTGCGTACCTGGCGGCGGGCATCAACAACTATGACGGCACGCACGTCTATGCCCTGGACGCTGCCACGGGCCGGCTCCGCTGGCAGAACAGCACGTCCGGGCATCTGGATACGTTCTCGCGCCGGGGCGTCGCGGCCCAGGGCGACCTCCTTCTGCACGACGGGCGTTTGTACCTGGCGGGCGGCAACGCCGTCTCCCCGGCCGTGTACAAGGCCGAGGATGGCACGTGCCTCTCCAGGGCGCCCCGAGGATGGGCCTCGCCCGCCCCGCGCGGCCGCGAACTCGTCCTGGACGGTGACCGCGTGCAGGTGACCGGCCAGCCCTTGTATGCCACGGCCGAGGCCCGCGTGTTCGACCGGTCCGTGGCGTGGACGGAGCCGATCGTCCATGCCGCGGGCGTTGACCTCGTCTGCGAAGAGCGCGAGGACGGGTGGATGCTGGTCGCGCGGCCCAGGGGACAACAGGACGAGCGCTGGCAGCGGCGGCTGCCGGCGGCGCCGGTCCGCTGGGCCGTGGCCGTCGACCGCGCCGGCCGCATCGTCGTGACGCTGAAGGATGGCCGGCTCCTCTGTTTCGGGCCGGCGCGCTGAGCCGGCCATTTCGGAAGCCGTTTGCAAACACGGCACGCGGCCCGTAGAGTGGGAACACGCGTCGGGGGATGAGCCGCCAGCGAAACAGGGGCGAGCCGGGGGCCCGCGATGAACGCCGAACGGTTTCGGGAAATCACGTCGCGGTACCCCTCGCTGCGGGTGGCCGTGGTCGGCGATGTGGCGCTTGACCGCTACCTTGAGATTGACCCGGCCATCGAGGAGACCTCCGTCGAGACGGGCCTGCCGGTGTACAACGTGGTCCGGGTCCGCTCGCAGCCCGGCGCCGGCGGCAATGTGCTGGCGAACCTGGCGGCCCTGGGGCCGAAGCACCAGGCGGCGGTCGGGTTCTGCGGCGACGACGGCGAGGGCCTGGAACTTCGGCGGGCGCTGGAGGCCCTGGGCGCGGACCTGGCGCATTTCCTGGTCCGTCCCGACCGGACCACGTTCACGTACACCAAGCCGGTGCTCGTGCGGAAGGGATCGCCGCCGGAGGAACTCAACCGCCTGGACCTGCGGAGCCGGACCCCCACGCCCGTGGCCGTCGAGGACCGGGTCATGGCCGCACTGGCCGATGTGGTCGTTCACGCCGACGCCGTCGTCGCGATGGACCAGGCGCCGGAGCCGGCCCACGGCGTGCTCACGTCGCGCGTGAAGGAGGCCCTGGCCGACCTGGCGGAGGCCCATCCCGACAAGACGATCGTGGCCGACAGCCGGACGGCCGTCGGCGACTTTGCCGGGGTCTCCGTCAAGGTCAACCTGGCGGAACTGGCCATGCGGTTCAGCGCGTCGGACGAGGACCTGGACCCGGAGGCGCTGGCGGCCCGTTGGTCGGCCGAGGTGGGCCGGCCCGTGTTCGTGACGCTGGGCCAGCAAGGGCTCCTGGTGGCCGCCGGCGACGACGTGACCCGCGTGCGGGGCGTGCCGGCCGACCCGCCCATCGACGAGGTGGGCGCCGGCGACACGGTCCTCGCCCAGTTGGCCATGGCGTTAGCGGCCGGGGCCACGCCCGCCGAGGCCGCCGAACTCGGTAACCTGGCCGGCGGGGTCGTCGTCAAGAAGACGGGCACGACCGGCACGGCCAGCGTGGAGGAACTGGCCGAGATGCGCGAGGCCGTCCAGCGCGAGCAGGGATCCGAGGGCTAGAGCGCTTCACGGTCGAATGTAGCGGATTCCCGCGCGGTGGCTCTCCTGAGCCACCGCGCCAAAGAACCTGGAAACGCGGCCCGTACGGGCCGCGCGGGAAGTGGCTACAATCAAATGGGAACTGCTCTAGACGGACGGGCCGGTGCCTGGCATCCTGTCGGCCGCTCGAAAAGGTGCCTGGCGCCTTTCGGCCGAGGCTGCGACGCGCCGGTCGTGGAGCCGGAGGGCGCCGACGGCTGTCAGCCTTTCGGCCGGGCGCCGGCGTCCGGCGTGATGAAGAGGCGGTCGATCTTCGTGCCGTCCTCGCGGGTCTCCAGTTCCAGCCGGACCGTTCCCTCCGGCAGCGTGAGGGCTGCGCGGTCGCGCAACCGGCCGTCGGTGAGGGGCGTCCACTCCCACGACCGGTGCCCGCCGGTATGCCACTCCACGCGCTCGAGACGCCGGCCGGCGTCGTCTAAGACCGCCACGTAAAAGGAGTCGTCGGAGGAGGTGGGCGCGAGCACCCGGCCCCAGAGGTAGTACGTGCCGGCCTCGGCGATGGCGAGTTTCCAGATGCATCGTCCACCTGCGCGGTTGTGCTGGCCGGGCTCGCCCGGGCACCAGGCGAACCGCCCGCCCGAGGCGCCGGCGTCCTCGGCGACCGTGAACGGGGCGACGGCGTAGCCCGACTCGGCCTCCAGGTAGACGGCTTTGCCCGCTGGCAGGGTGACGGGCGGCGCCTTCTCCACGTGCTGCACGTACGAGCGGACCGGCTCGACGCGTGCGAGGATCTCCCGGCCCACGTCCTCGCCGTCGATATCGAGTACCGCATCCGACGGCGGCGGGGTGAGGCGAGGGGCGCCCGGGTCCGGGTAACCGGCTTCGACCGTCAGCGGCGTGGCGGCCGGCACGTTGATGAGGATACGGTTGCCGGCCACGCCGCCGTCCACGTTTGGAAAGGCGAAGCCGCGACGGAAAACCGTCAAGTCCTCGTCCGTTTCCTGGCCGCTGCCCACGCGGACCCACAGGGCGGCGCCCGCGCGGCTTACGTCGTCCGGTAGGCCGTCGTGGTGATGCGGGACCGTCAGCCGGACCACGCCGTGCGTGTTGCCGTCGTAGACGAGTGCGGCGGAGGCCGGGCCGCCGTCGGCTCGCCGAGCCCAGACGACGCGGACGCCCACCGCCGCCGTGCCGTGCCGCAGGACAACCGGCGTGGACCCCTTGACGGGCCACTCGGCGGGCTCGGCGCCCGAGACGTCCACGCGGCGATCGCCGATCCAGAAGCCATCCACGTTTCTCGGCATGACGAAATGAGATTCCAACGTCTCGGCGCCGGCGGTCTGCGGCTCGTTGCGATAGAGGGCGAGGCCGAGGGCGTCGGTCCGGTGCTGGGCGGCGGTCCAGAACGGGCGGAGGTGGATCGTCTTGGCGTGCCCGCTGCCCACGGCGATCCGCTTCGTGCCGTACGGGTCGCGGCGGGCGTCCGGGATAAAGTAGCATCGCGGGAAGCGGGCGTCGCCGGGCAGGTCGACCGTCAGCGGCAGGTCCATCCGGTGGTAGTGGGCGGAGGCGGCGCCGAGCGTCACGTCCTCCAGGACGTAGTGCGTGCGGGCCTGGTGCGGGGCCTCCCGCCACGATTGGCGGACGAGGCGCGGCCGGGGCTCGCGGCTCATTTCGAGCAGCCGGTCGGGCGGGTGCCAGCGGGCCAGGGCGAGCCAGAGGATGCCCGTGCGCCCGCGGATGCCGCCGTCCAGCCACCCCTCCGCCCACAGGTGGTTGTCCAGGACGCTTCCGTTGCCGCGCAGGTAGTTGTAGTCGCGGCTGTGGGGGCCGGCCAGGCGGCCGGAGGGCGGGAAGAAGTGGGCCGCTACGTCGGTCCAGACGAGTTCAAGCAGGGCCCGGGCCTGGGCGCGGGTCCGCTCGCGCCGGCAGAACCGCTCGATGAGCACCAGGCAGTTCAGGTCCACGCCGTAATAGCACGGGCTGGCGTACTCCGATATGCCATGTTCGTAGGTGTGCATGACGAAGGCGTCGAGCCGGCGGGTGCCTTCGCGGGCGGCGTCGTCGCGGCCGAGCGTCTCGCCGAGGAGGATGAGGTTCTCGGCGTTCATCAGGGCGATGTTCGTGTACGCCGGCCGCACCCGGTGCTGCAGACAGCCTTCGACGGCGTAGTCGAGGATTTCGCGGAGCGTCCGGCGGGCGGGGGCCGGCATCCGGTCGCGGTGCCGCATCCACAGCAGCGCGCCGCCCTGCATGCAGAACTCGACGGCGTTGTAGTCGAGGACGGCGTCGTCGCGCCAGGCCCATCGGAAGTTGCCGTAGCCGCGGCTGTCCGGGTCGCGGTCCTGCATGCGTGCGGCGACGGCGAAGAGGTGGGCGAGGCGGTCCGGGTGCTGCCGGGCCTCGGCCAGGGCGAGGGCGTAGGTGAAGAGTTCGCGGGAGGAGAGGTTCGCCGCGGGGCCCTGGGCCTTCTTCCAGGTTCGCTCGCCGCTCTTGACGGCGTAGGCGATCATCCGGTCGGGTTCCGGCCGGGCCGCGCCCGCTTGGCCGGCCGGGCCGCCCGCCAAAAGGGTGACGGCAGCAAGGACGAGCAGGGCCGGCCGGCGGCCGGTCCGGCACGGAACGAATCGACGTCTGGGCATAATAGTGTTCCCGGTTCTCAGGCCATGTAGCCAGGATAACGGAATCGGCCGCCCGTGTCGACCGGCGTTCCGCTGTGGCGGGGGCTGTCCATACGGAGGCGTATGCCGGGAATCGCCCGCCAGCCGGGGTCAACGTAACGGGGTCGGGCGGCGTATGGGGAAATCCCCTAGGGGAGATTTGGCGTTTCCTGGAAGGTCCAAAGGGGCGTGTCCCGGATTGTGCCCAGCCGGCCGAATGCCTTTACTGGGAGGGTGAAAACCATCCCGACGCGAATACGCGAGGTGAAGCCGTCCCTGCCGAACGGCGGGTCGAAGACGGACAAACACCCCAGGAGGAGGTCCGACCATGACGACAACGCAGCCCCTGACCGAACTGACCGTTGAAACCGTGTCGAGGTCGCTCGAGCACCTGGTGCTGTCGCCGGAGGAGACGCTCGAGACCATTGAGGAGGCCTGCCGCGACGCCGCCGATTACCAGTGGGCGGGCGTCAGCCTGCCGCCCTATGCGGTTCCCTTTGCCAGCCGGCTGCTTCGCGGCACCGGGGTGACGTTGTGCGGGGCCGTGGGGCTGCCGTTCGGCCGTTCGGGCCGGGCGGCGAAGTGCGAGGAGGCGCGGACCTGCATCGAGGCCGGCGCGGGCGAGGTGGACATGACCATCAATCTCCTGGCCATGAAGAGCAGCCGGTACGGCGACGTCGTGTCGGAGATCGAGGCGGTCCGCAAACTTGCCCGGGGCCTTGTCCTGAAGGTGACCCTCGGGTCGGAGTATCTGAGCGACACCGAGGAGGTCCGGGCGGCCAGGATGGCCGTCGACGCCGGCGCCGACGTGCTCAAGACCCACACGGGTTTCGGCAGGCGCAGTGTGCGGGTTCACGACGTGCGGCTGCTGCGGCGTGCGGCCGGCCGCGCCGCCCGGGTGGAAGCCGCGGGAGGCGTCAGCCGGTTCGAGGAGGTGCACGCCTTGCTGGAGGGCGGCGCCTCGTGGGTGGCCGTCGATTCGCCTCTTGATATCCTTAAAGATTTCTACGCCTGGGAGGCCGCCTGAGCCGTGGCCTTTCCGTAAGGGCTCGGGTTCCCGGACGGCGGTCCGGCGCAGGGGCCGCGCCGTTGCTCCGGCCACAGTCAGCCGGTCGGATCGTCCAGGAAGTACCGCATCGGCGTCTTCTTGAACTCGCGGCCGGAGAGGAGGGCGTCCCAGGCGGCCGCGTCGATTTCGGCGGCCATTTCGCCGACCCGCCGGCGGACCGCCTCCTCCGACTCCCCGTGGACCATGGCGTACAGGGTGTACGGGAAGTCCGGGAGCGGCGGCCGGCGGTAGCAGTGGGTCACGTCCGGGTGCGCCGCCAGGGCGCGTCCGGCCGCGTTCAGGCGGTCTGGGTCTGCGCGGAAGACCGCCAGGCCGCCCGCGCGAACGCCGGCCGCGCGGTGTCCGATGACCGCCCCGAACCGCCGGACCACGCCAGAGGCGAGCCACTTGCGGACCTCCTCGATGACCTCCGCCACGGGCCGTCCGACCGCATCCGCGACGGGTGCGAACGGCTCCGCCTGAATCGGCAGACCGTCTTGCAAAGCCCGGACCAGGTCTTTTTGCGCCTCGGTCAGCCGGACAGGCGGGTGGGTGCCGGTTCCGCGCGGTGGGTCTTCCGGCCCACCGCGCGGCTTTGCGTGCTGCTCTTCGGGCGCGGCGGGCCGCGCGGAAATGTCCGTGACTGCCGAAGCCTCGCCGGCGCCGGTCAGGTCGAACGTCGCGCGGATCTTGTACCGCGCCACGGCCGGCAGGCTGTGCATCTGTGGGACGCCCGTCTCGGCGCGGAGACGGTCGAGCGCCCGGTCCAGGTCTTCCCGGGACCGGGCCGTCAGGGTGAACCACAGGTTGTACCGTCCTCGGCGCTCGTAGTTGTGCGTGACGCCGGGCAGGCGGTTGACGTGCTCGGCCACCTCGTCCAGGCGACCGGCGGGCACGCGGGCGGCGACGAGCGTGGAGGTGTAGCCCAGCCGCTGTGAGTCGAAGACGGGGCCGATGCGGCGGATGCGTCCGCCCTCGGCCAGCCGGCGGATGCGGGCCAGCAGGTCGTCGGGGGCGAGGCCCATCCGCTCGGCCAGCCCGTCGAAGGGCTGCTCGGCCAGCGGGAGATTGGTCTGTATCTCGGTCAGGATGCGCTTGTCGAGGTCGTCCATATTCATCTCCGCGCGGCAGCCGGCATTCTTGCGCGGCGGGTCTCCGCACCCGCCGCGCTATCCGTGTCCCCGCGCGGTGCATCAGGAGATACACCGCGCGGGATCTTGTGGATTCTTGCGCGGCAGCCCAGGAGGACCGCCGAGCGGCAATCGTGTGGCTTCTCGCGCGGTGGGTACGGAGCCCCACCGTGTAAAACTCAGGTTGCGCCCTCGTGTTTCAGGATGGCGGCGACGAGGCCGGGAATCGTGTGCTCGGCCGCCTCAATGGTCGGTTCCAGACCCGCTTGGCGCAGCGCGGCGGACGTGGTGGGCCCGATGCTCGCCAGGTGCGCGCCCGAGGCCCGGACCGCCTCGACGCCCACCGCGTCGAGCAGGTTCCGCACGGTGGAGGAACTCGTGAAGGTGATCCAGTCCGCCCGCCGCGCTTGCAGGGCCTCGGCGGCGGCGCGGCCGCCGGCGTCGTCGGGCACCGTGCGGTAGGCGGTTACCTCGGTGGCGCGGGCGCCGCGGGCGGCGAGGGCGTCGGCCAGGTCGGGCGGGGCGATGTCGGCACGCGGAAGGAGGACGGCGGCACCGCGGAGGTCGGCGGCCTTGGCCAGCGCCTCGGCCACGGCCGCGCCGGTGTACGTCGCCGGCTGGAGATCGGCCCGGATGCCGCGAGCCGTCAGCCGCTCGCTCGTGGCGGGACCGATGGAGGCCACCCGGACGCCGGCCAGCGCCCGGGCGTCGCGGCCGGCTTCGCTGAGGGCGTCGAAGAAGGCGTCCACGCCGTTGACGCTCGTGAAGACGATCCAGTCGAAGTCGGCGGCCTCGCGGGCGGCGGCGAGGAGCGGGCCGCGGTCTTCGGGCGGCTCGATGCGGATGGCGGGTGCCTCTACGGCCTCGGCGCCGAGCGCATCGAGCCGCGCGACGAGCCGCGACGCCTGGGTCCGCGCACGCGTCACGAGCACCCGCCGGCTCAGCAGCGGCCGCGCCTCGAACCACGCCAGCCGGTCCCGCAGCCCCACGACGCCGCCGACGACGATGACCGCCGGCGGTTCCAGGCCCGCCTCGGCCGCGCGGTCGGGCAGCGTGGCCAGCGTGCCGACGAGCGTGGTCTGGCGGGGTGTCGTGCCCCATCGGATGGCGGCGGCGGGGGTGTCGGCGTCGGCGCCGGCGTCCGCGAGGTTCTGACAGATGCGGCCGAGGTTCGCGACGCCCATGAAGAAGACGAGCGTGCCGGGCCAGCGCGCGAGGGCATCCCAGTCGAGCGGGTCCCCAGTCTTGCCGGAGGCCGCGTGGCCCGTAACCATACCGAAGGCGCTGGCGTGGTCGCGG